>JAFSGW010000030.1 GCA_017440585.1 Clostridia bacterium | reverse complement strand
ACCTACGGGCCCCTGGACACAGCACGGCAACCCCTGCGTGGGAGAGAATGCCCATATAACCTTCGGCGGACAGAGCCATTGGGTTATGCCTCTTGACAGCAAAAAGGGTCACTTTATATTTATGGCAGACATATGGAGACCTGACCACCACTCGGAAAGCGGAAGCATATGGCTTCCCATACAAATTCAGCCTGACGGTGAAATAAGGATTGAATGGATTGATGAGTGGAAGCTGGAGGATGTGGGAAGCACTGTTATAAAGCCTGAGGACACGAGGGCTTTGTACGGAGAAGAGGTAAAGCTCCCCGAAAAAGTGAAGCTTATAAATTCAGAGGGTGAAGAAGAACGAGAGGTTACATGGCAGATACCTCATATGAATTACCCCGGGCATTATAAGGTTACGGGAATTGTGGAGAACAGCAAGCTCAAAACCGAGGCAGAGGTTTACTCTGTTCCCGAAAAACTGATTTATTTTGTGGACTGCGGTTCTGAAAACGGAGAGGATTTCAGTTTTATAGCACAGAACACCTTTAATTCCTCCCCCGACAAGGAATACGGCGTTGATGAAAAAACGGGAAAGAGCTGGGGCTATACTGCTGACAATGAAGCAGGGCACCTTGGAAACGCCCGTATGGAAAGCTCTGTACGATACGATTATTCCGAAGGCGGTGAGGAGAACATCGGAAAGGGCATAACCTACCGTATGGAGGTTGAAGCGGATAAGGAATATTCGGTATTTATCGGCGTTAAAGACCCATGGGGTGAAAAGGGCAGATATTTAGACTTTCTGATAAACGGAGAAAACGTTGTTGACGGCTACAACACAGAGGGTGGCTACAGAGTGTTCCTCATAAAGGGTGTTGAAGCGGAAAATGGCGAAATAACGGTTTCCTCGGTGCGTGACGAAAAGTCAGTGGAGAGACAGCTTGACCCTGTAATAAGCTGGATTATGGTAAGCGAGGGTGATGTGAAGGATATTGAAAATGAAGAAAATCCCGAAGAAGGCATGGAAGTAGTTTTAGAGGAATACAACCCTCTTCCGAAGATACTGACAATCAAGGGCACGGTACTTGCACTTACCTATGATAAAGAGGGCGGGCTTCGTGCCGAGAAGTACAAGGGCACGGAAAACCAGAAATGGATGCTTGAGTACAACATGGAAGGAAGCTGTCTTGTAAATACTGCCAGAGAGGACGGGCAGGAGGTTCGTACACTTGATGTATCCGGCGGAAGTAAGGAGTCGGGTGCATGGGTGATAGATTACAAAAAAACCTATGGTGACAACCAGAAGTGGTTTTTTGAAAAGGAGATAGACGGAAGCTATCTTATAAGAAGTGCAAATTCAAACTTGTACCTTACCTATGAGGACTCTCATTTCTGCCAGAGGGAAAAAGGGGCAGAAGGACAGAGATGGACGGTAAAAACGGTTAAAGAGTAAACAAAAAAAGCCTTGTTTTACGAAACAAGGCTTTTTCTGTGTTTAAGGGGGTAGAAAAAATTGTTCAGAATTGACAAACCGAAGGCAACTGCGGTGTCCGCCCCGCAGTTGCCCCTGCCCGACGACGTACATGGGTACGTCGAGCGGTGAGGTTTGCCGATAGCCAAAAGGCATAAAATCACAGAAAACCCTCACAGAACGTGAGGGTTTTCTACATTGATGAAAAGTTTGAACTTTTTCAAGATATTCTGGAGCTTCTCAAACTCGTACTTTCGCCTTTTGGCGGTCTGGACGATTTTTACAGCCCCTTGTTTTTATGTCTTTCAACAAAGTGACCGATACGCTTTAAGGCTTCCATAATGCTTTCGATACTGTAAGCATAGCTGCAACGTACAAAGCCTTCGCCACATTCACCGAATGCGGTGCCCGGTACCACTGCAACCTTTTCTTCCTCTAAAAGCTTCTTTGCAAAGTCCTCGCTTGAATAGCCAAGGGAGGAAATGTTGGGGAACACGTAAAATGCACCCTCGGGCTCAAAGCAGGAAAGACCCATTTTCCTGAACCCGTCAACAAGTATCCTTCGACGCTGATTATATTCCTTACACATGTTTTCAACGTCTTTGTCACAGTTTTTAAGTGCCTGCACAGCAGCCGCCTGGCTTGTTGTGGGAGCACACATGATTGCATACTGATGGATTTTGTACATAACCTTGCAAATGGGCTCGGGAGCCATGGCGTAGCCCAATCTCCAGCCTGTCATGGCAAATGCCTTACTAAAGCCGTTGATGGTAACTGTTCTTTCCCTCATGCCGTCGATAGAGGCAAAGGAAACGTGCTTTTTATTGTTGTATGTAAGCTCGGAATAGATTTCGTCGGACAAAACCATGATATTTGTGTCACGGAGAACAGAGGCGATTTCCTCTAAATCCTCCTTTTCCATAATAGCACCGGTGGGGTTATTGGGGAAGGGGAGAATTAAAACCTTTGTTTTGTCTGTGATTTTCTCTAAAAGCTTTTCCTTTGTTAAACGGAAATTGTCCTTCTCTTCTGTTACGATGGGTACAGGCACACCGCCTGCAAGGGAGGTGCAGGGCTTATAGCATACAAAGCTGGGCTCAGGAATTAAAACCTCGTCGCCGGGGTTTATAAGAGCACGGAGGGTGATGTCGATAGCTTCGCTGCCGCCTACTGTAACTATGATTTCATCTTTGGGGTCATAGTCAAGGTTGTATTTACGCTTGGAATAGCGTGAAATTTCTTCTCGTAGTTCCAATGTACCTGCATTGGAGGTATAGTGGGTTCTGCCCTTTTCAAGGGATTCGATGCCTGCCTCGCGGATGGGCCAGGGTGTTATAAAGTCGGGCTCACCAACGCCTAAACTGATGGCATCTTTCATTTCTGAAACTATGTCAAAAAACTTTCTTATTCCCGAAGGGGGAATGTCAGAAGCGGTTTTTGACAGAATGTTATCGTAATTTATCATAATGTAATAACCTCTCTGGGATCCTTTTCGGGATGTTCAAAAATAACGTTTTCTTTCTTATAGGTTTTTAAAACGAAGTGTGTTGTTGTGGCTGTTACAGAGTCCATCTGTGAAAGCTTTTCGGAAACGAACATTGCCACATCACGGAGTGTTTCGCCCTCAACCTCCAAAAGAAGGTCGTATGCACCACTCATTAAAGTGAGGCTCTTAACCTGGGGGTAGGTATAAATTTTTTCAGCAACACGGTCAAAGCCCTTTGCTGCCTGAGGTGTTATCTTAAGCTCGATATAAGCCTTGATTGTATCCTTTTCAACATGCTCCCAGTTAATGAGGGTGCGGTAGCCAAGGATAATTTTGCTCTCCTCAAGCTCCTTTATTTCTGCCCTTACACTATCCTCTGTTGTGCCCAGCATTACGGCGATTTCGGCGGGAGTGATACGGCTGTTTTTTTCAAGTATTGATAAAAGTTCCTTGTTCATATTTACCATCCTTTCGGAGTAAAGTTATAATTGTACATATTATATAACAGTATAGCGGGAAATGCAATAAAAAATTAAAATGGCAGGGTTCGGAATTTTTTTTTAAAAAGGTATTGACAAGGGGCTGAAGGTGTGCTAATATATACGGGAATAAAGCAGAAGTAACCGCTTCTCACCTCGAGCAAAACGCGGACGGGGTTAATAATGTAACCGGAAAAGTACCGGTAAATTTATTTGAGTGCGGTGAAAGTGGGTTTTCATCGTATTTTTTGTTTTGTTCAGAAATTTTCGGAGGTGTTTTTTATCAGTAAGGAATTGTTGATAAACGAAGAAATTCGTGAAAAGGAAGTCAGAGTAATAGGCAAGGACGGCAGTCAGCTTGGCATTATGCCCATTAAGGATGCTTTAGAGGTTGCTGCAAAGGAAAACATGGATCTTGCGCTTATTGCGCCTAAGGCTGTTCCTCCTACCTGCAAAATTATGGACTACGGTAAGTTCAAGTTCGAAGAAGCTAAGAGAGAAAAGGAAAACCGTAAGAACCAGAAGGTAGTTGACACAAAGGAAGTAAGACTTTCACCTTCCATTGATACACACGATTTTGAAACAAAACTCAGAAATGCCGTTAAGTTCTTAAAGGGCGGCGACAAGGTCAAGGTAACAGTTCGTTTCCGCGGAAGAGAGGTTCACCACAGTGCTGTTGGTGAAGAGCTTCTCAATAAGTTCGCTGAAGGCTGCGGCGAGGTTGGTATTGTTGACAAGAAGCCCAAGCTTGAAGGCAGAAACATGGCGATGTTCTTATCGCCTAAGAAATAAGGTTTTTACGCTTAGGCGTGAATAAATAAATCACAAGATTATGAGAGGAGAGGTATTATGCCTAAAATAAAGACACACAGAGCTGCTGCTAAGCGCTTCAGTCTTACTAAGAGCGGCAAGGTAAAGAGAGCAAAGGCTTTTAAGAGCCACATCCTTAATAAGAAGGACACTAAGAGAAAGAGAAGACTCAGAAAGGTAAGCTATGCTTCCGTTCCTAACGCAAAAGTTATCAAGAAGCTTATACCTTACAAATAATTGATAGGAGGATTAACTAATGGCTAGAGTAAAGGGTGCACTTAACACCAGAAAACATCATAAAAAAGTTTTAAAGCTTGCTAAGGGTTACCGTGGCGGTAAGAGTAAGCTTTACAGAACAGCAAACCAGGCTGTTATGAAGTCCATGAGCTATGCTTATGTAGGTAGAAAGCTTAAGAAGAGAGATTTCAGAAAGCTCTGGATCACAAGAATCAGCGCTGCATGCAAGATGAATGGTATTAACTATTCCAGATTCATGAACGGTTTAAAGAAGGCTAATGTTGAAATCAACAGAAAAATGCTTTCCGAAATCGCTATCAACGATGCTGCTGCATTCACAAAGCTTGTAGAGACAGCTAAGGCTGCTCTGTAAGAATGGGCTGTTGCCTTTAGCGCACACCGCTCAAAGGCGACAATTATAAAGAAGCAAATATGTAGAAATCCGCAATTCATTGCGGATTTCTTTCATATTGTATGCCTTTGAGCTATGAACCAAACTCACCGCTCGGCGTACCTGTGTACGCCGTCGGGCAACGGTCGGATGCAAGGTGTTGCATCCTCCTGAGTTTGATTCATTGTGCATCTAAACTCAATCAGCCCTTATGGGTGCGAGTATATTTTATCTAAACTCAATCAGCCCTTATGGGTGCGAGTATATTTTATCTAAACTCAATCAGCCCTTATGGGTGGGAGGAAGATTTATGGAAAGTTTAATTACAAGCAGAGACAATAAATATGTAAAGCTGGCAAAAAGCCTTACAACAAAGCAGGGCAGAGACAAGGAAGGCTTATTTATAATAGAGGGCTACAGAAATGTGTGCGATGCAATAAAGAAGGGTGCAAAAGTTGAATTTATTCTTGTAAGCGACAGATGCAGTTATGACCTTTCAGTTTTAAAGGGTGTGAAGATGTACACCTTAGCACCCAGGATTTTTGACTATGTTTCCGATACTGTAACACCTCAGGGCGTTATGGCAATATGCCGTATGGAGGAATTGAGCTTTTCAGACATTGACCTTTCGGGAAAGAGCCTTATTGTTGTTTGTGAGAATTTGCAGGACCCGGGTAATGCAGGCACAATTATAAGAAGTGCCGATGCGGCAGGGGCAAAGGCTGTTATTATGACAAAGGGCTGTGTTGACATTTATAACCCCAAGGTTACAAGAAGCCTTATGGGAAGCTTATTTTCCGTAAAGGTTGTAAGAAATAAGAATGTTGACTCTGTTTTCGGGTTTTTAAAGAGCAATGCAATTAAATCCGTTGCAGGTGCACTTACTGAAAATTCACAGCCGATTTTTGAGGCGGACATGACGGGGAATGTGGCTGTTTTTATAGGTAACGAAGGTAACGGGCTTACAGAAGACACAATAAAAAGGTGCGACGTGAAGGTTACAATACCTATGCTTGGCGGTGCGGAAAGCCTTAACGCCTCCACAGCAGGCACTGTTATGATGTATGAATTTGTAAGGCAGAATAAAACCTATAAAGAGGGCTGAAAAAATGGAAAACAAGCTTGCATGGATACTTCTTTCGGCAAAAAACAGAACGAATAAAAAGATGAGAGCCTTAGCAAAGGACTTTGACAAGAAAAAGAAGAGCGTTGATTTTACGGGCGAGGAAGCAAGTTTGCTTTGTAACAGCCTGGAGAAGGCAATACGCTCAGGCTACTCTCTTGTTACATATATTGATAAGGAATACCCTGAGGAATTGAGGAATATTGCATATCCTCCGCCATATTTATTCACAAGGGGCAATAAAAAGCTTCTTGAGTACCCTATTAAGGCAACAATTGTGGGAAGCAGAGAGGCTACGCCCTACGGCATGAACGTTGCGGCAAATTTTGCACACGAGCTTGCAGACAACGGCGTTTGCATTGTCTCCGGCGGTGCAAGAGGTATTGACACTGCGGCAATAAGAGGTGCTATGAGGCAGGGCGGAAACGTTATTGTTGTTATAGGTACGGGTATTGATGTTGACTACCCGAAGGAAAATGCGGAGCTTTTTGCCTCACTTGTTGCAAAGGGTGGTCTTATAGTGTCGGAATTTCCCATGGGGATGGGGCCCCTGAAGGAAAACTTCCCTGTGAGAAACCGTGTTATGACAGCTTTGAGCGACTCGGTTACAATTGTTGAAGCGGCACAGAGAAGCGGTGCACTTATATCTGCATCACATGCTTTAGAGCAGGGGAAGGTTGTTTTTGCGGTGCCCGGTAACATTGACAGCCCCAACAGTGCAGGCACAAATGCACTTTTACGTGATGGTGCATCCTTTGCCTTATCGGGAAGCGACATTTTGTACGAAATGATGGACAGAGTGCCCGAAAAATTCCGCCTGAAGGATAATTTCGGGGAAGAGGCTGAGGAAGAGGTTGTACCCGAAGCTTTGCCCGAAGAGAAAGAAAAGGACGAAAATGAACATTTGTCTCCCTTTGAAAAAAGCGTGGTAAATGCCATAAAAACGGGCAAAGAAACCTATGAAGAAATACTTGAATATACCCAGATGGAGGCAAGCCGGTTAACTTCGGTCTTGACAATTATGGAAATAAAGGGCATAATAAAGCTTGCTTTCAGAAATAAATATAAATTGAACAACTAAACAGAGGGGATCAGAAAATGGCAAAAAGTCTTGTTATAGTGGAGTCGCCTGCAAAAGCGAAAAGCATAAATAAATATCTGGGCAAGAACTACACGGTTATGGCATCTGTAGGTCACGTGAGGGATTTGCCCAAAAGCACCCTTGGCGTTGATGTTGAGGATGGCTTTGAGCCTAAGTACATCACAATAAGAGGCAAAGGCGACCTTATTGCAAAAATGAAAAAAGCGGCAAAAAGTGCCGATAAAATTTATCTGGCAGCCGACCCTGACCGTGAGGGTGAGGCTATAAGCTGGCACTTGGCACAGCTTTTAGAGCTTGACGAAAAGTCAAAATGCCGTATTACCTTTAACGAGGTTACAAAGTCGGCGGTGGTGGCATCCTTGAAGAGCCCCAGAAGCATTGACGTTGACCTTGTTAATTCACAGCAGGCAAGAAGAGTTCTTGACCGCATTGTGGGCTATAAAATAAGCCCCATTTTGTGGAAAAAGGTAAAAAGAGGTCTTAGTGCAGGCAGAGTGCAGAGTGCTGTTACAAAAATGATTGTGGACAGAGAAAAGGAAATTGAAAACTTTATTCCCAAGGAATACTGGACAATTACCGCTACCCTTACAGACGAAAAGGGCAAGCATCCCTTTGAAGCACGCTACCACGGCATAAACGGCAAGAAAAAGGAAATTACAAACGAAAAAGATGCTGAAAATATTCTTAAGATTGTAAAGGATAATGAGTATACGGTTACAAAGGCAACCTATACGGAAAAGAAGAAGCATCCGCTTCCTCCCTTTACAACAAGCACTCTTCTCCAGGATGCAAGCCGTAAGATTGGCTTTACCTCACAGAGAACAATGAGTGCGGCTCAGGCTCTTTATGAGGGCGTTACAGTGCCCGGCAAGGGTCCCATGGGTCTTATAACATATATGAGAACAGACTCTATGCGAATTTCCGAAGAAGCACTCGGTATGGTAAGGAGCTTTATTGACGAAAAGTACGGCAGAGAATACCTGCCCGTAAAGCCCAATTATTACCGCACGGGCAAGGATGCTCAGGATGCACACGAAGCAATCCGACCCACAGACTGTACAATTACACCAGATATGATACAGAAAAGCGTAACAGCTGACCAGTATAAGCTCTATAAGCTTATATGGGAAAGGTTTATTGCCTGCCAGATGACAAGTGCGGTTTACGATACTGTTGCGGCAGATATTACATCGGGCGGTGTAACCTTCAAGGCATCGGGAAGTGCAATAAAGTTTTTGGGCTACCGTGCAGTTTACATTGAAGGCAGCGACACTCAGGTTGAGAAGGACTCAAAGAAGCTCTTAAAGCTTACTGAAGGTCAGAAGCTTCTTTTAAGCGAAATTACACCCGACCAGCATTTTACAGAGCCTCCTGCACGCTTTACTGAAGCGAGCCTTATTGAGGCAATGAAGGATGCAGGCATAGGCAGACCCAGCACCTACACACCTACAATTACAACAATTATAGGCCGTGGATATGTGGCACGTGAGAAAAAGATGCTTAAGCCTACAGATTTGGGCTGTATTGTAAACGACATTATGCAGGCAAACTTTGAAAGCATTGTTGATGCTGAGTTTACAGCTGAAATGGAAGCTGAGCTTGACAAGGTTGAAGAAGGCAAGAGAGACTGGGTTGACCTTCTTGAGGAGTTCTATAACCCCTTTAAGGCAACCCTTGAAAATGCAGAAAAGAACATTGACAAGGTTAAAATAGCAGACGAGGTTTCCGAAGAGGTTTGCGACAAGTGCGGCAGACACATGGTTATTAAGGTAAGTAAGTTCGGTAAGTTCTTGGCTTGCCCCGGCTTCCCCGAATGCAAGAACACAAAGCCCATCATTAAGGACACTGGCGTTGAATGCCCCAAGTGCAAGGCAAGGATTGTGGAAAGAAAGAGCAAGAAGGGCAAAAAGTTCTTTACCTGCGAAAATGCACCCAAGTGTGACTTTTTACTGTGGGATCAGCCCATTAAAACACCCTGCCCCATCTGTGGCTCGGTGATGGTTAAAAAGTACTTCAAAAAGGGCAGTATAACAACCTGCTCAAATGCTGAGTGCAGTTCCAACAAAAACAAAAAGACAGAAGAGTAAAAGAGGTGGAGAAAATGGCAGAGCTTAAAATTATAGGCGGAGGCCTCGCCGGCTGTGAAGCGGCGTGGCAGGCGGCACAGCGTGGGGTAAAGGTAAAGCTTTACGAAATGAAGCCTGTTCAGTTTTCTCCTGCACATACAAACCCCGACTTGTGTGAGCTTGTGTGCTCAAACTCCTTAAAGGGTGCAGGGCTTGATAATGCCTGCGGTCTTTTAAAGGAGGAAATGCGCCGTATGGGCTCTCTTGTTATAGCTTGTGCCGATGAAACAAGCGTGCCTGCAGGCGGTGCACTGGCTGTTGACCGCGACAAGTTTGCAGCTCTGGTTACAAAAAGGATACGTGAGCACGAAAACATTGAGATTATAAATGAGCTTGTAGGGGATATAAACCCCGACGAGTACACAATTGTTGCATCGGGGCCTTTGACACACGGCTCTCTTTGTGATGCAATAGCACGCCTTACGGGGGCAGAGTACTTGTCCTTCTACGATGCGGCGGCACCGGTTATTGAAACGGAAAGCATTGACTTTGACAAGGTTTACAAAAGTGCACGCTACGGCAAGGGCACGGCAGACTATATAAACTGCCCTATGGACAAGGACGAGTATACGGCATTCTACGAGGCACTTATAAATGCAGAACGTGCACCTCTTCACGAGGATATTGACAAGCCAAACGTTTTCGAGGGCTGTATGCCCGTTGAAATCATGGCATCCCGTGGGGTAGACACTCTCCGCTTTGGTCCCTTAAAGCCCAAGGGCTTGCCCGACCCCAAAACAGGCAGAGAGCCTTACGCTGTTGTGCAGTTGAGGCAGGATAACACCGAGGGCACAATGTTCAACATGGTAGGCTTCCAGACAAATTTGAAGTTCGGGGAGCAGAAGAGGGTTTTTTCCATGATACCCGGTTTAGAGAATGCAAACTTTTTACGCCTGGGTGTTATGCACCATAACACATATATAAATTCGCCCGAGGTTTTAAAGGCAACCTTTGGTATGATAAACTACCCCAAAGTTTACTTTGCAGGGCAGATAACGGGCGTTGAAGGCTATGTTGAAAGTGCGGTAAGCGGGCTTATGGCAGGCATGAACGCTGCAAAGGCAATGAAGGGCGAGGAAGAATTGGTGCTTCCAACCTCTACCGTTACGGGAGCACTTAGTAATTACATTACCGTTGGTGCCGTGAAGGGCAGATTCCAGCCTATGAACGCCAATTTCGGCATTATAGAGCACCACGTGGGACGAATTAAGAACAAAAAGGAACGCTATCTTGCAATTGCAGAAGAGGCGCTTCAAAGCCTCGGAGAGGCTTTGGGCAATTAGCAATGAGCAATTAAGGAAGGGATTTTGCGGAGGCAAAATCCCTTTTTTGATGGGGCATCGCCCCCTACGATTCGGTTTCGGTGGCGACAAGGATTATGTCGTCGCCGATTTTTTTGATGCGGTGCCATTCTATAACAATATCCTCCTCGGGAGGGAGAAAGCCGAAAAAACGGCGTTTGCCCGGAATAATAATGGCGTTGACCCTGCCCGTGGAAAGGTTTACGTCGATATCGGTCATGAAGCCTAAACGCTCACCCGTTGATATGTCGATAACCTCTTTATGGCGGAAGGTGGAGGCACGGTTTATATTTTCGTTCACGGAAGGACTCCTTTTATAAAAAAATGCTGTACAAAACCAAATATTTGTTATATAATACACTATGTATATGTATGTTTTATGAGGGGTAACAATGAATAAGAAAAACGGAATTTTTAATTTAATATTGAAAAACGGACTGTTCTTGTATTGTTTACTGGTTGCACTTTGTGCAATAGGCATTTGCTTTTACAATATTTTTGTGGGGCTTATGCTTCTGATTGTTTCGGTTATAACCTTTACGGTGAAGCTTAATGAGGAAAAAAAGGCTCTTAATGAGACGGTGAAATACTATTCCTCCATGGCAGACGTTAACGACAAGTTTGATTTGACAAAGGGCGTTACAATTGCAATGATTTCTGTTGGCACAGACGGCAAAATCAACTGGTGGAATGAGGCCTTTGACGCCATATGCCCCACAGTTACAATGCATGACGGCATAACAGAGCACATGCCTGCAATTACCATGGACCTTTTAAGTAAAATGGAAAGCGGTGCAGAGTGCCGTATTGACCACGGCGACAAGTGCTATTTACTGACAAATGTGCCCTTTAAGGCTGAAAACATATCGGACAGTGCCTTTGTTATAACCTTGAAGGATATAACAGAGCTTGAGTATTACAAGAAAAAGGCAAGCGACATAAGAACAGTTATTATGCATGTTCTTATTGACAACTACGACGAGCTTTTGACAGAAGAGGGCGACGATGTTTCCTACGAGGCGGAAAAGGAAATTGAAGCACTTATTTTTGACTGGGTAAAGAGCCTGGGCGGTAGTGTGAGACACGTGGAAAAGGGCAGATATATGTGCCTTTTCAGCTCGGAAAAGCTTGATGAAATAAAGAGCGAAAAGTTTGACATACTGGAAAAAGCCAAAACAAGAGGTGCAGGCAGTGTGATTGAGCCTACGCTGAGTATTGGCGTTGGTATAGGCGGAGAGGACATAAACGAGATTGACGTTTTTGCAAAAACTGCCCTTGATATGGCACTTGGCCGTGGCGGCGACCAGGCGGTTATCAAGGACGGTGGCGACTTCTCCTACTATGGCGGTAAAAACCGTGAAACAGAAAAGAGAACAAAGGTTAAGGTAAGAGTAAAGGCTCTTGCAATGCTTGGCCTTATTGAAGAAAGTGACAACGTTATTGTTATGGGGCATACAAATGCCGATGCGGACTCCTTCGGTGCTTCCGTGGCACTGGCTTGTATTGCAATGGCTCACGGTAAGCAGGCAAAGGTGCTTCTTGAAACCTATGACACCACGGTGAAGGCACTTTTGAAGAGCTTTGAAAGTAACCAGACACATATAGGGCTTTTTGTGAACAGAATGCAGGCAAGGGAGCTTATGAGACCTAAAACCCTTGTTATTGTGTGCGACACACACAGAAGAAGCCTTGTGGCATCGCCGGAAATACTTGACGAGGCTCAGCAGGTGGTACTTATTGACCACCACAGACGAAGCGAGGACTTTATTTCAAACACCGACCTTCTCTATCACGAGCCTTTTGCCTCCTCCAGCTGCGAAATGGTGGCGGAAATGCTTCAGTATATAGGCAGAGGCGGTATAAATGCGGAAATTGCCGAGGCAATGTATGCAGGGGTGCTTATTGATACAAATAACTTTATTTATAAAACGGGCGTAAGAACCTTAGAGGCGGCGGCATATCTCAAGAGGCTTGGTGCCGACACCTTAAGGGTTAGAAAGAGCTTCCGTGAAAGCATTGAAAATTACAGCCAGAGAAGCGGCATTGTGACAGGTATGCAGATGTACGAAGGAAAGTTTGCCATTGGCACAGCTTACGATGAGGGCATAAAGCAGGAGGTTATAGCCAAGGCGGCAAACGACATGCTTGAAATTGAGGATGTGGTTGCATCCTTCGTGCTTGCTCCCGTAGATGGGGTTATATCGGTAAGCTGCAGAAGCTACGGCGACGTGAACGTGCAGCTTATTGCAGAAAAATTAGGTGGCGGAGGTCATATGCTTGCAGGTGCGGCACAGCTTGACTGCAAGGACATGGACGAGGCATTGTATCTTTTAAAGACTGCCATCGACAGCGTTTTAAGTGAAAAATAGAAAGGAAGATAAATTATGAAGGTAGTATTACTTGCAGATGTAAAGGGACACGGTAAGAAGGGTCAGGTTGTGGAGGCAAGCGACGGATATGCCCGCAACTTCCTTTTACCAAAGGGTCTTGCAAAGGAAGCAACAAAGGGTGCTTTAAACGAGGTTAAGGGTAAAAACGAAGCTATGGCTTACCATAAGGAGCAGGAAATTTTAGCTGCAAAGGAAACAGCAGGCAAGCTTGAGGGCGGTAAGGTAACTATTGCCTCCAAGGCAGGGGACAACGGCAAGCTTTTCGGTAAAATTACAAACCAGAACGTGGCTGAGGCCATTAAGTATCAGCTTCACGTTGTTGTTGACAAGAGAAAGGTTCAGCTTCCCGACGGTATTAAGACAATCGGTTCACACGAGGTTGAAATTAAGGTTTATCCCGAAATCAGTGCAAAGATTACAGTAGAAGTTGTATCGGAGTAAAACTCCTCCCGAAAAGGATTTTTAATAAAAAGGAGGGGACCTTATGAGAGAAAGGGAAAGAGCCATTGAGCTTCCGCCCGGGAAAAGCATGCCCTACAACATAGAAGCAGAGCAGGCTGTTTTAGGCAGTATGATATTTGACGATAAGGCACTTAACACCTGCGTTGAAAAGCTTGACACAGAGGATTTTTATACGGCGGCACATCAGACTATTTTTAACGCCATAACCTCGCTTTTTGAGTCGGCTACACCTGTGGATATAGTTACTCTTTCGGACGAACTGGGCTCAAAGATTGACTCTGTTGGCGGTATTGGCTACATTTCGGGCATTGTGCAGAACGTGCTCAGTACAGAAAATTTAGAGCACTACATGAACATAGTGAAGGATAAGAGCATACTGCGACGCTTAATTGGTGCTGCAAGCAGGGTTGTTGACATTGCAACACGTGACGAGGACGAGGTTGAGCACATACTTGACGAAAGCGAACAGCTTATATTCAACATACTTGACAAGCAGGGGCAGAAGGGCTTTTATCATATAAGTGAGGTTACAAAGAGTGCCCTTGCACAGATTGAAGAAAGGCGTAAAAAGGGCGAAAACATCACCGGTGTACCCACGGGCTTCAAGGACCTTGACACACTTACAGCAGGACTTCAGAAGGGTGCACTGGTAATTGTGGCGGCACGTCCCGGTGTTGGTAAAACCTCTTTTGCATTAAACATTGCCGAGCATGCGGCAATAAGGCATAAAATTCCCGTGGCTATATTCAGCCTGGAAATGAGCAAGGAAGAGCTTGTAAACAGAGTTTTGTCAAGTGAGGCACTTGTTTCAAGCGAAAAGATGCGTATTGGTGCACTTGATGCACCCGACATGGCAAAAATTGCACATTGCCTGAGCGGTGTTATGTCGGCACCTATTTACATTGACGACACTTCGGATATTTCCATTTCGGAAATAAGGGCAAAGTGCAGAAGGCTGAAGCTTGAGAAAAACCTTGGTTTGGTTGTTGTGGACTATTTACAGCTGATGGAAACAAAGGGCGGCAGCGACAACCGTGCTCAGGCAGTTGCAGAAATTTCCCGTGCACTGAAGATTATGGCAAAGGAATTAGAGGTGCCTGTTATTACACTTTCACAGCTTAACCGTCTCAGCGAGGGCAGAAAGGACAAACGCCCCCAGGTAAGCGACCTTCGTGAAAGTGGCTCTATCGAGCAGGACGCAGATATTGTTATGCTTTTGTATAACCCCGACACAGCTGCAGATGACCCCAATGCGGAAAAGAGTAACATTGTTGAATGTATTGTTGCAAAGCACCGCGGAGGCTCTCAGGGCGTTATAAACCTGGCATGGAGAGGCGAATATACAAAGTTTATGAATCTGGATAACAGAAATTAGGTGAAAAAGTGCTTACAAGAGTACTTAAAACAATAAAAGAGAATAGCATGCTCAAAGCAGGGGACAAGGTGATATGCGCACTCAGCGGAGGTGCAGATTCCATGGCTCTGCTTTGTGCACTTTATGCATTAAAAGATGATTTGGGAATTGAAGTTGTTGCAGCCCACTTAAACCACTCCATAAGAGGCGATGCTGCAGAGGGCGATTACCTTTTTGTGAAGGATTTCTGCCGGAGGCTTGGAGTAAGGCTTTTTTACAGAAAGCTTGATATTCCATCCATTGCCGCACAGGCTCACATAGGTGAGGAGGAGGCAGGGCGGATAGAGAGATACCGATTCTTTAACCTTGTGGCAGAGGAATTGGGCGGAGCAAAGATTGCAACGGGGCACCATAAAAACGACAATGCGGAAACGGTGCTTTTTAACCTTTTCCGCGGAAGCGGGCTTAAGGGGTTAAGAGGCATTCCCTATAAAAGGGATAATATAATCCGCCCCATGCTGGACGTGCCGAAAAAGACTATAGAAGCCTTCCTTGAAGGCAGGGGCATTGGTTGGCGTGAGGATGCTACGAATAAGGACTGCACCTATTCCCGTAACAGAATAAGGAATATAATTTTAAAGGAAATTGAAGAGCAATTTCCCGGTGCAACGGAAAAAATTGCCGATGCTTCGGAAATTATAAAAATTGACGAGGACTGCCTTGATGCTATGGCAAGAGAGTCCGGTGCTTTTTGTGAGGGTGTTATAAAATGCGAAAAATTCGCTTCCCTTCACGAGAGCCTTAAAAGGCGTGTTGTTATTAAAGCACTTGAATATTGGGGCGTCAGGGATATTGATTTTACAAAAATCTGCATTGTAAAGGATGCAGTGCAGGGTGAAACGGGCAAGGTTTATGACATGGGCGACGGAGTGAGGCTTACGGCAAGCTACGGAGATGTTTATAAAATGCCCGAAGAAAATACGGCTGATGAATTTGCTCCATACCCTGTGCCCATTGGAGAAAGCCTTGAAATAAAGGCTTTTGGGGGCATCTGGAGCATAAAAACAGTTGACAAAACAGAAAAAATAAGAGATAATAAAATGATGATACTTTTAGATGCCGAAAAGCTCACAGAGGGTGTTTCGGTAAGGTGCAGGCATGAGGGGGATTTTATTTCGCCTTTTGGGATGCAGGGCACAAAAAAGTTAAAAAAAGTTTTCATTGATTTAAAAATTCCGACTCAAATTCGTGATAGAATTTCAATGCTTGCAATGGGAAATGAAATTCTGTTCATACCGGGCATAAGGAAAACAAAAAATTACCTGCCCGACGAAACCACAAAAATAATTTTATCGGCTGAATACAAAAGAGCTGAATAATCAGCAGAAGGTGAGGAAACTATGGAACAGAAAAACGGCTTGATAACAGATGTTATCGAAGAAATCCTTGTAAGTGAGGAACAGATTAAGGCAAGAGTTAAGGAGCTGGGCGAAGAAATAAGCCGTGACTATGAAGGCAGAGAGGTTTGTGTGCTTACTGTTCTTACGGGCAGCTTTATGTTTGCGGCAGACATTATAAGAGCATTAAGCGTGCCTGCAAAGGTAATGTGCATTTTTGCCTCAAGCTATGAAGGCACTGAATCTGTAGGAAAAGTGGACATAATTAAGGGTAAGGGCTTTAACGTAAAGGATAAGGATATCCTTATTGTTGAAGATATTGTTGACACGGGCAGAACACTTGACGCTGTTACAAAGATACTTCTTGATGAAGGTGCAAAGAGCGTTGAAATCTGTACCTTCCTCGATAAGCCCGAAAGAAGAGTTGTGGAGCTTTATCCCAAGTACATAGGCTTTAATATTCCCAATAAGTTTGCAGTAGGCTACGGTCTTGACTATGACCACAGCTTCCGTCAGTTCCCCTTTGTAGGCGTGTTGAAGCCGGAAGTCTATGAAAAGTAAGCCAAGGAGGCAGGTTAATTGAAGAAAAATTTTAAAAACATAGGTTTTCTCATGGCACTTGTTATGGTAGTGCTTATTGTGGCAGGTATGTTTGAAACCGCACCCAAGGTTGAGAAAACCGTATATTCGGACCTTATACAGGAAATTGAAGAGGGTAAGGTTTCGGAGCTTGTTCTTACGGACAGCAGGGTTGAGGTAACATATGACAATTCCAAGAGCCTTGATATTTCCGCTAAGGCAATGCTTAAGGAAAAGGATGTTTTCAAGCTTGTGGGCGAGGGTGTGCTTAAGGTATATTCCCTGCCTGAGGATGAAAGCTATAGGGAAGATGCTTCTTACCTTGAATTTGCAGGTTATGTTGAAGATGGCAGTGTGACAGAGCTTGTCCTTATGGACACTAAGGTTGCATATACCAATAAAAGCAAGGAAACAAGGTTTCTTAATGTGTCTTCAGATGCTGTGATGAGCAACGAAAAGGTGCTTAAAAGGTATAACGACGGCACCCTTAAGGTGCTTGCACCCGTTGAAAAAGACGGCACTGTCACATATATTGACCTTGCAGGCGAAATTAAGGCAGATAATGTGACAGAGCTTGCCATTATGGAGGGTAAGGTTGCATATACCGACAAGAATAAGGAAGTAAGGTTTGTACAAATGCCCGGTGAGGCACTTCTTTCCAACAAAGCCGTGCTTACACGCCAGAAGCTTGGTAAGCTTACTGTTTCCGTGGTGGTTGAAGACACACCCGATATAAAGAAGAGTGCTTACGTTAACCTTCTTAAGGAAGTGAAGGAAGGCCGTATAAAGGAAATCGCCTTCAAGGGTGACAAGACTGTTGTGAAATACAAGGAAGCCGAGAAAAAGATTATTGAGGCTCCCGGAAGATATTTCCTTGAAAACGAAACTGTAATCGGGCTGATGAAGGCAGACAAGTTAAAGGTTTCCACACCTGAGCCCGAAAAGGCATCCTGGCTTATTTCCCTGATGCCCACACTTATAACACTGCTTATTCTCGGAGCCTGCTGGTTCTTTATGTTACGTCAGACACAGGGCGGAAACAAGGGCATGAGCGGCTTTGGCAAGAGCAAGGCAAAGTCTCCCGATGAAAACGGAAAGAGAGTTACCTTTGCAGACGTAGCGGGTGTTGAAGAGGAAAAGAAGGAGCTCTCCGAAATTGTTGACTTCCTTCGTGACCCCAAGAGGTTTACCTCTCTTGGTGCGAGAATTCCCAAGGGTGTGCTTCTTGTAGGCCCTCCCGGTACAGGTAAAACCTTACTTGCAAAGGCTGTTGCAGGTGAGGCAGGTGTGCCCTTCTTCTCAATGAGCGGCTCGGACTTTGTTGAAATGTTCGTAGGCGTGGGTGCATCCAGAGTGAGAGATTTGTTTGAACAGGCAAGGAAAAACCTTCCTGCAATTATATTTATTGATGAAATTGATGCGGTGGGCAGACAGCGTGGTGCAGGCTTAGGAGGCGGACACGATGAGCGCGAGCAGACACTTAACCAGCTTTTGGTTGAGATGGACGGCTTCGGCACAAACTCGGGCATTATAATTATTGCGGCAACAAACCGCCCCGATATACTTGACCCCGCACTTTTAAGACCCGGCAGATTTGACCGCCAGGTGACAGTCGGCTACCCCGACCAGAAGGGCAGAGAGGCAATACTGAACATTCATGCACAGAATAAGCCTCTTGACGAAACGGTGAGCTTAGAGAAGGTTGCAAAGTCTACCTACGGCTTCACGGGTGCTGACCTTGAAAACATTCTCAACGAAGCGGCTATCATGGCGGCGAGAGTAAAGAAGGACAAAATCGGTCAGAGCGAGGTTGACGAGGCTATACTGAAGGTTGTTATGGGCCCTGAAAAGAAGGATAAGGTAAACAAGGAAAAGGATAAAAAGCAGACAGCTTACCACGAGGCAGGTCATGCGATACTTTCCCACATTCTTCCCACTCAGGATAATGTGCATCAGGTTTCCATTATCCCCCGTGGCAGTGCAGGCGGCTTTACCTTAAGCCTTCCCGACACAGATAAGGCATACATTTCCAAGACAGAAATGCTTGAAAGCATTATTGTGTTAATGGGCGGCCGACTTGCAGAAAAAATAATTTTTGACGAAATAAACACAGGTGCATCAAGCGATATTGACCGTGCAACAACACTTGCAAGGAAAATGGTTATGCAGTACGGTATGAGCGACAAGCTTGGCTCCATGACCTTTACAAGTGGTGACCACGAGGTGTTCTTAGGAAGAGACTTCTCCCAGGGCAACAATTATTCTCCCGAAACAGCGGCACTTATTGATTCCGAGGTTAAGGGCATAATTGATTACTGCTACAATAAGTGCGAGGAGCTCTTGCGTGAAAACCTTGAAAAGCTCCATTTGGTGGCACAGGCACTTATTGAAAACGAAAAGCTTGACAGCGATGAGTTTGTTACAGCCTTTGAAGGAAGAATGACAAAGGCGGCTACAGAAGAAGGAGAGGCGATTGACCAGTGAGAAGCATGACAGGCTACGGCACTGCCGAGACACTTTATGCAGGAAAAAAGATTACGGTTGAAATTAAAAGCGTTAACAGCCGTTACAGCGATATTTCCGTTAAAATGCCCCGTCTTTACTCCTTTTTAGAGGCTCCCGTAAAGAAGGAGGTAACAAAATACACCTCAAGAGGTAAGATTGATGTTTATATAAACATTGATTCCTCCGAGGATGAAACAAAGGCGGTAAACGTTAATGTGAGCCTTGCAAAGGCTTACAAGGAGGCTATTGGCAAAATTGCGGGGGAAACGGAAACCTCAGGCGAGGTTAATGCAATTACCCTTGCACGCCTTCCCGATGTTCTGACTATTGACTCTGAGGACGAGGACGCGGAGGAAATGACCCGGGTTGTGCTCGAGGCTTTAGAGGAGGCAGGTAAGATTTACACTGCAATGCGTGAGGACGAGGGCTATAACATGCTTCTTGTTTTAACAGAGCACCTTAACGTGATTGAAAGCATTGTAAACATTATCGAGGAGCATGCTCCCGAGATTGTTACAAACTACCGCACGAAGATTGAAGCAAGAATGAAGGAAATCATGGGCAATGTGCCCTATGATGAATCAAGGCTTTTAACAGAGGTTGCTCTTTTTGCAGACAAGGTTAACGTGGACGAGGAAATTGCACGCTTAAAGAGCCACATTGACCAGATGAGGGAAATGTTCAAGGCAACAGAGCCCATAGGACGTAAGATGGACTTCCTCATTCAGGAAATGAACCGTGAAATAAATACCACCGGCAGTAAGTGCAACAACCTTTCCATTGCCAGAAACGTGATTGACGTTAAGGCGGAGATTGAAAAGTTAAGGGAACAGGTTCAAAACATAGAATAAAAATCCGGAGAAAATCGCCCATCTCACCATTTTGTGCGTATGGGCGGTGCAGTCAGCACAGCACCATCCACACAAAACGGCAATCTGAACGATTTTATCTCGGATTTTGAGGTGTTAGAATGAAACTTATAAACATCGGCTTCGGGAACATGGTTTCCGACGAAAAAATTGTGAGCATAGTGAGCCCCGATTCGGCACCCGTTAAAAGGCTTGTACGAGATGCAGGCGAAAAGGGTATGCTGATTGATGCCACCTACGGCAGAAAAACAAAAAGCGTTATTATGGCTGACTCGGGACATGTTATTCTTTCGGCACTCACTGCGGACATTATTTATGAACGTAACGAAACCGAGGAAAAGCAGACTATTGTTATAGGCGAAGAATAATAAGAGGAGTGAGTTTTTTGCGAAAAGGAGTATTGCTGGTGCTTTCAGGCCCTTCAGGCTCGGGTAAGGGCACACTTGTGAAGGAATATACAGATAAGCATCCTGAGGTGTTTTTGTCGGTTTCGGCAACAACACGTAAGCCCCGTGAGGGCGAAGTGCATGGCGTTAACTACTTTTTCCTGACAGTTGACGAGTTTAAAAAGCGTATTGAGGAAAAGGGCTTTTTAGAGCATGCACAGTTTTGCGAAAACTATTACGGCACTCCTCGCGAAAGCGTTGAAAAGAAGCTTAACGAGGGTGTGGACGTAATATTGGAAATTGACGTGCAGGGAGCTATGCAGGTTAAGGAAAACTGCCCTGAGGCGGTGCTGGTATTTACCCTTCCTCCCTCTTATGAGATTTTACGTGAGAGACTTATCGGCAGAGGCACAGAAGCTATGGATGTGGTTGAAAAAAGGCTTAATGAGGCACATAATGAAATAAAGTATGCAGATAAGTACGATTTTGTTATTATAAACGACAGCATTGAAACTGCGGCAGAGGAGCTTGGTGCAATATTCACTTCTTCACGCTGCAGAAGAGAAAACAATACAGAATTTATAAAGGAGTTTTAATTATGTTGTATCCCGAAATTGCTAAACTTATGGAGGGTATGCCCTCAAGATATTCTCTTGTTATTGTAACAGCAAAGAGAGCAAGACAGCTTGCAGAAAGAAACGAAGCTATCACAGATAAGCACGTTAGCTATGCTATAGGCGAAATCAGCGAAGGCAAGGTAAAATTAAAGTAAAAAAGGAGTAGGGCTATGCTTAAAGGAAAAAACATTGTATTGGGTGTAACGGGCGGTATTGCGGCGTACAAGGCATGCGATATTGCATCACGTCTTATAAAGCTTGGGGCAGAGGTGCATGTTATAATGACACGTGCTGCCTGTGAGTTTGTTGCGCCCTTAACCTTTAAGAGCCTCACGGGAAACAAGGTACATACCTCGCTTTTTGATGAAAACGAAGAGGGTGTACCCCATATTGACTTAGCAAGAAAAGCGGACGCGATTTTAATTGCGCCCGCTACCGCTAATTTTATAGCAAAGGCTGCAGGAGGCATTGGTGACGATATGCTCTCCACTACCATTCTTGCGGCAAATGATAAAAAGATAATAATTTCCCCCGCCATGAATACTCATATGTACGAAAATAAAGTAGTGCAGGAAAATCTGGAGAAATTACGTGGCAGGGGTTTTGTCGTAATAAAGCCTGCAACTGGCAGGCTTGCCTGCGGTGCCGAAGGAGTGGGAAAGCTCCCTGAGCCCGGTGAAATTGTGGAAAGAGTTGTAATGGAGCTTGCCTTTGAAAAGAACCTTTTGGGTAAAAGGGTTTTAATTACTGCAGGACCTACTCAGGAGGCAATTGACCCCGTAAGGTATATAACAAACCATTCAACAGGCAAAATGGGCTATGCTTTAGCACGTGTTGCAAAGGCAAAGGGAGCTAATGTTACCCTTGTTACGGGGAAAACTAACCTTCCTGCCCCCGTTGGCGTTGACGTGGTGGAGATAACTTCTGCCCGTGACATGTTCCGTGAGGTAACGGAAAGGTATTTTGAACAGGATATTGTCATTAAAGCGGCGGCTGTTGCCGATTTTAAGCCAAAGAATGTAAACGACAAAAAAACCAAAAAGGAAAACGGGGAACTTAATATAGAGCTTGACAGAACAGACGATATTTTAAAGTATTTAGGACAAAAGAAGGCTCATCAGGTGCTTGTGGGCTTCTGCATGGAAACGGAAAACCTTATTGAAAATGCAAAGAAGAAGCTTGAAGGAAAAAACCTTGATATGATATGCGCAAATTCCTTAACTGTTCCCGGGGCAGGCTTCGGGGTTGACACAAATGTGCTGACCATTCTCACAAAGGACGGGGAAAAGATGGAACTGCCTATGGATACAAAGGAGAATTTAGCGGCGGTTATTTTGGATAAAATAGCAACTATCAATGAGCAATGAGCAATTAGTAATTAGCAATTATGGAATAAATTCCGCTTTGCGGAATTTGATTGAAAGGAAAAGTTTAATGAAGAAGTTGATATGTGGCCTTATGGCGGGATGTATGCTTTTGGGAGCTATACCTGCTGTGGCAGCTGATATAAATATAAAAATTGATAATGAGGAGTTTATCCCAAAGAATGCTTTAGGTGAGGTTGTAATGCCTTTTATTGAAGATGGCTCAACATACCTTCCCGTGAGAGCAATGGGTGAGGCTGTGGGTAAGGCTGTAGCCTTTGATACAGAAAACTATGCCGTTTATATCGGAGAAGAGCCTCTTGACAGTGAAAAAACAAGAGAGCCTGTTATGATGGTTGACGGCGAGGTTATTTATAAGGACGAGCTTGAAGACTTTTCCGCTTATGATTTTATTACCATGGTGAAGGTTATAAAGCTTGCCGAGAGTAAGTTTACCCAAGAGGAAATAAACAAAGCTTACGAAGAGGTTGTTTCCTGGTTCAATGATGAGCAGGCGGCAGAATATGCTGATTATTACTACTACACAGCCTGCGGTGGGCTTCTGGAAAATACTGTGCCCGTGGGTATTGCAGACAAGGAAAAGTATGTAACAGCACAGCACATACTTGTAAATGAAGAAGAAACTGCATTAGAGATTATTGATGAGCTTCACGGCGGTGCTCTGTTTGAAGATTTAATTGAAGAATACAACCTTGACCCCGGTCAGGCGAAGGATTCAAGCTATACCTTCACCTACGGTGAAATGGTTCCTGAATTTGAAAAGGCGGCATTTGCACTTGAAGTGGAAAAATACACCGAAGAGCCCGTAAAGTCGGACTTTGGCTACCATGTTATAAAGAAGCTTCCCCTTGATGAAGCCTATGCAGATGCGCATTACTATCAGAATTTTTATCTGCCTCTTGAAATTGAAAGCACAGAGTGTGATGTTATAAACCTTGAAGGCTATGGTGACTACGGAAAAATTAACGGTGTTACCTATAATGCCGAAATGCTTAAGAAGGTAAATAAGCTCTTTACAGGTGACGATACATATGTTTTGTACTCCGAGGCTTTTGAGTATGCCTCTGTAGTTGCAATGATAAACCGCCTTGCAAGAAATATCGGACTTGTGGAGGATAATAGTAAGGAATTTAACCTTGACTATGAGCTGATGCTTTTTGCAAGCCTTTACGAGGCTATGTTTGACGGCAACGTTATAGGTGACGACAGTGATGCTGAAAAGGCATTTCGTGAAACAGAAATTGAGGTTTTCAGAAAGCTTAAGGTTTATGTTGACGGAAAGCTTGTTGTGCCCCGTGACGTTAACGGAAACTACGTTGAACCCAAAAATGTTGACGGCACAACCTATGTGCCCGTGAGAGCTATTGTTGAAGCTCTCTCCATGAAGGCAGACTGGGATAATGATACACGTACGGTTGTAATTACAAAATAAACTGCAGGTGATTGGATGTACGCAGAGGTTTATATTAATACACCACTTTTAAGCCTTGACAAGCCCTTTACCTACCGCATACCTAAAAAGCTTTTGGGCGAATGTGCTGTGGGGGCAAGGTGCTATGTTCCTTTTGGGTACACAAACCGCCTCAGTGAGGGCATTATAACAAATATTACAGAGGAGGTTTCCTTTGAAAACATAAAGGAAATCAAAAGCGTTATTGACCCCATGCCCCTTTTAAGCAAAAAGGATATTGACCTTATTTTTAAAATGCGGGAGGACTACTACTGCACCTTTTACGCCGCAGCAAAGCTTTTTCTGCCTGCAGGAAGCGAGCAGAAGAAGGAGGAATGGGTTAACCTTACGGATAAATTCACTTTTGAGGAAGCCTGTTCACTTGTAAAAAGAAGTGCCCTGCAGGAGAGGCTTTTAATGCTTTTAAATAACGCCGGAGGCAGTATGGAAATGACTGCAATACGGGCGGAAATGGGCAAGGGTGCAAGAGGGCAGGTTAATGCACTCATTAAAAAAGGCATTGCTACCCTTGAATTTAAAAGCATTAAAAAGGTAAGTGAAAAAACTGTTAAGGTGGCATACTATTCCTGTGATGAGGATGCGTACCTTTTAGCCGAAAAAATGCGAAAAAAGAGCCCCGTGCAGGCAAAAATTATTGAGTTTTTAGCCAATGGGGGTAAATATACAATTTCCGACATTATGGCAGAATGTGAGGCTTCACGAAACAGCATTGAAGCACTTAACATAAAGGGCATAATAGAATTTGAAGAAAAGAGAATTTTAAGAAGCCCCGTAGAGGATAAGGAAGAGCGAAGCCTTGCTTTTGAAGCTACGGATGAGCAGAAAACTGCCATTGAAAAGATTAAAAATGCAAAGCGGGGCACCTTTTTAATACACGGCGTAACGGGCAGCGGTAAAACAGAGGTTTACCTTCAGCTTGTTGAAGATGTGATAAGAATGGGAAAGCAGGCAATTGTTTTAGTGCCTGAAATTTCCCTCACACCGCAGATAACAGACCGTTTTTATAAAAGGTTTGGTTCAGTGGTTGCAATTATGCACTCGGCATTGTCCTTAGGTGAGCGATACGACGAATATTCAAGAATACGTAAAGGCGAGGCAAAGGTTGTTGTGGGTGCAAGAAGTGCCATATTTGCACCTGTGAGAGATCTGGGCATAATAATAGTAGACGAGGAGCATGAATACTCCTACAAGTCAGAAACAACGCCCAAATATCATGCCATTGAGGTTGCCCGAATGCGGGCAGAAAGCTTTGACTGCCCTCTTGTTTTAGCATCGGCAACACCTTCGGCGGAAAGCTATTATAAGGCAGAATGCGGCGAATATACATTAATTGAGCTAACAAAAAGATATAATCTTAACCCACTTCCGAAGGTTGAAATTGTGGACATGAGGAAGGAACTTGAGGAGGGTAACCGCACGGTTTTAAGCAGAAGCCTTGCAAAGGGCATGTATGAAAACCTCAGAAATGGTGAGCAGACCATATTGTTTTTAAACAGACGCGGTTTTTCAACCTTTGTTTCCTGCCGTGACTGCGGTTTTGTGTATATGTGCCCCAACTGCAGTGTGTCACTTACATATCATGCATCAAATGACACCTTAAACTGTCACATATGCTCTCACAGACAAGGGAGAGATGCCCTCTGCCCTGAATGCGGAAGCCGTAAAATAAAGGATTTTGGTGCAGGCACACAGAAGGCTGAAAGGCAGATTGCCGAAATTTTCCCCACGGCGAAGGTTGTGAGGATGGATGCGGATACAACCGGCGGTAAAAACGGCCACGAAAAGGTTTTAAGTGAATTTGAAAAGGATGAAAGCGATATTCTTTTAGGCACACAGATGGTTTCTAAGGGGCTCGATTTTCCACGTGTTACCTTAGTTGGCGCCTTAGCTGCTGATGCTTCACTTTTTTCCGACGATTTCCGTGCACAGGAGAGAACCTTTGCCCTTATCTGCCAGGTTTCGGGCAGAGCAGGCAGAGGCGATAAAGAGGGAAGAGCCGTTATACAGACCTATGCCCCTGAAAATAGGGTGTTGCAGCTGGCGGCAAAGCAGGATTACAAGGCCTTTTACCGTGATGAAATTGCATTCAGGAAGGCGTTTGGCTATCCGCCCTTCGAGCATATAGTAAATATACTTATAACGGGCGAGGACGAGGAAAAATGCGAAAAGTGTGCAGCACTTGTTCTGGCTGAGCTGAAGGTTGCAGAGGGTGTGAGAAGTGAGGGGGCAATACTTTACGGACCACACGATGCACCCATTAAAAAAATTCAGGGAAGATACCGTAAGAGAATATGGTTTAAAATAAAGGATAGTAAAGCCCTTGGTAAGGATTTTCGTAAAATGCTTGGTGCAAAACGCCCCGAGGGCATACAGATAACAGTTGATATTGACCCGTACAGTATGAGTTGAAACAGATAAAGGAGAAAAATTATGGCTATAAGAGAGATAAGACTGGAGGGCGACCCTTGCCTCAAAAAGGTTTGCCGTGAGGTTGAAAAGTTTGACGAAAGGCTTCATGTGCTTCTTGACGACATGAAGGATACTTTAATAAAATCCCAGGGGGTTGGTCTTGCGGCACCTCAGGTGGGCATTTTAAAGAGGGTTTTTGTGATTGACACACCCGACGGCGGTATGGTGGAATTTGTAAACCCCACTATAGTGTCTATGGAGGGAAGCTATATTGACGTTGAGGGCTGTTTAAGCCTTCCCGGCAAGGCAGGCAACGTTGAAAGACCTGTGAAAACTACGGTTAAAGCCTTTGACAGAAACGGCAAGGAGTTTGAATACACCGGTGAGGATTTATATTCAAAGTGCATTTGCCATGAAAACGACCATCTTGACGGCATACTTTATGCTGAAAAGGTAATTGAATGGCTTGATTTAGAAGAAGATTAATCAGCAATTAGTAATTGCGTTATGGTGTTGTTGGTCAGGAGTGAATATTGCGATATGAAAATAATGTTTATGGGAACGCCTGATTTTGCGGCGGTTACCTTAAGAGAGCTTTGTGAAAAGGGCTACGATGTGAGAGGGGTTGTAAGTCAGCCCGACAAGCCAAAGGGCAGAGGCATGAGCGTTATGCCCACTCCCGTAAAGGCGGTGGCAATGGAGTATGATATTCCCACTTTTCAGCCCGACAGCTTAAAGCACTTTGAGCTTCAGCCTTTTTTAGAGGAGATTGACCCCGATATTATAATTGTTGTGGCATACGGAAAAATACTGCCCGAATACGTGCTTAATTACCCAAAATACGGCTGTGTAAACGGACACGCCTCAATACTTCCTGAATACCGCGGTGCGGCACCTATTCAGAGAGTTATAATTGACGGCAAGAAGGAAACAGGCGTTACAGCCATGTACATGGAAAAGGGGCTTGACACGGGCAATATTATCCTTGTGGAAAAAATTGCAATTGATGATAACGACACTGCAGAAACCTTGCACGATAAGCTTGCAGTTTTAGGTGCAGAAGTGCTTATAAAGACCATTGAAAGGTTTAAAGCAGGGGATTTTTCCTCCATAAAGCAGGACGATTCAAAGGCAACCTATGCTGCTATGCTCACAAAGGCAGAGGGCGAAATTGTGTGGGATAAAACGTGCGATGAAGTTTATAACCTTATAAGGGGTATGGATTCCTGGCCTATGGCATATACCTATTATATGGGCAAAAGGTTTGTACCCTATGAATGCGAAAAG
Source organism: Clostridia bacterium (assembly GCA_017440585.1). GTDB lineage: Bacteria > Bacillota > Clostridia > UMGS1883 > UMGS1883 > RGIG1927. The sequence goes on along the minus strand of JAFSGW010000030.1, from coordinate 19,644 downwards.
GTAGAGGCAGAAGGCATTCCGGGCGAAATAGTGGAGGTTAACAGGGAAGGCTTCATTGTTGCCTGCAGTAAGGGTGCAATAAAGATTAAAGCCGTTAAGTTTGACGGCAAAAAGAGAATGAGTGTTAAGGATTATCTTGTGGGAAACAAGATTGAAAAGGGAATAGTTTTAGGAAAGAGTGAGTAATTTTGTTATATTATGATATGTATTATCTTGTGCTTGTGCTCCCTATGGTTATTTTATCCATGTGGGCATCAGCAAAGGTGAATTCAAGCTTTAAAAAGTACTCCAAGGTAACAACAAGGAGAAACTTTACCGCAACGGAAGCTGCAAGGCAGATACTTGACAGCCACGGTCTTCAGAATGTGAAGATTGAAGCAATTTCAGGTAACCTTACAGACCATTATGACCCTAAAAGCAATGTTATAAGACTTTCGGACTCTGTAAGAAATTCCACTTCCGTGGCGGCTGTTGGTGTTGCGGCACATGAAGCAGGCCATGCGGTACAGCATGCAGAGGGCTACAGCTTTATAAAGATAAGAAATTCCCTGGTGCCCGTTGCAAATTTAGGAAGCAAGTTATCAATTCCGCTTATTATTTTAGGTTTGGTTTTAATGGGCGGTGAAAGCCTTTTCGGCGTAACAATGGTTTATGCAGGTATTATAATGTTTTCACTTGCAGTGCTTTTCCAGGTGGTTACACTGCCTGTGGAATTTGATGCCTCCAACAAGGCTATAAAGGTGCTTGACGAGGGCGGTTACCTTTACGGTGATGAGGTTAAGGATGTTAAGAAGGTGCTTGGTGCGGCGGCTATGACCTATGTGGCTGCGGCGGCAACAAGCATTGCACAGCTTTTGAGACTGATTTTAATTGCAAGGGACAGAGATTAATGAGTAATTTATCGCCTGCCAGAGAAGCGGCACTTAAAACTTTATATGCCGTTGACCATGACGGCGCATATATGAATATTGCTTTAAACGACATTATAGCGGCAAGCAAGCTTTCGGCACCCGATGCGGCACTTTGTACAAATATTGTGCTGGGTGTTGAGCGTAACAGACTTTTTCTTGATAATATAATTTCGAATTTGTCCTCCATAAGGCTTAAGAAGATATCTGTATGGATTTTAAACATTTTAAGAATGGGAATATACTCCTTAAGGTTTATGGAAAAAATACCCGAAAGTGCCACAATAAATGAATGTGTGAAGCTTGCAAAGCGTTACGGCCATCAGAAAAGCTCGGGCTTTGTAAATGCGGTCTTGAGAAAGGCCATGACAAGCGGAAACTTTCTGCCCGAGGAGGGCAGTATAGAATACCTTTCTGTTTTTTATTCCTACCCTGAGTGGATTGTGCAGAAGTGGAGCAAGGAATGGGCAGAGGAGGTTGTGAAGCTTTTAGAGGCGGGTAACAGCACACCGCCTACATACTTAAGACGTAATCTTTTAAAGGGTGAATTTGAAGTGCCTGAGGGCATAGAAAAGGCACCTTTGGGCGAAAACGCCTATATTTACACAAAGGGCGGAGCCTTCCACGGCTCACCTCTTCAGAGAGAAGGCTATTTTTCCATTCAGGATGCGGCAAGTCAGCTTGCAGTTGAAGCACTTGACATAAAGGGCGGAATGGATGTGCTTGACCTTTGTGCGGCACCGGGCGGTAAAAGCGAGTACTGTGCGGAGCTGATGGGAAACGATGGTCATATTATTGCCTGCGATTTATACCCTCACAAAACAGAGCTTATTGACAAAAGCTGTGAAAGGCTTGGCATAAGCATTGTGGAAACAAGGGTTAACGATGCTGAAAAATTCAATGAGGAATTTGAAGATAAGTTTGACAGAGTGCTTCTTGATGCACCCTGCTCGGGGCTTGGCATTATACGCCGTAAGCCTGACATAAAGTGGACAAAGGGAGCAACTGACTGCTCCGCTCTGGCACAGACACAGTACAGAATGCTCCGTCATGCAAAAAGATATGTTAAAAAGGACGGAATACTTGTGTATTCCACCTGCACAATAAGCAAAATGGAAAACGAGCAGATGGTTAAGACCTTTTTGAGGGAGAACAAGAACTTTGAGCTTCTGCCCTCTGCCTTTCTGGAAAAGGGCTACCGTCAGCTTCTGCCCCACGAAAACAACACAGACGGATTTTTTATAGCGAGGTTTATACGACGTGATTAATCTTTGTGATATGACATACGAGGAATTATGTGAATATTTTGTTTCTCTTGGCGAGGCAAAGTTCCGTGCAAAGCAGGTTTTTTCCTTTATTGCAAAGGGTGCTGAAAGTATTGATGATTTAACAACCCTTTCCAAGGCACTGAGGGAAAAGCTTAAGGAAGAGGCATGTATTTTTGTGCCCGAGATTGAAAGAAAGCTTGTATCAAAGCTTGACGGCACAATAAAGTACCTTTTAAGGCTTTCTGACGGCAACATTATTGAAACTGTTGCCATGAGCTATCACCACGGCATTTCCGTTTGTGTGTCAAGCCAGGTGGGCTGTGCCATGGGCTGCACCTTCTGTGCCTCCACATTGGGAGGAAGGGTGAGAAACCTTAGTCCGGGGGAAATAACGGGGCAGATTATCCGTGTTATGAAGGATTTGGGGGAAAGAGTGTCGAATATAGTAGTAATGGGCATTGGCGAGCCCTTCGACAACTACGATAACCTTATTAAGTTTTTGAAAATTATAAACAGCCCCGAGGGTGTAAATTTGGGGTACAGGCATATTACAGTTTCGACCTGCGGTATTGTGCCGAAAATTATTGATTTTGCAAACGAGGGCATGAGCGTAAACTTGGCAGTTTCTCTTCATGCACCTACGGATGAATACCGTAAGGCTATAATGCCTGTTGCAAAAAGGTACTCCTTAAAGGAACTTATAGATGCCTGCAGATATTATTTTGACAAAACGGGCAGAAGAATTACTTATGAATATGCTTTGATTGAGGGCAAAAACAGCTCTGATGAATGTGTTCGGCTTTTGATAGAGCTTCTTGGCGGCGACAACTGTCACATAAACCTTATACCCGTAAATGACGTTAAGGAAAGAGGCAATGTGAGGGTTTCAAAAAAGAGGGTTGAGGAGTTTAAAAACATGCTCAACCGCGGTCATGTGACCGCAACCGTTCGCCGTGAATTAGGCAGTGATATATCCGCATCCTGCGGACAGCTGAGAAACAGTGCAACAGAGAAAAATTTACAGAAAGACTGAGATGCGAGGTGGTCTTAATGGAATATGCAGCTTTGACAGATGTTGGAATGAGAAGGCACAACAACGAGGATTCGTACATTGTGAACGTGTCGGGCAACGATAAGATTTTTATTGTGGCTGATGGCATGGGTGGGCACAATGCAGGCGAAATTGCCTCTTTGGAGGCATGCCGTATAACCGAAAGCTTTGTGCTTGAGGGCAAGGGCAATATTGACGATGTGCTCCGTGACGGTGTTGTGAAGGCTAACCGTGACATTTATGTGCGCTCCTGCGAAAACGATGCTATGAAGGGCATGGGCACAACAATAGATGTTTGCGTAATTGATGGCAACAAGCTTCATATTGCTCATGTGGGCGACAGCAGGGTTTACATTGTGAATAACGAGAGCATACGCCGTGTTACCCGTGACCACAGCATTGTAGGAATGATGCTCGAAGAGGGCAGTATAACCGAAGAAGAGGCACGTGTACATCCTCAGAGAAACTATATAACACGTGCTGTGGGCTCAAGTGCGAACATTGAGGTTGACATTATCTGTGAGGAAATACATAGCGGTGAATGGGTGCTTATGTGTACTGACGGACTGACGAACATGATTGAAAGAGAAGTTTTACACTCTGTTATAAAAAATTCGGACAGCGTGGATGACGCGGCAGAGGAGCTTGTAAGAAGAGCAAAAGAAAACGGTGGAGACGACAATATTACCGTTATTTTGTTCCGCGTCTGAGAAGGAGGATAGGTTACTATGATAGGAACCGTGTTGGGAAACAGATATGAGCTTTTGGAAAAGGTTGGCGTAGGCGGTATGGCTGTGGTTTACAAGGCTACAGATAAGCTTCTGAACCGCCATGTTGCCGTTAAGCTTTTAAGAAGCGAGTTTCAGGGTAATGAGGAATTTATAAGAAGGTTTAATATTGAGTCACAGGCGGCGGCAAGCCTGTCGCACCCTAACATTGTGTCCATTTACGATGTGGGTCAGAGCGGCGACATGCACTATATTGTAATGGAATTTATCGAAGGTAAGACCTTAAAGGAATATATTGCTGAAAGAAAGGGCAATATTTACTGGAAAGAGGCTACCGATATTGCTATGCAGATTTGCTCGGCACTGGAGCACGCTCATTCCAAGCACATTATACATAGAGATATAAAGCCTCAGAACATTATGATAAATACCGAAAACGTTATTAAGGTTACAGACTTCGGTATTGCAAGAGCTGCATCCGGCGGTACACTTACCATGGAGGCAATGGGCAGTGCACATTACCTTTCTCCCGAGCAGGCACGAGGCGGTTACACAGACCAGAGGAGCGATATTTATTCCTTCGGCGTGCTTTTGTATGAGCTTTACACCGGCCAGCTTCCCTTTGACGGGGATACTACTGTAGCGGTTGCTATGCAGCATATGCAGTCGGAGCCCGTTAAGCCCTGCCGTATTAAGGAGGATTTGCCCAGAAGCATTGAAAGCATTATACTTAAGGCTATGAGCAAGGAGCAGAGACTGCGCTATGAAAGTGCAGGACTGATGCTTAGTGATATAAAGAAGGCTTATACCGACCCTGACTCCATCGTGAAAAGCGACGAGGAAGAAGAGGATAAGTTCGGTACGAAGAAGATTACACCTATTGTAAATATTACCATCCCCGGGGATGGCGGCTCAGGCAAAAACGTTGTGAGACGTACAGACGAGGACAGAATAAAGAAAAAGAAGAGCAACAAAAAGGACACTGTTGCAATTGTGGCGGCAGCTGTAACCTGCGTTATAGTGGCAATTATAATGGGAGTTATAGTGGCAAAGGTGGTAAGTAAGCCTCAGGAGGTTACGGTTTTTGAAATGCCCCATGTAAAAGGCATGACAGAAGCTGAAATGACAAAGGCACTGCAATCTCTTCGTGATGAAGGCTTTGAAATAGAAGAGATTTACGAGTTCGACAGAAACGTTAAAAAGGGCGAGGTTATTGACCAGGAGCCCAAGATGGGTCAGATAGAAAAGGACGTTAAAATTGTAATTACAATAAGCAGCGGTAAGGAAAAAATTAACCTTGACGATTACACAAATGCTCCATTGGAGGAGGCTATCACAAGCCTTGAGAACATGGGTCTTATTGTAAAAACAAGCCAGGAAATGAGCGACGAGATTGAAGAGGGCAAGGTTATACGCCAGCTGCCTTCTGCCGGTCATGTGCTTGAAACGGGCGACTCCATAAGGCTGTTTGTGTCCTCCGGTCCAAATAAGTTTGCACTTGACAGTTACGTGGGCAGTGAGCTTAGTGAAGCAAAGGCAGAGCTTGAGCTTCAGGGGGTTGAGGTTACAGTTACGGAGGAATACAACAACACTGTTCCCAAGGGCGTTATTATAAGCCAGAGCCCTGCACCGGGAACAGAAATGATGAAGGGCAGTAAGGTTACACTTACAGTAAGCTTAGGCGTTGAAATCATTACCGTGCCTACCCTTATGGACTTAACAGTTGATGCGGCGAGAGATGCACTTACAAATAAAAAGCTTAAGCTGGGCGAGGTGACTGAAATTTCCTCAGGCAAGGCAAAGGGGCTTATTGTAAAGCAGAGCATTGCACCCGATACACAGGTTCAGGCAAATACAGCGGTTGATATATGGGTTAGTAAGGGAGCAGAAACTGCACCTGCTATGAACACAGCGCCCGAAGCGGCAGGCAATGACGGCAACACATCGGATACAGGATTATGATATTGTAGGGGGATTTAACCTTGCTTTTAAAAGGCACAATAATTAAAGGAATAGGCGGATTTTACTATGTTGACACCACGGACGGAATTATTGAGTGTCGGGCAAGGGGTAAGTTCCGGAAAAACGATGTTCTTCCCACTGTGGGAGACAAGGTTATAGTTGAAACAGAGGACAAAAAGCAGGGCAGCGTGAAGGAGATTGAGAAACGCCGTAATTCACTCATACGCCCTGCGGTAAGTAATATTGATACACTGATGATTGTGGCGGCAATTACAAACCCAATGCCCGACACAAGCCTTATTGACAAAATGCTTGTGATTGCGGCAAAAAATGGCATACAGGGTGCATTATGTATCAATAAAATTGACCTTGACAGCACAGGCGAGGCTGAAAAGCTTAAGGAATGCTATGAAAACGCAGGCTATAAGGTTTTTGTAACAAGTGCTGAAAAGGGCGAGGGCATTGAGGAATTAAAAGCAACTCTTAAGGACAAAACAACAGCCTTTGCAGGGCTTTCGGGGGTTGGCAAATCAAGCATTTTAACCATAATTACGGGAAGAGAGCTTGAAACGGGCGATACGAGCCGAATAGAGCGGGGCAAGCATACAACACGCCATGTTGAGCTTATCAGAATAGAGGAAGGTTATGTTTTCGACACCCCGGGCTTTTCACAGCTTGAGGTGGAGGATATAAGAGCTAATGAGCTCTACAAATACTTTCCCGAGATTGAAAAATGTGAGGGAATGTGCCGTTTCCGCGGCTGCAGTCACATAAGTGAGCCTGACTGTGCGGTGAAGGAGGCTCTCGATGAGGGCAATGTTTCTCAAAGCCGTTACGACAGCTATGTGAAGATGTATGAAAAATTAAAGCTTATTAAAGACTGGGAAAGAGGTAGCACCAATGGAAAATAAAAGAGAATTCAAGCTTGCACCGAGTATTCTTTCGGCAGACTTTTCTGTGCTTGGTCAGCAGATTAAGGAAGCTGAGGCAGGCGGTGCAAAGGTTTTGCATATTGACGTTATGGACGGCAGGTTTGTGCCTAACTTTACCTTTGGTGCACTTTTGGTTAAAACCATCCGCAAGTGCAGTGACATGTTTTACGACTGCCACCTTATGGTGGAAAAGCCCTACGACTTTATTGATGCTTTTTATAAGGCAGGGGTTGACAATATAACCGTACATTACGAAGCATTGGGCGACAAAACGGGCGAGGCACTTAGTTACATAAGAAGCCTTGGCATTAAGGCAGGGCTTTCCATAAGCCCCGACACACCCGTTGAGGTTATTGAGCCTTATAAGGATAAGGTTGACATGGTGCTTATTATGAGCGTTTACCCCGGCTTTGGGGGACAGAAGTTCATTCCCGAAAGTTTGGAGAGGATTGCCCGTGTCCGTGAAATGACAAAGAACTTTGACGTTGACATTGAGGTTGACGGCGGTGTTTATGAAGAAAACATAAAGACTGTTGTTGATAGCGGTGCAAACGTGATTGTGGCAGGAAGTGCCGTTTTCGGCAAGGAAAACATAAAGGAAGCGGCAGAGAAATTATGTAAGGCGGCTACAAATGAGTAAGGCGGTAATTATTTCTGCAGGCAGTATAACAGATTACGGTTATACCAAAGGCTTTATTGACGATGGCGATTTTGTGATATGTGCCGACGGAGGGCTTGCCCACGCTGAAAAAATGGGTATTACCCCAAGCCTTACTGTAGGGGATTTTGACTCCTACAGGGGCATTGTTACGGGCGAGGTGAGACGGTTTAACCCCGAAAAGGACTACACCGATACACATATTGCGGTAACTGAGGCGTTGGAGCGTGGATATAAGGAAATTGTTATGCTTGGTGCTTCGGGCACAAGGCTTGACCATACCCTTTCAAATATAGGGCTTTTAGAATATATCACAGAAAAGGGTGCTACGGGCTATTTAATAAACGAAACAAACAAGATAACGGTTATAGATAAGGATACTGTAATTAAGAGCGAGGAAGGGTGGCATTTGTCGCTTATTCCCATAGGCACCGTTAAGGGTGTCACATTAAGAGGACTTAAGTATTCCCTTGATGATTATGACTTGAAGTTTTCGGAATCTTTAGCGGTGAGCAATGAGTTTACCGGAGAGGATGCCGTAATTAAAATTAAAGAGGGAAGTTTGATTGTGATAAAATCAAAAGGATAAGGCAAAAAGCGTGTCGCAGAGGCGACACGCTTTTTACTTTATGCGGAGTATGGTTTTTGTGAGGCTTGATAAGAATCTGGGCATTTTAAAGACGAGTATTTTCATATAATCCTCCTTGATTTAAGATTATTTACCAAAAGGGGACTGTCCCCATTTGGTAAATTTTATGTTCAAAACCGTTTGTGGCAGGAAAGCACAAATATTATGATGATAATGCCCTCGATGGCGGCAATTAACCATATGGGGCACACAAGTGCGGTGAATATTCCCGTCACAAAGAAAAGACAGCCAAGCCCGATGGGTTTTCTGTTTCTGTACATGGGCAAACCTCCCGTTATTATTGTACGTAAAAAAGCATTTTTTGTTACAGCGATTGACAGAGAAAAAATTTTATGGTAGGCTTTGGGCGTGTCCTTTTTATGGTACACCTAATCGGTTATTATTATCTCAGAGACAGATAGTAAGATTGATTGGGAGGTACTTGATATGAAAAAGATTTTTGCATTTATGATGTTTGCAGGCTTGGTGCTTGCTATGGCTACAGCAGGTGGCTTTGACTCCGGAATTATAGGCACAGGCAGAATTTGTATGCAGTCCGCTCTTTCGGCACTTCTTATTTTATCGGGCGGAATGATGCTGGGAAGGGGTCAGGAAGCATGAGCTTTTACACAAACAGCGGAAAAATGATAGATATGGCAAAGCCCGATATGGATTCCTTCTGCGGTGAGGACATTGCCCATGCATTGAGCATGGTATGCCGTGCAACGGGTAACTTCAGGCATTTTTACTCAGTGGCACAGCACAGCTTAAACTGCATGCGTGAGGCTCAGGCAAGGGGCTTTTCACAAAGAGTTTGCTTTGCCTGCCTGCTGCACGATGCCAGCGAGGCATATTTGTGCGATGTGCCCACGCCCTTAAAGGAGCTTTTGCCCGATTACAGAAAAATTGAGAAAGCTTTCCAGAGGGAAATTTTTAAAAAATTCGGCTTGTACCCTTTAAGTGGGGAGGAAGAGCGGATGGTTAAAATAATTGACGAGGCACTTTTGTATTACGAGTTCAAGTGCCTTCACACAATACCCATCTGCTTTGAAAAAACGCCTCAGCTTTGCAGTGTGCCCAATGTGGAAAAAATGGACATGGGTGCAGTTGAACAGATGATGCTCAGGGAAATTAATGCCTTTGAAAGGCTCATTATGACAACTTGGGAGGTTGGTTAAATTGACAAAGATGCCAAATCAGAAAATGAAAGCACTTTATGTAATGGACTATTTGATGCGTAATACCGACGAGGAGCATCCTGCTCCCATGAGAGACATTATTGCATACCTTGAAAGCATGGGAATAAGTGCAGAGAGAAAAAGCATATACTCTGATATAGAGGGTTTACAGCTTTTCGGAGTGGACATTTTATCCTCCCCTAAGGGCTATTATGTTGTGTCCCGTGATTTTGAGCTGCCTGAATTAAAGATGCTTGTTGACTGTGTATCGGCATCGAAATTTATAACAGAAAAAAAGAGTGAGAGGCTTATAAAGAAAATTGAAGGCTTAGCATCACGCCATGAGGCAGGAAAGCTCCAGCGTCAGGTTTACATTGCAGACCGCATAAAGGCAGGCAATGAGGACATTTACAGAAGCGTGGATACCTTGAGCGAGGCAATAAACGAAAAGAAAAAGGTGAGCTTCCGCTACTTTGAGTATGACGTTGACAAAAAGAGAAAGTTCCGCAACGGCGGTAATGAATACATAGTGAGCCCCTACAGCCTTACGGTGTCCGATGAAAACTATTACCTTATTTCCCACTACCCAAAGCACGAGGATTTAACCCATTTCCGTGTTGACAGAATGAGTGACATTAAAATTACAGAGGAAGCTTGCGAAAAGGTTGAAAACGTCATGGGCGAAAACTTCAGCGTTGGCGAATATTCAAGAAAGCTCTTTTCCATGTACTCGGGCGAAAGCTCCCGTGTGGAAATACTTTGCGAAAACAAGGTGATGAATTCTGTTATTGACCGCTTTGGCAAGGACGTTTTTGTGCTGAAGGTGGATGATGAGCATTTTAAGGCGATTGTCAGTGTTGACCTGAGCCCAACCTTCTTTGCATGGATTTTCACCTTCGGGGGAAAAATGAAAATTGCAGCTCCTTTGGAGGCAAAGGAAAAATTTAACGAAGTAGTTAAAAATTTTGTGGAATAAAGCAGTCCTTCCGTGAATACAATTAAGTAAACATGTATTTACGGGAGGATTTTTAATGGGAAATATATATACAGACATTGCCGCACGTGGCGGCGGAGATATTTACATTGGTGTTGTAGGTCCCGTAAGAACGGGCAAGTCCACTTTTATAAAGCGGTTTATGGATAAAAGCATCCTTCCGAACATTGATGAGGGCTACAAGAGAGACCGTGCCGTTGATGAGCTTCCCCAGAGTGCAGGCGGAAGGACAATTATGACAACAGAACCAAAGTTTGTGCCCAATGAGGCTGTTGAGGTAAAGGTGGAGGATAATGCAACCTTTAACGTGAGGCTTATTGACTGTGTGGGGTATGTTGTTAATTCTGCCTTGGGTCATACCGAGGACGGGGAAGCAAGGATGGTTTCAACCCCATGGTTTGAGGAAGATATACCCTTTAACAAGGCGGCGGAGATTGGTACACAGAAGGTTATAAAGGAGCACAGCACCATTGGCGTTGTGGTAACAACCGACGGCTCTGTAACGGATATTGAACGGTATGAATATGTTGAGGCGGAGGAAAGGGTTGTAAGAGAATTAAAGGAAATTGGAAAGCCCTTTGTTATTCTTTTAAACAGCCGTTACCCTGACGGGAAGGATGCCTTACACCTTAAGGGTGAGCTTGAGGAAAAATATTCCGCTCCCGTGGTGGCAGTATCCTGTGCAGATATGGAAGAGGATGACATTAAGGAAATTTTAAAGGCGGTGCTTTTTGAGTTCCCCATAACAGAGATTGACATTGACTTTCCCGACTGGATTGATGCTTTGGAGAGCACCCATTATTTAAAGGAAAGCCTTTTTGAAAGCGTGCGGGAGAGCGTAAAGGACGCAAAAATTGTTAAAAACGCGGCAGACATTGTGGAGGCACTGAGAAAGAACGAGTACATAGAAAGCGTGCAATGCGATAAAATAAGCCTTGGTGACGGTAAAATTTTTATAAAGGCAGATGTTGCGAGAACACTGTTTTACAAAATTTTAGGCGAAATGACGGGCTTTGAGGTTGCAGGCGAGGACAAATTGATTGAGCTTATGTATGATTTGTCAAAGGTTAAGAAGGAGTATGAAAGAATAAAGTATGCCTTGGAGGCGGCAAATAATACGGGCTACGGCATTGTGCCTCCTGAGGTTGGAGAAATGAGCTTAGAGGAGCCCAAGATAATAAAGCAGGGCGGTCGCTACGGGGTGAAATTAAAGGCAAGTGCACCAAGCTTGCACATTATAAAGGCAAACATACAGACCGAGGTAAGCCCCATTGTGGGAAGCGAAAAGCAGAGCGAGGAGCTTATAAAATATCTTTTGAGCGAGTTTGAAAGCGACCCGGGCAAAATATGGGAAAGTAACATTTTCGGAAAGAGCCTTTACAGCTTAGTTAACGAGGGGTTACAGACAAAATTGTATAAAATGCCTGAGGAGGCAAGGTTCAAGCTTCAGGAAACCCTGCAGAAAATTATAAATGAGGGCAGTGGAGGCTTAATCTGCATAATATTGTAGGCTTTTGAAAAAAATAACCGCATGGCGGTTATTTTTTTATGTAAAGGAGCTTTTTATGAAAAAATCGGTATGGACAGACGAGGTTAAAATGCCTTCATTCAATAATTTGGAGGGGGACAAAAGGTGCGAGGTTCTTATCATCGGCGGAGGCTTGTGCGGAATACTTTGTGCTTATTACCTTAAAAATAAGGGGATTGACTGCGTGGTGGTTGAAGGAGGGCACATTGCAGGGGGCATAACGGAGAATACGACGGGGAAGATAACATACCTTCATTCGCTGATATATTCAGACCTTTTGTTAACCTACGGGAAAGAAAAGGCACAGATGTATTTAAAGGCAAATATGGAGGCAATGGAGGAGTACAAAAAGCTTTGCGAAAATATTGAATGTGAATTTGAAATAAAGGATGCATATACCTACAGCAGAAAAAGCCGTGTGCTGATTGAAAGAGAAGTGCGGTGCATTGAAGCACTGGGGGGAGAATGCGAATTTTGTGAAAAAACGGAGCTTCCCTTTGAAATAAAAGGAGCGGTTAAGGCTCCAGGTCAGGCACAGTTTAACCCATTGATGTTTATTAAGGAAATTGCAAAGGATTTAAATATTTTTGAAAACACCTTTGCTTACGGCATTGAAAACGGAGCGGCAGTTACGGATATGGGCAGAATACAGACAGAAAAAATAATTGTGTGCACACATTTTCCCTTCCTTAATAAGCACGGAAGCTATTTTTTAAAGCTTTATCAGCACAGAAGCTATGTTGCCGCTTTTGAAAATGTGCCCACTCTTTCGGGAATGTATGTGGACGAGGACATGAAGGGCATGAGCTTCAGAAGCTATAAAAACCTTATGCTTATCGGCGGTGGCGGTCACCGCACGGGGAAAAAGGGCACCGCCTGGAGTGAGGCGGAAGAGTTTGCCCGAAATTGCTATCCTTTGGCAAAGCTTAAGTATGAGTGGGCGGCACAAGACTGCATGAGCCTTGACAAGGTGCCCTATATAGGGAAATATTCAAAAAACACGCCTGATTTATATGTGGCAACGGGGTTTAACAAGTGGGGCATGAGCAATTCCATGGTGGCGGCAAGGCTGCTTTCAGACATGGTTTTGGGAAAGGAAAACGAGTACGAGCCTCTTTTTTTGCCACAGAGGAAAATACTGCATCCGCAGCTTTTGATAAACGGCATTGAGAGCACAGTTAACCTTCTTACCCCCACTACCCGAAGATGCTCACATTTAGGCTGTGCATTAAAGTGGAACAGGTATGAGCACACCTGGGACTGCCCCTGCCACGGGTCTCGCTTTAGTGAGACGGGAGAGGTTATAGACAACCCTGCAATGCATAATATTGGCACGAATGGGTGTTGCAACCAAAGAAAATAGGTGGTATAATTAATTATCATACTTTTGGGAGGATAATTAATTATGAGAAGAATTTTAAGTATTGTACTGGCAATGTGCATTATGCTTTCTGTTTGTGTTGTGCCCACACTGGCAGAGGGCATGCCTATGGCACAGATGGATGCGAAGGATGCTATCACAATTACGGTTGACACAGTAGCAGTTGACTGCATGGCATACGGTCAGATGCCCGTTATTGTTGAGGGCAGAACACTTGTGCCCTTAAGAAGCGTTTTTGAAGCTTTGGGTGCTACTGTTGAGTGGAACGGTGAATCAAGAAGCGTTACAAGCGTTAAGGGCAACGTTACGGTTTCCCTTGCTGTTGATTCAAAGGAAATGACGGTAAACGGTGAAGTGAAAACCCTTGACGTGCCTGCATGCATAATGAACTCCAGAACAATGGTACCCGTTCGTGCCGTTGCGGAAGCTTTCGGCTGTAAGGTTGAATGGCAGGGCGAAACAAGAACTGTTATTATTACAACGGTTAAGGAAGAAAAGCCCCTTGATTATGCCGCTGCAGAGCAGGTTGTGCTCGACATGTGGGCTGCACTTACTGCAGGCGAATTTGAAAAGGTAAGGTCATACTGTGCAGAGGGTGTAGAAATTGAAGGACTGACAGATATTGAGGCGGTTATGGGCGAATCTCTCTGGGGAGAAGAGCTTGATTTCAGTGCATTCACACCTGCACAGAGAGAAAAACTGGAAGCTGCAACAGCCAAGGTTGTAGATACTTTCCTTAAGAGCATGGTGCTCACAGTTGATGCTACAGAGGCTGTAAGCGAAACAGAGGTTATAATACACGTTAATTTGTCTTCACCTGATTTTGAAGCCCTTGATACAACATCTCTGGTAAATGAACAGCTTATGATGGTTCTTATGCTTAAAGTAATGGAAGAGCAGGGTATTTCTCTTGAAGAGCTGGAATATCTTACTGAAGAGGCTGAGGCTGAATTGACAATTGAAGTTACAATCAAGATGATTGAATACTTAAGCGGTGCTATTGAAACAAGCATTAAGATGCTTCCCAAGGCTGAGGAAGAGAAGCTTGATGTCAGATTAAAGGTGACAGACGGCAAGTGGCTTATAGTAGAATAAGATTTAAACAGGAGCCTTCGGGCTTTTGTTTAAGCGTGTCGAAAAAAAGTCGACACGCAACAAAAAATCTTGCAGAGAGCAATATTTTTTGTTAATGTTATTTTGAGGAAAAAAGTGCCGATTTATCGTGCAAGGGGCTTGCGAGCCCCCTAAAATCGGCACTTTCGGAGGAGCAATGCGATTGCCCCTCCGATTTTATTCGGGGAACCTTCTTCCCCGAACCCTTCGCATTAGTGCGAAAGTTTAGGTTTATCGATAGTCTGAAACAAGGAGCCTTCGGGCTCTTGTTTTTTTGTGGGGATAGTGTTACAATGGCGATAGGTGATTTATATGCAGGAAGTTGTAAGTGTTAAAGTGATGCGTGAAAGCGACGAGGCTACAATTAAAAATAAAACAGACTCCCTCACTCTTATGAAAAGGGCAGGAGAGGCGGTGTATAATGCCTACAATTGGAAAGGGAAGACCGCCATTATCTGCGGAGGAGGCAACAATGCAGGAGACGGGTATGTATTGGCGTCTCTTTTAGGTGAAGAATGTCACCTTTTTTTGCTGTGGGATAAATTTTCTTCAGATGGAAGGTTTTACTTTGACGAGTGCATAAAAAAGGGCGTGAAGTACTCTTTTATAGATGAAAACATAAGCTTTGAGGGCTTTGACACAATTGTTGACTGCATTTTCGGCACGGGCTTTCGTGGCGAAGTGACGGGGATTGTTAAAGATATTATTGACAAGATAAACGGAAGCGGAAAATATGTTATAAGCGTGGATATACCCTCGGGGTTAAACGGTGACACGGGAACGGGCTACAGCGTTATAAGTGACATGACAGTTTCCATCGGCACGATAAAAACGGGGCTTATACTGAATGAAGCGAAGGATAAAATAAAAAAGCTTATAAACTGCCCTATAGGCATTGATATTGTGGGCGAAAAATACTATCTTTTGGACAAAGAGGATTTTTACGGCATGCTCCCCGAAAGGAAGAGCTTCTCACACAAGGGCACCTACGGTTATACTGCCATATGGGGTGGCTGTGAGGAGTATGCAGGGGCGGTGAAGCTTGGTAATTTGAGCTTATCAGCACTGAAGAGTGGGTGTGGAGTTACGAGGCTTATTGTGAAAGAAAATATTGCACCCTTTGTGGCACCCTATTTACTTGAAAGCACCCTTTTTAAAATGCCCGGGGGCTTTGATAAAGAAAAAACAGACGAGGCTTTAGGTGGCATAAAATGCCTTGCCATAGGCATGGGCTGGGGCAAGGGGAAAGAATACGAAGAAGTACTTAAATATATTCTTGAAAGCTATGCCATTAATGTGGTTATAGATGCAGACGGACTCAACACTCTTTCCAATATGGATTTGGATATTTTAAAGAGAACAAAATGCAATGTTTGTCTTACCCCTCATGTGAAAGAGTTTTCACGCCTTGCAAAGATTGATATGAAGGAAGTTGACTTTATAAAGGCAAAAGAATTTGCAAAGGAGTACGGAGTAGTGGTGCTTTTAAAGGGCACTGCAACCGCTGTTACTGACGGGGATGAGGTTTATTTTATAAACCGTGGTTGCCCCGGTATGGCAACGGCAGGAAGCGGCGATGTACTTTCCGGCATACTTTGCGGTATTGGCGGATATATGGAATTTGATATTAAGAGCGTAAGTTTGGGGGCATACATTGCTGCCCGTGCAGGTGAGGAAGCACAGAGGGAGGTCAACGCCCTCAGCATGACAGCAAGCGATACTGTAAGAAACATAGGAAAAGTAACAGGAGAAATTTATGGCTATTAAGTTATCGGATCATTTTACCCTGAGAAGACTTTTTAAATTTGTTTTCCCCAGCATTGTGATGATGGTTTTTACCTCCATATATGGTGTTGTGGACGGGCTTTTTGTGTCAAACTTTGCGGGTAAGGAAGCTTTCACGGCAGTAAATTTAATTTACCCTTTTATAATGGTTTTAGGTGCCGTGGGCTTTATGATAGGCACGGGCGGTACTGCCATTGTGGCAAAAACTTTAGGTGAGGGCGACAGTAAAAAAGCGAAGGAATATTTTTCGTTCCTTGTTTATGCAACAATTTTATTTGGTACAATCATTGCAATAGCGGGCATCGCACTTTTAAAGCCAATGGCACAGCTTTTAGGTGCAGAGGGCATAATGGTTGACTACTGTGTGATATACGGCAGGATTATACTTTTTGCATTGCCTGCATTTATGCTGCAGAACATTTTTCAGAGCTTTTTTGTAAGTGCGGAAAAGCCTCAGCTTGGTCTATTTGTGACTGTGGCGGCAGGGGTTACAAATATTGTGCTGGACTATTTACTTGTAGGCGTTTTACCTTTCGGGCTCACGGGTGCGGCATGGGCTACGGCAATAAGCCAGTGTGTGGGCGGTATTGTGCCCTTTTTGTATTTTGCATTTCCCAATAAAAGTGCACTTAAGCTTACAAGAACAAGGGTTTATCCTAAAGTGCTTATTAAAACATGCTCAAATGGTATGAGTGAGCTTTTAGGTAACGTTTCCATGAGTTTAGTGAGCATGCTTTACAACTTCAAGCTTATTGAGGTTGCAGGCAATGACGGCGTTGCGGCATTTGGCGTTATTATGTATCTGCAGTTCATTTTTGTGTCGATATTTATTGGCTATGCCATAGGAAGTGCACCTATTATAAGCTATAACTACGGTGCAGGGAACGAAAATGAGCTTAAGGGTGTGTTCAGAAAGAGCCTTATTGTTATGGTAGCCAGCGGTGTTGTGATGACAATTGCCTCATTTTTGCTTTCAGGAGCCTTGTCAAAGGTTTTTGTCGGCTATGACATGGAACTTTACAATATGACGGTAAGAGGCTTTAAGCTGTTCTCAGGAGCGTTTTTAGCGTGCGGTGTTAATATATTTGCTTCAAGCTTCTTCACGGCACTTAATAACGGCGTTATTTCGGCTGTGCTGAGCGTTTTAAGAACGGTTGTGTTCCAGGTGCTGTTTGTGTTATTGCTTCCCATGGTGTGGGGTCTTGACGGAATATGGATTTCAAGCCCCATGACGGAAATATTCAGTGCTGTGGCGGCGGTGGTGTTCTTTGTAGCGATGCGAAAAAAATATAATTATATGTAAAAAGAGCGTGTCGAAAAAGTCGACACGCTTTTTAAATTAGAGATGAAATGAAACTGAAATATATGATATGTTGATTGGGAAAGGAGTGAGGAATATTTTTAAAATAAAAAACAACGATATTACAATGACAAAAGGCGACTCAGGCTGTTTTGTGATAAAGCTTAAAAACCGTGACGGCACAGAATTTATACCTGAGGAGGGCGACGAAGTGGTTTTTTCGGTAAAAGAAAAGAAGTATAAATCCGAGCCTGTCGTTCTTTGTAAAACAGGGACGGAAATAATTTTTGAGGGCAAGGATACAGAAAACCTAGGCTCGGGGTCATATTTTTATGATGTATTCATAAAATGCGGAAACGGTGAACGGCAAACCGTGATTGAAGGAAAATATATATTGAAAAGGGCGGTGCATACATTTGAATGAATTGACGGGAACAATTGAAATGCCCCTTCGGGGACTTACCGGCAAGGAGGGGCTGAGTGCATATGAGGTGGCGTGCAAGCATGGCTTTACAGGCACTGAAGAGGAATGGCTTGAAACCATCGTGACAAAAGAGGCCTTTGAAAAGGTTGAAAATGACGCACGTGATGTGATTGTGGTTGAAAGTGACAGGGTTATTTACCTCAATAAGAACACAAGAGAGCTTGTTGTGAGAGGAAATGGGGCATGTGTAGATGTTGTTGTGCCCGAGGACTGCCATATTGGCTGGAGGTGCGTTATAAACCTTGCAGAAATTGAAAATACAGGCAGGTTTGATGCAGGCTTTGATTACCCTTCATTGATGTTCGGGAGTGACGCAACCTGGAAAGCTGTTGAGGCAGGGAAAGTATATACACTGGTTCGGGTTAACAAAAAGGGCAATCCCAATGATTTTGCTCTTTTTGAGCTCGATAACATAACAAGACACACCGAAGATGAGCAGGCGGTTGTTGAAAAAGCACATTCACATGACAACATAACCATTCTCAACTCAGTTACTGAAGAAAAGGTGAACGAATGGGGCAAAAAGATTTCCGAGGAACGGGGGGCAGAGCTTTTTGCCAATGTATTAAAGGGCAGAAAAGCAGGTGCAGTTGTAAGGCTTGATGATATATCACCTTTAAAGCATGCGGTTAAATGTGTTGTAAGGGGAGAGGCTGTACATGTAAAAGGGTATGGTAAAAATCTGAGTGATATAATGAGGAAGGCCACAAACGGAGTTATTACGTTGTCATACGGCAGGGCAAATGCAGGACAAAGCTATGGCTGGAGTAATCCCGATAAAGATAATGTATTGATGTCGGCAGGTACATATACAGTATCCTGCGACTACGAAAACGTGGGGACTACTTATTCTAAAGCCAGCATATATGCTTATGAATACGGCGATAAGACTTACACTAAGCTTGGTAGTTCTCAAAGCACGGAGAAGAGCGGGCATTTAAGTTTCACTATGACACTAACAGAAGGTAAATATATAAGACTTGTTTTGCAAAATAATGCAGGCCAGACTGTTTACGAAGACGGAGAAGTAGCAGTTAACTTTTCCAACGTGCAGGTTGAAGCAGGATATGGTGATACGGGCTATGTGCCTTATGTCGAACCGGTTGAGTATTTTGTTGGCGAAGATGGTAAAGTTGACGGGCTTATTTCATCGGAAATGACACTTATGAGTGATACAGAGGGTGCTGTGCTTGAGTGCGAATATAACAGAGATATAAACAAGGCATTTGAAGAAATGTGTAATGCAATAATTTCATTGGGAGGTAATGTGTAATGTTCAGTTTAAGAAATTTTATCAAAAAGGGACTTTTGAATGCTGTTGGCAAAATGGCAGACTATCAGGTGATACTTAATTCTGCGGCATGGATGGAAAAAGGCGTTCTGACAGAGGATGACCTTGCTGAAATCCAGATTAAGATTGATGCACAATACGAGGAAGAAAATATTGTGTGCCCGGAAATTTAAGCAAAAAGAAGAGAGTTGGAGGACTCTCTTCTTTTTATAGTAAAACTAAAAAAGAAGGCATAAACAAATTATTTTTGCATAGAATTATAATGAAAATAAAAAAAGGGTTGACAAACAGAAAACTTTGTGCTATATTAATATAGCTGACAGCAAAACAGTTAAATATCGCGGGGTGGAGCAGCTTGGTAGCTCGTCGGGCTCATAACCCGAAGGTCATGTGGTTCAAATCCCATCCCCGCAACCAAAAGAAAACCCAGGTCCGTAGGACTTGGGTTTTCTTTT
>JAFSGW010000029.1 GCA_017440585.1 Clostridia bacterium | reverse complement strand
ATGCTTTCGCCCGGCTTTACAATAAATATGTCGCCCTTTTTAACTGCATCTATGTCAACTTCCGTTTCTTTTCCGTCAATTATAACTGTGGCAGTTTTTGCCTTAAGTGCCATAAGGCTCTTTATGGCATCCGTTGTTCTGCCCTTGGACTTTGCCTCAAGCATTTTACCTAAGGTAATGAGTGCAAGTATCATCCCTGCAGATTCAAAATAAAACTCGTGCAAAAAATGCTCAGGATGCCCGCTTGTGGTCATTGCAAAAAGCATAACAACAGAATAAATAAAGCTTGCCGCCGAGCCCATTGCAACCAAAGTGTCCATATTGGGGGCTTTTCTTATTATACCCTTAAAGCCTGAAACGAAAAAGTGCTGGTTTATAACCATAATAATTGCCGAAAGCAACAACTGCATTAAACCTATTGCAACATAATTTCCTTCAAAAAAGGGTATCTGTGGCAAATTAAACATATGCCCCATTGAAAAATACATTAAAAATACAAGCACCACTAAAGAGGAAATGAGCCTTATCGTTAAAATCTTTGCCCCGTCCTCACTCTTTTCTTCTTTTTTTGCATTGCCCGATGCAAGGGATGCCTCAAAGCCTGCCTTTTTCACAGCCTTTATTATTTTGTCACTGTCTCCGCCCGTAACCGTCATCGAATTTGTAAGAAGGCTAACGCTGCAGTCGGTAACTCCCTTACAGCGTCTTACCGCCTTTTCAACGCTGGCACTGCATGCGGCACAGCTCATGCCTTTAACATTATATTTTTCCATCTGATCACCTCGTTAAGATTAGTTTACACCAGACCCATGCACCACTCTACCCCTATTGCTACAATAACTACTAAAGCAGAGATTATAAAACCATGAAGCATAGGTGCCGCACCTGCCTTTTTCATGTCCTTAAAGCTTGTGGAAAGACCTATTGCAGCAAGTGCCGTTACCATCAGAAACTTACTTATATCCTTTGCCGCAGATGAAACTGCAGAAGGAATTAAGCCCAGGCTGTTTACTGCCGCCAGAAAAAGAAAGCCTGCAATAAACCAGGGGAACAACTTCATAACGTTCACCTTTTTGTTTTCGCTCGCTATATTTTTCTTCTTCTTAAGTCTTATATTTATAAAGGTAAACACCAGTACCGTAGGTATAATGGAAAGCGTTCTTGTCAATTTAACCATTGTGGCAAAATCACCTGCACCCTCGCTGAAGGCATATCCTGCCGCCACAACACTTGAGGTATCATTAACAGCGGTGCCTGCCCACAAGCCGTATGCCATGTCACTAAGTCCCAATGCCTGGCCCATTATGGGGAAAAGCACAATCATTGCCATGTCAAACAAAAAGGTTGCACTCATGGCATAGGCAATGTCTGTATCGTCTGCATCAATAACGGGAGCAATTGCCGCAATTGCACTGCCGCCGCAAATGCCCGTGCCTGCACTTATAAGGTTCGACATTTTCCAGTTAAGCCCCAACGCCTTGCCTATAAAATAACCACCGCCAAAGCAGGTTAAAAGGGTAAATACCATAACCATTAACGACATTTTGCCAACATTAAGTATAACGTTCACGTTTAATGATGCCCCAAGAAGGATAATGGCAACCCTCAGTATTTTTTTGCTTGTAAACTTAAGTCCGCTTTTTAAAACAGCCGGGCTCCAAAAGTGGTTTATTGCCATGCCCACCAAAAGTGCAATAACCGATGCACCTATTATATGTACAGGGAGTATCCCTTCAACAAGCCTTGCAAAAAGGGCAAGCACCACCGCCGCGGCAAAGCCGGGTATAATATTCATAACAGCTTTCATAAAAAACATCCTCCTTAATTTTCTATATTGATTTTATCACAAAATATGATAAAATCAATATATTCTTAGATGGAGGTACTACTATGATAATAAGAAAAGCACTTTCAGAGGATTTTAATACAATTATGGGCATATACTCCGCCGCACAGGACTTTATGGCACAAAACGGCAATGCCTCCCAGTGGGGCAAAACACATCCCGACCCACGTATGATTGAAAAGGACATTGAAAAGGGTGAGCTTTATGTGTGCTGTGAGGAGGATGCCATTGTCTGTGTGTTTTTCTTCCGCATTGCTCCCGACCCTACCTATAACGTAATTTACGAGGGTTCCTGGCAGAACGATGCCCCCTACGGCGTTGTGCACCGCATAGCATCAAGCCGTACCGTTAAGGGTGCCGCCCGTTTTTGCCTTAACTGGGCGTTCAATGAATGTAAAAGCCTTCGTATCGACACTCACAGAAACAATATCCCCATGCAGAATTTACTTACAAGCCTTGGCTTTAAATATTCGGGCATAATCTATCTTGAGAATGGCGATGAGAGGTTAGCATATCATAAAATAAATTAAGAGGACTCTTTTGAGTCCTCTTAATTTATTTGAATGACGGTGCCTTAAAGTTGCTGTCCTTAAACTCGTTGCTTCCGGGCTCTGACATACTAAAATACATCCTCGCCGCCTTCGTTGTGCCGAAATCACGGTTACTGCCCGTGTTCTGCACCTTGTTGAATGCCTCACGGAACATTGCGTTGTGAGCCTCTTCACGGTTTAATAAAAAGTCAATGGTTTCTCTTACCTTTTTATCCTCAATCTGTCGATAAAGGTATTCATACACACACTTCGCCCTCTGCTCCGAGGCAATATTGGAAAGTAAATCGGCACACAAATCACCCGTTACGGTTACATAATCTGCCGTCCAGGAATAACCGGAGGCGTTTACAAGTCCTGGGTTAAGCCCCGTCTGTACATGTGCCTGAATTTGCCCCACGGTGGCATTTTCACCATTCAGATCATGCCCGTTAAGCATATTGATTGTCTGTGAAATCATCTCAAGATGGCTCAATTCCTCCGCCGCAATGTCCAAAAACAAATCCTTGATATCGGGATCCTTCACCCTGAAGCTCTGACACATATACTGCATTGCCGCCTTCAATTCGCCGTTGCCTCCACCCAACTGCTCCTGCAAAAGTGCCGCATAGGTGGGGTTAGGTCTTTCAACCCCCACGGGATGAAATAAAATTTTTTCATGCTTAAACATACCTGATTCACATAGCCTTTCTGCCACAAAATATTTGCTTTGACGATTACACCCTTGTAGTGGCAGACAAGGCGTATAATGTGAATTTAGCCCATATGCGTTTTCGCCCTTGGCGAAATTCTCGCATGGGCATTAATCCGTCGGAGACTTTTTTTTGTGCAACGCACAAAAAAACCTACCTTTCATAAGGTAGGTTTTCCTGATTTACACCCTTTTATTCACAGCATTTTTATGTAACTGTCTGTCCTATATCCTAAAAGCCGCATAATTTCCAGCTCATCAAGTGCATCGTAAAGGGCATTATGTGTTTCACAATATGCCTTATCCCCGGAAAGCCTCCTCAGCATTGCCTCCACGCCGTAATCGTGCTTTAACCGCCCCGTTTTGCAGCATTCATCCCACATGGTTATCTTTCTGTTATACTGTCTGTAGGCGGCAATTTTCACAATATCGTACCAGTTAAACAAGCCAAGTTCAGGCATCAGCCTTCTGTCAAAGGGGGCGTTGTATGCAAAAACATCCTCCACACCATACTCTTTCAAAAGGCACACCAAGTCCTCCATTGCCTCGTCCCTTGTACATAAAATATGCTTTAACCTACTGTCAAAAAGCACATCAGAAAACATGCCTCCCACCTCAAACTCAGGCGTGAGCACGTGATAGCGTACCTTTACGGGCTTAAAGGTGTCCTTGTCTGCAATAACTGTGCCAATGCTCATTAAAGCATTATTCCAATTTGTTTCTGTATCTATAACTGCAAAATATGCCATATGGGTCTCCTCAGGGGTTTTTACTGCATTATATCAAACCTTCAGCTCCTTGTAAACCCTGGGCTTATATAATCGGCTCACAGGCACGCTTTCACGGTCAGTGCCAAGGGAAAGTGCAGTGCACCTCACACGGTGTACATAGGAAGGGTTCACTATAAACCCTCTGTGCACCCTCATAAAGCCGTGCTTTTCAAGAACCTCGTCAATATCCTTAAGTCTTCCGCGGAAGGTGTAGGTGCTTTTATCCTTCATGTGCACCGTAATATAGTGCCCGTAGCTTTCAAAAAACATAATATCCTCGCAAAAAACTCTCACAGTAGCCTTTTTCTCCTTAAAGGTAAACATGGCTCTGTCCTCATCAATCATAAAAAAGCTTTCCTCCATTACAATTTCTTCAATGCGTTATATTTTTCCACGTCAATTTTTTCATCGGCAATCATTCTTTCCGTCCAGAGCTGTAATGCCTCCACCGTCACCGATATTTTTTCAAGCTCCTTTTGTATGTAAATAAAGTCATTAAGCTCTTCATCGTCAACTATTCCGTCGGCTGTTATTTCAATAAGCCTTTCCTGCCTTTTCTTCATGGAATTTAACGATGCCACCATCTGTATCACAATCTCCGCAAGGTTTTTAACCTTAATTTCCGGCACATATTGTTGTCCGATGGGGCACTGGTTTGAGCAATAATAATTTCTCAAAGAAGGCTCCTTGTACTTGTCTGCCATTATGCAAACCTCTTCAGGCTGAATAGGGAACTTGTTGTTTTCAATCCTTTCAAGCCTTTCAGGGGTGATTTTTTCAAGCAAATCCCCTGCTTCCTCTCTCGAAAGCCCCATCTTCCGTCTTAATTCCTTGTATATGTTTTCCATATTTCCACATCCTTTTAATTATACATAATAGGGGTCAGGCTTAAAGAATAAGCCAATAAGGTCAAACACAATGCCTATACCACCAATACCGCCGGTGCACAAATACAAAAGCCCCAAAAGTACCTTGCCCTCGTAAAACTTGTGTATACCAAGGGCTCCGAAAAAGAGGCATAAGAAAAACGCTGTCCATTTACTTTTCAATTAAATCATCCTTTCATTTTATGTCCCCGCCCTTATTTCATGATTCAATTATACACTCTTTCTTCAATCAGTTAAAGAACAAAATGTGCAAAAGAAAGAGGCAAAATTTGCACAAAATGCAAAATTTACCTCTTGTACCCTTCCCCGGCGGTTGTATCATCTCAACTTCAATATCATATTAACTTCATGAATGCTTTCAGTCTTCACAATATCCGTTTCAACAAAACCGAGCTTTTCATACAATCGCCTTGCATGTTCGTTACCGAATTTGTATGTGGTTGTAATCCACGATATGTTATGCTCTGACTTTAAAAATTCAATTAATTCATTTAACGCCTTGCTTCCATAGTCTTTATTCTGATGCTTTACATCTATCGCATAATCCCAAAGGAAAAATCCTTCGCCGCAATCTTTCAGCATCGCAAAGCCTATAAGCTCTCCTGCATTGTGAATATCAAATGCCACAACGCTTTCATCACGTAAAGCCTTTTCAATCGTTTCTTTATCGGAGAGCTGTTTTTCTTGTTCCTCAGTTAAATTGATTTTTATGCCATTGCTTTTTCTAAAATCAAACATATTACTCCATCTTCTCAACTATTGCTATAACGGCATCCTCTGTTTTTACATCTTTTCCGTAAGGCTTTATATACGCTACAATATTCTCGTTTACAAGGTTTTGTATATTTTCGTCCAGAGACATAAAACTAATCTTCTGACCACCTTCATAGTAAGGCTCTGCTGCATAGTTTCTTTTAACAGTCATTGCACTATCGTTCCATACAAAACCTTCCACCTTTTGATAGCCTAGATACTCTGTCAATATACACTTATCCTTGGCTATTGTATGTGTTTTTCCGTTTGTATCAGAGGGGGCTTCAAGCTCTTCCATCAAATCAATTGTCAACGCTTTGAATATGAGCCTTGCAGCCGTTTCTCTCGTTATGTATTCATCGGTTGTAGCACTAATGCCTTTTGTCAGTCCGATTTTAGCGCCTGTAAAGATATATCCCCAGCCTGCCCATGAGCCGTTTGCTTCTGCCATAGGCTCATAGCCAAGAGCGCACACAAGCATTTTTACAAACTGATGATATGTCACTTTTTCCTCAGGAGCGAATGTTCCGTCACCTTGTCCGTTTATAATGCCTTCTTCTACCGCCACATTTATGTAACCTGATGCCCAATGGCTTGACTTAACATCAGTAAATATAGTTTCATCCTGCTGTACATTGCCTTCAAGATTTAAAAACCTTACCATTATCGCACCCGCTTCGGCTCTTGTCAATGTACCCTCACTCTTAAAAGTTCCGTCATCATACCCTTGCATAATTTCTAAAGACTTAACAACATTTATTTCTCTTGGGTATGGCAACTCTTCCTTTTCTATCTCTTCAACTTCGCCCGGGTCTGTGCCGTAGACTACAGTTACGCTTACAGGAGTATATGTATCACTATTACGTAGCCATATTTCACTTTCTCCCATTTTAAGCGCTTTAATTGATAAAACCCCATTTGAAAGGTTTGCTTCAACAACACTTTCGTCTTCAACCTCAACAGTTACTGACTTACTGCTCACAACATTAATTTCCTTTACATCACCTGCATAAAGCTCAATTTCATTTTCGCTTACTCCGATTACACCAACTTTAACCGAGCTTCCTCCCTTATTTGTGCTTTCTGTATTTTCAGGCTCTTTTTCTTCAGGCTTGAATCCGTATACACGTTCAAACCATGCCTTATACCTATCAGAGTTTTCAATGGTAAAAACAATTTCTGTTCTGCAATCTTCATAAGAAAACACCAATAAATAATCACCGTCATAATGATAATAGTTGCAATAGTCAGAATACAAACCGTTTTCAAAGAAATTACCGGGATATGTGTGTTTGCTATACAGCGTTCCATCGGGATAATATATTTCAAATGTAATCTCCGGGCAGTTAGTTTTCATCGGCAAAAAGATAGGACTTAGCCTATCTGAAGTATAATACTTCAACTCGACGTCAATATAATATTCCTCTCCGCTGTATGCCTCTTCCGCAAAGATAGACACACAGCCAATCAGCATACACATAACAACTAATAAACTAATTAATCTTTTCATTTTATCTTTCCTCCTTCGCTATCTTAAACCCTGCTTTAATCGCAGTATTTATCATAGGTATGTTCGTTGTTTTTGTTGTACAGGTTGCCACCTTTTCGTTCTCCAGAATCTTCGCAATACAACTCCGCACAACCGCTTCTCCGTAGCCTTGCTTTCTGTATTCGGGGAGCGTTGAAACACCTGCAACCTCCCAAAATTCTTCGTTCACCTTCCAAATTCCTGCGCGTGATATAATTTCTCCGTCCTCAATTATCACATAGTCATCCCACGCATTAAAATCTTACCCGTCAAAATATGTAGTTTTATCTTCCATAAGCTTTTTATCATGCTTGCCGAAAAATTCATTTAGCATATCATAATTTTCAAAAGCGTCAAACAGCTGAACACGCACATCTGCCTCGCCCGTAAAATCGCCCTTTGTGCAATTAAATTTTACAACGTCCATTTTTTCACCCCTCAAGTATTTTTTCTTTATTATATATTTTTCAAATATATAAAATCAAGCAAACGGGGTGAATGACCATTTTTAAAACGTTAATTTTCTTTAAGGCGGTATCCGTTCAAATTAAAAGAACCGATGGGCTCATACCCCATCGGTTCACATTTTTACCCTAAAATCAGACATAATATCGAAATAAGCATTATAATCACCTGTAAGTAATAGAAAACAGTAGCAATTACAAGCTCTTTCAATTTCGGATATTTCCTGACCTGCCCCGAGAAAATTAATTGTGAAGCCACAAATACAGGCTTTCCATCAAGGTTGTTACGGTGTAATTGCTCATACAAATCGACCTCTTCAGCCTTTGTGTATTTATCACCGTTCAGCCCAAGGTCATAATACGAAACAAAATACAATAAAACAAAAAACAGAATTAAAATGACTTTTCCTGCCACATTGCATTGGACATTTAACAACGCAACCAGGCATAATATTACAGTCAGCATCAAATACAAAAAGCTTCTCATTTTTACTTTTTTCATTCGCTCCGCCTCCTTTGGTAAAACATAAAACAAAAGCTACCTACTCTGTTAAAGCACACTTCCCAGTATAATTAGTTGAACAAAAATTATTACCGTTAACACCATGTCGGCTATGATACAAAATCTTATATTTTTATCTTCAGTTGTGTTATATGAACCACCAAAGGCGTAGCCCAGCCATTTAAAGCCGTTTACATACTTGTCTTCTTTGAGTTTTTCGTATATTTTGGGTGAGTAGTTCTTCAACTCGCCAAGCAAACTAATTTTAACTAAAACCCCTTGAATCATCATATATGTAAAACACAATCCCGTAGCAGTTATAGTATCATCCATTTTAACCAAAGCATTTATGATCGCTATATTCAAAATATAAAAGAATGCTATTAATATTTTTGTTCTTTTCATTATCTGCACTCTGCCTTCCTTATCACTTTGCAACTCAATTATATACTTCTACTGTAAAAAGGTAAAGAGAAAAAAATATAAAAAAGTGTTTTAACACTTCAACCCCCTCGTTCCCCCAATCTTTGGGGACGAAAAGGTGCACTTTTATTTTACAAGCAAATATGCGCACATTCTGCGCGCAATTTCCTATGTAATAAAAGAAAGAGGCAAAATTTGCACAAAATGCAAAATTTACCTCTTTTTAAACCAAATATTATATTACATTAACTTAAGGTAAAGCTCCTTAATCTCTTCTACACTTGTTGCTCTCGGGTTACCGGGACGGCAAGCATCGTCAAATGCAGACTGAGCAAGGAAATCAATATCCTCAGGCTTTACAATTTCCTTAAGGTCTGCAGGAATGCCCACATCGGAGGACAGCTTCTTAACCGCATCAATTGCAGCCCTTCTTGCATCCTCAAGTGTCATTTCATAAGCATTTTCCACGCCCATAGCCTTTGCAATATCTCTGTATTTTTCGCCTGTTGCAGGAGCGTTATATTCCATAACCGTAGGAAGAATAATTGCATTTGCAACACCGTGAGGAGTATCATAAAGTGCACCGAGAGGATGTGCCATGGAATGAACAATACCAAGACCAACATTGGAGAAGCCCATGCCTGCAATGTACTGACCCAGAGCCATACCTTCTCTGCCCTCGTCTGTGTTATCCACTGCACCGCGAAGGCTCTTTGCTATAATTTCAATAGCCTTAATGTGGAACATATCGCTCATTTCCCATGCACCTGCAGTAATGTAACCTTCAATGGCATGAGTAAGTGCATCCATACCTGTAGCCGCTGTCAGTCCCTTGGGCATAGTTGCCATCATATCGGGGTCTACAACTGCAACAACGGGAATATCGTGAACGTCCACACAAACCATTTTACGGTTCTTTTCAACATCTGTGATAACATAGTTTATTGTTACCTCTGCCGCTGTACCTGCAGTTGTGGGAACTGCAATGATAGGTGTGCACTTATTCTTTGTGGGAGCAACACCCTCAAGCGAACGAACGTCTGCAAATTCGGGGTTTTCAATAATAATACCGATTGCTTTTGCAGTATCCATGGATGAACCGCCACCGATTGCAACCATACAGTCAGCACCGCTTGCCTTAAATGCCTCTACACCGGACTGAACGTTTTCAATTGTGGGGTTAGGCTTGATTTCACTGAAAATTTCGTAAACAATACCTGCATTATCGAGAACATCTGTAACCTTCTTTGTTACACCAAACTTAATAAGGTCAGGGTCAGAGCATACAAAAGCCTTTTTAAAGCCTCTTGCCTCAATTTCGGTTGCAATACTGTTTATTGCACCCTTACCGTGATAGCTTGTTTCATTAAGCACGAATCTGTTTGCCATTTTAAACCTCTCCTTTTATATATAATATTTCGTAACTTCATTTTAACACAATCTAATCCCGACTTCAATAAACATAAAAATTTTCAACTGTAACTTTTTTGTAAATACCAAAATGGGGGGATCGATGGCTTAAATTGGGGTATATAGTACAAGTACGTTATGTTCTTATTTTAAAAACGATTCCTTGTTGTTAATAATAAACTGATAATTAAGTTCTTCCAAATCTTCTTCATACTCAAAGAAAGCGTCGTCACATTCATTAAGAATTTCTTCAATTCTTTCTTCATCCTTTTCATCATCAGGAGTTAAAATAGCTTCTCTTTCGTCTCGGTCTGTCGGAACACTATCATTGTATATGCTAATCGCCTTTTTGCAAATCTCTGCTGTTTTAGTCGCACCGATTTTTTCAAAAGCTGAAACAAGCTCATTGGCAAAGCATCCATCTGAATTAAAGAAAAACTGTGAGAAACCACCGTTATTAACTTCCATTTCCAAAGCCTGTGTGATATAGAATACTCTCTGTTTTTCATTTAATGAATCCATAGCATCTCCATATTCACACTTTTCTGCTATGTATAAATACATATTAATTACAAATTCATTTTTGTTTTCCATTTTCCAGATATCGTCAATATTTTTTGTTTCCATTATTGATGTGTCAATTTCAATAGTGGCAGATGTATCTGTCTTTTGTTTGAATTTATTTGCAAAGAATCCTGCAAGTAATATCGCAATAACAACTAATAAAATGATTATTCTTATTTTTGCTGACATAATTAATACTCTCCTTAGTGTGTTTATCATTCACTCAATATATTATAAATCATCGTAACCATATCTTTATACCTGTCTATTGCATACATATAAAAGGTTGGTTTCAATGGAGGCACAATGAGCTTTCCGTTACTGACAACTAAATTTATTATACCCTCTACTCTGGTCAGTAAAATCTCAGCATCTTCGGCTATGTAATCTGAAAGACACTTATTAACACAATCTGTATATATCAGGTTGATTCTCATCTGCTTTCGTGACTGATGTACTGATACCCATTGGCTGATATTATATGTTTTATTTGCCTTTCTGTTAACTTTCTTCTTTTCTTCATCATAGTCCTTTTTATTAAATTCCGCTGTTCCATACAAAATAACTCGAACATTGTATTTATTCTTCAACCTGAAAAAAGCCGACCTTTCAGAAAATTTAAAGCATTCGTTACTGTTACAGCTCTTTTCCAAAGCAGAATATACCTCCGCATATTTAATTGTATGATTAATTTGAATTTCAAAAGGCTTTAATATAAGTCCTTCTTTTAGAGAATACTCGTTTTTGTAAAAAAAGACCAAACATATTACAATGCAAATAAACAAACCTAAAAAGCATCCCCATAAAGTGCTTTTAAGCACAAATGCTTCTATCGCAATTGCGATAGAAACAAACGATAACAACAGCAGCAACATAAATATTACTGCCTTCTTTTTTAACTTGCTGATATGTTTGTTAAATTCCAAAAATATCACCTCTTCAAATTACAGTTCAATTTCCCACATAACTTCCTGCTGTAATCCATTATACACAAATTATACCACGCCGTTTATTCCCCGTAAAGTGCATTTCACGCCACAACCCACAAATTTACCAAATGGGGACAGTCCCCTTTTGGTAAATTTTCCTCACCGTTTAATTTCAATGAAGCATTGCACGTTGTGCAATATAAAGCTGTTTCTATTAAATCAAAATAGGATTTTGCCTCAGCAAAATCCTCACCATAATCCGTCCTTGGACGGATTTCATTGCGAAGCAATTTCACCGCCTTCAAAGAAGGCGATTTCACCAATCCGCAGGATTGATTTCATTGAAAAAGGACATCCTTCTGGATGTCCTTTTTCTTTTTGTTCCGGCAGCGACCAACTTTCCCGGGCAGCTTCCCGCCAAGTATCATAGGCACTA
This sequence comes from Clostridia bacterium, assembly GCA_017440585.1. Classification (GTDB taxonomy): domain Bacteria; phylum Bacillota; class Clostridia; order UMGS1883; family UMGS1883; genus RGIG1927. Next base: position 66 of record JAFSGW010000029.1, on the reverse strand, counting down.
CAGAGCTTAACTTCCGTGTTCGGGATGGGAACGGGTGTGACCTCTGTGTAATAACCACCGAATATT
>JAFSGW010000028.1 GCA_017440585.1 Clostridia bacterium | reverse complement strand
TTGCTATCTGCCAGGCTCTTGATTTCGTCGTGGTTCAATACTCTGTCATAAACTGTCACGCCGTCAACCAGACCGTCGAAGTAACCAACTGTTACATCTTCAAGAGCCACTGTTGCAGGCACCTTAATATCTACAAGACCGTCACGGTATACAGTAATGTATTCACCGTCATTTGTAATTGTAATGTTTACATAGCCTTCATAGTTTGAAACACCGTAGTTACCGCCTGTGCCTCTGCCAAATGTTGTCCAGCAGTCAGAAGTGCCGTAAACATTACTTGAGAAGTAATCTTCGTTGTCTGCAAAAAGAATAAGTCTTGCTCTGTCGTCTGTCTGTGTTGCACCGTACTGAGTAAGCCATGTTTCAACTCTTACAGAAGCATTACCCATATCGATAAGTGTACCCTCATAATCGCCTTCAAGGTAAATGTCAGCAGAAACTGTAAAGTCACCATCGATTTCCGCTTCAACAACGTTTGCTGTCTCTGCTGTTGCACGGAATGCACCGTCAATGTCCTCATAATCCTCTGTTGCCACAGCACCTGTAAGGTCAACTGCCTTTGTGGGCACGGGAGCTTCTGCCATAACTCTTGTGCAGTAGCCAAGAGGACGGGAATTACTTACGATCCAGTCATAGTATTCACCGTTCATCCATGTAAGGCGGATATCCTTACCTTCGCTGTTGGGAATAACATAAGGACGAACATTATTCTTTAAAGAGTTCTTTGTAATCTGTTCACGGGAAAGAACCTCTGTACCCTCGTCGTTCATTGTGTACTTAACAATTTCATATACCTTGCCGAATACACCTTCAACGGGTTCGGAGCAGTACATTACGTTTGTGTTGTCGGGGTCAATTGCCATACCGCCACTGTAGCAAAGCTCCAAGCCTGCTGTCTGGTGGAAGTGACCGCCGCCGTTAGAAAGGAATGTAGCTACCCATTCATCTCCGTTCCACTTTACATAGTAGTAATCGTGGCTTGTCTTACCGCCATTGATTCTTACCATTGCGATAACGGGAAGACCGTCCTCGCCAACAGCTGTCTGCCATACCCAGTCACGCATGTTGCCGGGTGCAGTATCAACGATATGTGTCTGGCTTGTGTTTGTCTTGTTAACATTGAGCACGCCGTTTGCAATAGTACTCATTGTGTTGCCGTGGATATCTTCAAGTGTCATTGTTTCAATATCAATCTGGTTGAAGTATACCCAGTTGGGCTGTTCATTGTCGGGGTGACCTGTTGTATATGTTACATACAGCTTGTCAACACCGTTAGAAGCATACTTTGCATAGGGTCTTGCACCTGTGGACTGAACCATCTGATAAGGACCGTATACAAATTCTGTCTTACCCGCTTCATCGGGAATAGCTAATTTAGCAATTGTGGGATGCCAGTTAATACCTCTCCACATTAAGTAAATGTGCTCGGGGTCATTTTCCATAAGGAAAGGTGAAGGATATGTTGTGTTTGCACTTGTATTAAGGCACATCTCCTCGCCGAGTGTTGTAAGGTCGCCCTTTTCCTTTGTAACTCTGTACCAGAAGCACGCCTCGTCAGTATGACGGGAATAGAATACAATAATTCTTTCGTCGGGAAGAACGAGGAATGTGGGGTTGTTGTGGTCATCAGGCTGAATGTTTGTTCTGATTAAAACCTCGTTAACCTCATCTGTTAAGTGGTCAATCTGTGTAGCCTTGATGTTACCGTGAATGTCGATATAACCCATAATGGAGAAGTCAAGTGTGCCTTCCTCATTAGCATAGGAAATACTTCTGGGGTCTGCAAACCAGCACCATGCACCCTCATCGTCAACCTCATAGCCGGAGAAGGTCTGTGTTTCATCGTACTTATTATATACAAGCACGATTTCACCGCTGCCGTCTTCCTTTGCTACTGTAGAAAGAGTAGAGTCTTCCTTCGAGTATGTATAGATAGCATCGCCGATAGTTGCACTGTATGCAGGATTACCTGTGTATTCATATGTAGAACCTGCAATAATGTTTGTAACCTCTGTTTCAGAGGAGGAAACCAATTCCTCACCGTTCATGTAAACAGTCTTGATCTTAACTGTTGTTACCTTACCCTCTTCAATTGTAAGCGTGGGAGGTGTAGATGTGTTTGTATCATAAATTCTGATACCGCCAAGAGTACATGCAATACGGAAGGTTACTTCGCTCTTGCCTTCCTTTGCCATAGCGCAAACGTACTCTGTAAGCTTCTGGCTTGAGAGTGTAACAGTCTCATCAGAAGCACTTTCACCTGTCTGGTTACCTGTATTAAGTGCATCCATCAAGCCTAAAAGAGGCAGGCTTGCAAGACCGGAGTCGGAGCCACTTACACCAAAGATAGACTTATCACTTGATGTGGACCAGGTACCGTCAACACTGTTACCGTAAACAGAAAGACGAACGCCTGCTGTTGTCTGCTTAACGTTCTTGATCTTCATGGAAAGAGTAACCTTCGCTGTGTTGTCGGGGTCAAAGTCATCAGGAATAGCAAATGCAATAACTGCATTTCTTGCACTGCCAAAGCCTGTACCGCTAAGACTTGCCTGTGTTGTTACTGTACCGTCAGTGTCAGTAAAGCTTGTTGCACCTGTCCAGCCGCTTGCACCTGCAGAAACAAGCACGTTGTCGCCGTCAGTAGCTTTCCATTCACTGCCGCTTGAATTAAAGTATGCTGTTCTTACTGCATCAATTGTGGTATCTGCCGCAAAGCTGATTGCGGGCACAAATGCCATAACCATACAGATAGTCAGCACCATTGCTAAAACTTTTTTCATAAGTTTAGCTCCCTTCTTAAAAAAATTTTATATAATTAAATTATATTTTTAATTTACAAACACTTATTATTATGCTATAATTATTGGAAAATTGCAATAGGCGGAATAAAAATGACAGATATTATTACCCTTGAGGGAATAAAACAGCTTCTTAATAATGAAAGCTTTCCCATTTATGTATTTAAAGAGCTTGATTCCACCAACACCTTTGCCAGAGCTCTCGCTGATGATTGTGCTTTGGTTATAGCCGAAAGTCAGAGTGCAGGCAGAGGCAGAATGGGCAGAAGCTTTTTCTCTCCCGAAGGAAGCGGTGCTTATTTTTCAATAAAGCTTCAGGTTCCCGATTTGTACCAAAATGTTCCCTTTATAACAACACTTGCCTCGGTCGCAGTTCACAAAGCTGTAAAAGAGCTTTATAATAAAACCTGTGGCATCAAATGGGTTAACGACATTTATCTTGATAATAAGAAGGTTTCAGGCATCCTTTGCGAATCACCCGACCCTTCCCATGTTATAATCGGCATCGGTATAAATGTTTATCCCTCAGCCTTCCCGGAAGAGCTTGAAAGCATTGCCACATGCCTTACCGATACAGCCGCTTCCGTGTCAAGAGGCGATCTCATTGCCCATATTGCAAAAAGCATTATTTCAATGACAAATTCTCTTCCCGACACTTCCTTTATGGAATACTACAAGGCTCATTCCATAGTAATAGGCAAGCCCGTTACATTTATCATGAACGGGACAGCCGGTTCGGGCATTGCAACCGATATAACCAACGAGGGTGCCCTTAAGGTCGAAACCCCAAACGGCATCGTCACCTTATCAACAGGTGAAATAACCCTCCGTTTTACGGATTAATGTCAAAATCCAACGGGTCAAACATTGATGTGTCAAACCGTCTTTGCCTCTGAGGTCTTTTTGAAAAAGGGTCAAAGGTGTACTTTTTGCACACGCCGTATGGCTTTACCTTCCCCTTCTTGGAGCAGTTGAAGTATTCACCCTCCATCTGACCGCGGAAGATGCACATACTGCAGCTGGCATTTTCACTAACCTTTTTCATCCGATTCATCCTTTTAAAAAGTCTATATCAATATTATACAATACATTTTTCAATTTAACAAGCATTTTATTTAGGAGGTCATTCACATGACAAAGCTTATCAACAACGGCGTTTATCTGAAAGACGGGCGTGAAATAATCACAAATCCCGAAAACCTTCCCTCTCCTCTTGATGCGAAGGAAAACACCATGGCGTATCAGATAATGCGCGCTCATTCTGTAACAAACAATAAGGAAAAAATGAACATTAAGTTCGACTCACTTATTTCTCACGATATTACCTATGTAGGCATTATCCAGACAGCACGGGGAAGCGGTCTTAAAAAGTTTCCCGTGCCCTATGCCCTCACAAACTGCCACAACTCCCTTTGTGCAGTAGGCGGTACCATCAATGAGGATGACCACGTTTTCGGTCTTAGTGCAGCTAAAAAGTACGGTGGTATATACGTTCCTGCAAATCAGGCAGTTATCCATCAGTATGCAAGGGAAATGATGGCAAAATCAGGCGGTATGATTCTTGGTTCCGACTCACACACACGCTACGGTGCATTGGGCACAATGGCAATAGGTGAAGGCGGTCCCGAGCTTGTAAAGCAGCTTCTTAATAACACTTATGATGTTCCTTCTCCCGACGTTGTTCTTGTATACCTCACAGGCACACCCAAAAAGGGCGTTGGTCCTCACGACGTAGCACTGGAATTGGTTAAACAGACCTTCAAAAACGGCTTCGTAAAGAACAGTGTTTTAGAATTCTGCGGTGACGGTATAGCTAACCTTTCTATGGACTTCCGTATCGGCATCGACGTTATGACAACAGAAACAACCTGCCTTTCCTCTATCTGGGAAACAGACGAGAAGGTTGAAGCCTTCTACGAAAACCACGGCAGGAAGAATGATTATAAGAAACTGTCTCCCGGAAGCGTGGCTTATTACGACAGAGCAGTTGTAATCGACCTTAGTGAAATTGAATGTATGATTGCTCTCCCCTTCCACCCTTCTGAGGCATATTCAATTCATGAATTCAATGAAAATGTTGCCGATATTCTCCGCGGTGTTGAATTACGTGCCGAGGAACAGTTCGGCAAAAAGGCACAGCTTCATTTAACCGAAAAATTAGTGAACGGCAAATTCATGGTTGACCAGGGCGTTATCGCAGGTTGCAGTGGCGGTATGTTTGATAACATCATGGAAGCCGCTGCAATTTTGGACGGAGCAAGTGTGGGCAACGGCTACTTCTCACTTTCCGTATACCCCTCCTCTGTGCCCGTTAACCTTGCACTCATTAAAAACGGTGCTCAGGCAACCCTTCTTGAGGCGGGTGCACTCTTCAAGCCCTGCTTCTGCGGTCCCTGCTTCGGTGCAGGTGATGTACCCAGCAACAACGGCTTCTCCATCCGTCACACAACACGTAACTTCCCCAACCGTGAAGGCAGTAAGCCCGGTGAAGGACAGCTTAGCGGCGTAGCACTTATGGACTCCCGTTCCATCGCAGCAACAGCACGTATGGGTGGCATCCTTACAGCAGCAAGTGATATTGAATATAATTATACTCCCGCAGAGTACACCTTCGATAATGGCGTTTACGAAAAGAGAGTATATCAGGGCTTCGGCAAGGCAGACCCGGATAGCGAATTAAAGCTCGGTCCCAACATTACCGACTGGCCTAAAATGAACGCATTAACAGATAACTTACTTGTTAAAATGGCAGCAGTATTACACGACGAGGTTACAACAACAGACGAGCTCATCCCCTCGGGTGAAACCTCCAGCTACCGCAGTAACCCCCTCCGCCTGGCTGAATTTGCCCTTTCGCGCCGTGAGCCCGAATACGTTAACCGCTCCAAGGCTGTGGCAGCTACAGAAAAGGAACGCCTCAATGGCAACAACCCCGAAGAGCTCCTTACAGTTCTCTCCCGTGTTACAGACAATGCCGAGGAAGCTGTAAAGAACACACAGTTCGGCTCTGCAATCTATGCCACAAAGCCCGGTGACGGTTCTGCCCGTGAACAGGCTGCATCCTGTCAGAAGGTATTGGGTGGCTTTGCAAACATCTGTAAGGAATTTGCCACAAAGCGTTACAGAAGTAACTGTATCAACTGGGGCATTCTTCCTTTCACAACAGATGAAGAATTTAACTATGATGTTAATGACTATGTTTTCGTACCCGATATACGTGAAAAAATCTTAAAGGGTGAGGAAGTATTCCCTGCAAAGGTAATCACAAAGGACAGTGTAAAGGACATCACCCTCTACGTTAAGGGCCTTACAGAAGACGAAAAGGACATCATCCTCAAGGGCTGTCTCATGAACTACTACGCCGCTAAAATGTAATTAGTAATTAGTAATTAGTAATTAGCAATTAAGGTGAAATTTTGCCTTGCAAAATTCTTTCCATAATTTCTCATTTCTCATTGCTCATTACTAATTTTAAGAAAGGATGCTTAAAATGGATAAAATTATTATGAAAAACCCTATCGTCGAAATGGACGGCGATGAAATGACCAGAATTCTCTGGAAAATGATAAAGGACGAGCTTCTCACACCCTTTGTTGAATTAAACTGTGAATATTATGACTTAGGTCTTCCCCACCGTGACGAAACAGGCGACAAGGTTACCTTTGAGGCAGGCGAAGCAATCAAAAAGCACCACGTTGGTGTAAAGTGTGCCACAATCACACCCAATGCACAGCGTGTTGAGGAATACAAGCTTCATGAAATGTGGAAGAGCCCCAACGGTACAATCCGTGCAATTTTAGACGGTACCGTTTTCCGTGCTCCCATCCTTGTGAAGAACGTTTCTCCCGCAGTAAAGAACTGGAAGGCGCCCATCACTATTGCCCGTCATGCCTACGGTGATGTTTACAAGGGCACTGAATACCGTGTTCCGAGTGAGGGCAAGGCAGAGCTCGTTTTCACAACAAATGAAGGCGAAATCTTCCGTGAAACAATTTATGACTTTGAGTGCCCCGGTGTGCTCCAGGGTCTTTATAATAAGGACTCCTCCATTATCTCCTTTGCAAAGAGTTGTTTTGAATATGCTCTTAGTACAAAGCAGGATCTGTGGTTTAGTACAAAGGACACAATCAGCAAAAAGTACGACCAGACCTTTAAGCTTATTTTCCAGGACATTTTCGACAAGGAATATGCCGAAAGGTTTAAGGAAGCAGGCATTGAATACTTCTACACACTTATCGACGATGCTGTTGCACGTGTTATCCGTAGTGAGGGTGGCTTTATCTGGGCTTGTAAAAACTACGACGGCGACGTTATGAGCGACATGGTTTCCACAGCCTTTGGTTCACTTGCAATGATGACAAGTGTGCTTGTTTCTCCCGACGGCAACTTTGAATATGAAGCGGCTCACGGCACAGTAACACGTCACTACTACCGCTACCTTAAGGGCGAAGAAACCTCTACAAACCCCATTGCAACAATTTTTGCATGGACAGGTGCTCTCCGTAAGCGTGGCGAGCTTGATAATACTCCCGACCTTGTTAATTTTGCCGATAAGCTCGAGAAGGCTTGTATCGACACAATTGAAAGCGGCATAGTTACAAAGGACTTAGCCCTTCTTGCAGAAGGCGAAACAACCTCTGTCAACTCTGCTGATTTCTTGAAGGCAATAAGAAACAATCTTGAAAAGTCTCTTTAATGAGGTGAAGGCATGAATGAATTTCATGATTTGAAGTACAAGGCAAAAAAGCAGATTGCACCTTATATGAAAACGCTCATTTTAATCAGCCTGCTTTATTTTGTCCTGGCGTTCCTCAACCGATATTTGCGCATCACATACGCCGAATACCCCGCTACCGTTTTTGGTTTTGATTATACCGCAAAAAAGTCCATTACCTATGGTTCATATTTGTTTTTGCCGGTATTAGGTCTTAGCAACAATATAATTTACCTTAATATTACAAGAGGAATTGCCCCTAAAGTTTCTGACCTTTTCGTAGGATTCAGGGACTGGTGGAGTATAGTTAAACTCGACTTTGTATCCGGTTTTTTTATGGTTTGTTGGTTTATGGTTTTCATTATCCCCGGCATTGTAAAAACATACTCCTATTCCATGGCAGTATACATTCTCGCTGAAAACAAAGGGATGCGCCCATGTGAAGCTATTGGTCGCTCCAGAGCAATGATGACAGGTCATAAAATGGAGTTGTTCAGGCTTGACCTTTCACTTATCGGTTATCATTTGTTGAATTTTATTACTTTGGGGATAGCTTCAATATGGGTTCGACCCTACCTCAGCTCAATACATGCCAATTTTTATTGCAAGTTAAAAGGCAGCAAGCACGGAGTGAAAAGTATCCCTATATATGATAGCTAAAACCTGCTAAGGCAAAATTGAGGCAGACGGAAATACCGTCTGCTTTATTTTTAGAAAAATGTGAACTTTTTATTTAAAAAAGTCAGAAAAATGTGCAAAAACACAGTTGAAAATCCGGGAAAAATGTGATAATATCAATTTGACATATAAGAAGGAGGAGGATATTATGCAAAGAAACGCCTTAAATAAGCTGATTGAATGGAAATCCGACCCCGAAAGAAAGCCTCTTGTTTTAAAAGGTGCACGTCAGGTAGGCAAAACATGGTTGATGAAAGATTTCGGGCAAAATCATTATCAGAGTTTTGTATACTTCAACTTTGATGAGGATGATGATTTAAAATCCATCTTTGAATCAAATAAAAATCCTCATCGCATCATTGAGCTCTTATCGCTTATATCCGATGTTAAAATTATCCCCGGAGAAACTCTGATTATTTTTGATGAAATACAGGAGTGTGCCTCAGCATTAAATTCATTAAAATACTTTCACGAAAAGGCAAACGAATATCATATTATTGCCGCAGGCAGCCTTTTAGGCACTTTGCTTGCCCAACCCAAATCCTACCCCGTGGGGATGGTTAATCTTCTTGATATTTATCCTTTAACCTTTGATGAATTTCTCCGTGCAACAGATGCTTCACTTTATGCTTATTGCTCTGCAATAAAAAAATCTCAACAAATTGAAAGCATTTTTCACACAAGACTCCTTGAAGCATACAACAATTATCTTATAATAGGCGGAATGCCCGAATGTGTGGCTTCATGGATTAAATACAAAGACCCTCAGCGAATATCAACTATACAACGTGAATTGATTTCCCTATATGAAAACGATTTTTCCAAGCACAACGGCAAGGTTAACAGCGGACGCATATTAATGGTTTTTCGCAGTATTGTATCTCAGCTTGCAAAACCTAATGAAAAATTCATGTATGGAGCCGTAAGGGAGGGTGCCCGTGCACGCGACTTTGAAGAAGCTATAGAATGGCTTGTGTCTGCAGGCATGCTTAACAGAGTTTACAATGTCTCCAAAACAGAACATCCCCTGTCTGCATTTGACAAAACGGACTTTTTTAAGCTGTTTGTTTTTGACACAGGACTGTTAAAGTATATGGCAGGTATCGACAACAGCGCCATTCTCTTAAAGACAGATTATCAGTTCAAAGGTCCATTGACAGAAAACTTTGTTCTTCAGCAACTCAAAGGACAGTTCAACATTGAACCACGTTACTTTGCCGACAAAAACAGCGAAATTGATTTTATCATTCAACATGGAACTGACATCATCCCTGTTGAAGTGAAAAGCGGCGAAAGTGTAACTGCATCCAGCTTTAAAAAGTATATCACCACAAAGAAGCCTCACTATGCATTACGTTTTTCAAAGCTGAATTATCTTGAAAACGGTCAGATTATAAACCTGCCGTTATATTTAGCATATAAAACAAAAGAATTTTTATAATACACGGAGGAATTAAATATGAAAAAAATATATCTTGCAGGCGGCTGCTTCTGGGGCATGCAGAAATACATGGACCAGTTCAAGGGCATTATTGAAACTACCGTTGGCTACGCTAACGGCAAAACGGCAAACCCCACCTATGAGGACGTTAAAAGCCAGGTAAGTGACCACAGCGAAACAGTAGAGGTTATCTACGATGAAAACGTTATCACACTTAAATCAATACTTGAAAAGTATTACGTTGTTATTGACCCTACAAGCCTCAACAAGCAGGGCGAGGATGAAGGCAGAAGCTATCGCACGGGCATTTACTATACAGACGAAGAAGAGCTCACTGTTATAAACGAGGTAACAGCTTCCGTTCAGGCGAAAAACAGTGAAAAGGTTGTAGTTGAAATCGAGCCTCTTTGTAACTTCTATCCTGCAGAGGAATATCATCAGAAATATTTAGAGAAGAACCCTCAGGGCTATTGCCATATCGGCGGTTGCTTCTTTGGCTAAAAAATAACAGCAAGGCTTCATTGCCTTGCTGTTATTTTTTAGTGTTTGTTCTTCCCACAAGATAATCAATCGAAACATCATATAAATCTGCAATTCTTATGAGTATTTCAATCTTAGGCTCACGTGTCATAAGCTCATAATTCTGATATGTTTTTTCTGTGATATCACAATATATTGCTGCCTGAAGCTGTGTATACCCTTTTTCTTTTCTGCATTCTTTCAATCTTTCCGCTAAAACTCTTCTCATTAACATCACCTACAATTGTTCTTGACAAGACAAGTATATAGAATTAAAATAGCCAATATACCAACAATCGTTGGTGCCAAGTCGGGAGATGATTAATATGGCAGAATTCTGTATGGAATGTTTGAATAAAATCAGTGAGACAAACTTCAAAGAAAAAGACTTTATACTGTCCCGGAACCTTGAATTTTGCGAAGAATGTTGCCAATTCAAGCACGTAGTGTTAGCCGGGGAAAAAGCCCGCCGTTTTCCTTATTGTTTCAGGATATTCAAAAAATAACAGCAAGGCTTCAATGCCTTGCTGTTATTTTTATTTACATACAATTAACATTAATCGTTCATTTTTTACCCACTCTTTACCGCATCTTTACCTTTTTTATGCTACAATGCTTCTTGAAGTCGGTTTATTTTACATATTATTGTTGAATAATCGGGCAATAATTTAATAAGAAACGTATTCAAGAAAGGATTAAATGCTATGACAGAATTTTTAGGTTTTGACCTGCTTGGCTTAATCGGCGGACTGTGTTTGTTCCTCTTCGGCATGAATCTTATGGGCGAAGCACTTGAAAGACGTGCAGGCGACAAGCTCACAGCTCTTATAGGCCGTCTTACAGACAACAGATTCATGGGCTTTTTAACGGGTATGGGCGTAACTGCAATCATTCAGTCCTCCTCGGCAACAACAGTTATGGTCGTAGGCTTTGTTAACTCAGGCATTATGACTCTTAAGCAGTCCATTGGTGTTATTATGGGTGCCAACATCGGTACAACCATCACCGCGTGGATTTTGAGCCTTAACGGCATTGGTGACGGTGCCTCAGCTATATTGGAGCTTTTCAAGCCCTCCACCTTCACCCCCGTGCTTGCCCTTTTAGGCGTTGTTCTTTACATGTTCATGAAGGGTAGTAAAAACAAGGATACAGGCATGATTCTTTTAGGCTTTGCAACGCTTATGTTCGGTATGGATTCAATGAGTGATGCAGTAAGTGCTCTTCGTGACAACGAAGCCTTCACAAGCATTCTCACAATGTTCTCCGAGCCCATCTTAGGCGTTATCGCAGGTGCTGTTTTAACAGCAGTTATCCAGTCTTCCTCCGCATCTGTAGGTATTCTTCAGGCGTTAAGCTCCACAGGTGCCGTAACCTACGGTGCAGCACTCCCCATCATCATGGGTCAGAACATCGGTACATGTGTGACTGCTATGCTTTCCTCTGTTGGTGCTAACCGTAACGCTAAAAGAGTGGCAGTGGTTCACCTGTCCTTCAACGTAATAGGCACGGCAATTCTTCTTATCGTTCTTTATGTCGTAAGAGCACTCTTCTATATTCCGCTCCTTTCCCTTCCTGCAGGTTATATGGGTATTTCCGTTGCACATACATTCTTCAACGTAATCTGTACAGCAATCCTCTTCCCCTGTGCAGGTCTTCTTGAAAAGCTTGCCTGCAAGGTTATTCCCGATGCAAAGGTGAAGGAAGAAGCAACAGAGCTTGATGAAAGACTTCTTGCAACACCCTCTATTGCTCTTGAGCACTGCTACCGTTACACAGAAGAAATGGCACAGTGTGCAGTTGACTCTTTAAAAGCAAGTATCAGTGCGATAGGCGCTTATACCGATGCAAAGGCTGAAGAGCTCTTTGAAGCAGAAAACAGAGTTGACCACTACGAGGACGTTATCGGCAACTTCCTTGTTAAGCTTTCAAGCCACAACCTCGATGATTCCGACAGCACACGTGTTGCCCGTCTCTTAAAGGTTATAGGTGACCTGGAGCGTATCTCCGACCACAGTATTAATATCGTAAAATCTGCAGAGGAAATTAAGAATAAGGAAATTAAGTTCTCCCAGTCCGCTCAGGGCGAAATCAAGGTTTTAAGCGATGCGGTAAATGAGATTCTTAATCTCACACTTAAGGCTTTTGTCGAAGATGACATTGATTGTGCCGCACAGGTTGAGCCTTTAGAGCAGGCTATTGACCACCTTAAGGACGAAATGCACTTAAGACACATCTACCGCTTGCAGAACGGCAGATGCAGTATAGAAACAGGCTTTGTACTTTCCGACCTTCTCACAAACTTAGAGCGTGTTTCTGACCACTGCTCCAACATTGCAGGCTGTATTATTGAAACAAGCCACAACACAATGAGCCTCCATGAAGGTATGAGAGCATTCAAGCGTGAGGATCCTCACTTTACGGATAAATACAGAGCACACCTTGCAAAGTATACTCTCCCCGAAATGCAGAAAAACTAAATCAACAGCAAAAAAAGACGTCAAATGACGTCTTTTTTTATTACATAGGAAATTGCGCGCAGAATGTGCGCATATTTGCTTGTAAAATAAAAGTGCACCTTTTCGTCCCCCAAGATTGGGGGAACGAGGGGGTTGAAGTGTTAAAACACTTTTTTATTGTTAAGCGAGCCTTCTTATGCTATACTCTACTAAAAGGAGTGGTTTATATGAATTACCGCAATGACAAATACGGCAACCCCCTCTCCATTTTAGGCTTTGGCTGTATGCGTTTTAAGTCAAACATGGGGCGTATTGATTACCTTAAAGCCGAAAAGGAAATACTCACCGCCTACCATAATGGCGTAAATTACTTTGACACCGCTTATATCTATCCCGGCAGTGAAGCACTTTTAGGCGAAGTTTTTGAGAAAAACAACATCCGTGATAAGGTTAACATTGCAACAAAGCTCCCCCACTATCTCATAAAAAGCCGTGAGGGACTGGACAAGCTTTTTACAGAAGAGCTCCGTCGCCTTAAGACAGATTATATCGACTATTACTTAATGCATATGTTAACAGACATCGATGCATGGAACCGTCTTTGCGCTCTTGGCATTATTGAATGGATCGAAGAAAAGAAAAGGCTGGGGCAAATCCGTCAGGTGGGCTTTTCCTACCACGGCAACAGCGATATGTTCTGCCGCATAATCGATGCCTATGAGTGGGACTTTACCATGATTCAGTATAACTACATGGACGAAAATACCCAGGCAGGCAGACGTGGGCTTACCTATGCCCACTCAAAAGGTCTTCCCGTATTTATCATGGAGCCTCTCCGCGGAGGAAGGCTTGTAAATAACCTTCCCGAGGAAGCAATAAAAATATTTAAAGGCTACAAAAAGCAGTATTCTCCCGCACAGTGGTCCTTCCGCTGGCTCTGGAACCAGAAGGAGGTTACTGTGGTGCTCTCAGGCATGAACAGCGAGGAAATGGTCCTTGATAACATCAACACAGCATCAAGTGCCAATATAGGAGATTTAACCGAAGAGGACAATAATATGCTTCAGTCGGTTGCAAAGGCAATCAACGCAAAAATGAAGGTAGGCTGTACGGGCTGTGGCTATTGCACTCCCTGCCCCAAGGGTGTTGACATACCGGGTATTTTTTCCGCCTACAACCGCCGTTATACCGAGGGTTGGTTTGTGTCCATGAAGGAATATATAATGTGCACAACCTTACGCAAAAACTCCACCTCCGCATCAAACTGCATAGGTTGCGGCAAATGTGAAACCCATTGCCCCCAGGGCATTGATATCCGTAATCAGCTCAAAGCCGCAGAGAAGGAAATGGAAGGTCCCATCTATAAAATTGTAAGCAAAGCAGCAAAAAAAATCGTTAAGTTTTAAAGGAAAACCATTATGAAATACATCGAAAAATATCCAATTATTATGATTATTGTGGGTGTTCTCGGAATATCCCTCTCATCTATTTTTGTAAAATATTCTTCTGCCCCCAGTGCAGTCACCGCTGCCTACAGGCTTTTATGGACAGTTGTTCTAATGAGCCCGGTGGTGTTTTCAAAAAAAGCTGTCAGAAGCGAGCTTTCCCAAACAAAGGGCAAAACGGCTCTGCTCTGTGCTCTCTCGGGCTTCTTTCTTGCCGTACATTTTGTTTTATGGTTTGAATCTCTCTCTCACACAACCGTTGCCTCATCCACCACAATTGTCTGCACCGAGGTAATATGGGTGTCCTTAGGCTATTGCCTTTTCATGAAGGGCACTCTTTCAAAAAAAGCCATGCTCTGTATCGGCATAACTCTTACAGGCAGCTTTTTCATTGCCTGGTCCGATGCCATCTCCTACACGCACCTTGCAGGTGACCTGCTTGCACTTCTTGCAGCAATTGCCGTAGCGGTATATATGCTCATCGGAAGATATGTCCGCAAAAGCACATCAACAACAATCTACACCTACATAGTATATGCTTCCTGTGCAATTGTTCTTGTTATAATGTGTGCTTTTCAGAAAACAAGCCTTTTAGGCTATGGCATAAGTCCCGTTGTTGTAGGCTTTCTTCTTGCAGTATTCTCCACAATTTTAGGCCACAGCATTTTTAGTTGGTGCTTAAAGTATTTTTCACCCTCCTTTGTGTCCGCATCAAAATTGTGTGAGCCCGTTGTTTCTACAATATTTGCACTGTTTCTTTTTAACGAAATCCCCACAGTGCTGCAAGTTTTCGGTGCCGTTTTAATTATAGGCGGCAACCTCTTGTATTCTAAAGTAGAAAAATCGGCTTCGGAATAACCCGAAGCCGATTTTTTAATTAAATATAAAATATACCAAAACTATAATACCCAGCACAATTCTGTACCAGCCGAAAGCCTTGAAGTCGTGCTTTTTAATGTAGCCCATCAAAAACTTAATTGCAATTATTGAAACGATAAATGCCACAACCATGCCCGCAAGAAGAACTGCAAGCTCTGTCATTTCAAAACCAAATCCAAACTTTAATAATTTCAGTGCACTTGCACCAAACATAACGGGTATTGCCAAAAAGAAGGTAAACTCTGCCGCAAGCTCCCTGCTTGTTCCAATGAGAATACCGCCTATAATTGTAGAGCCTGAACGGCTTGTTCCGGGAATTAAGCTTAAGGTCTGAAAAATGCCTATTAAAAGTGCATCCTTAAAGGAAAGCTCCTCAAGATTATTTAAACGAGGCACTCTCTTTTTGTTGTAGTTTTCAATGAAAATGAACACAACACCGTAGAAAATAAGTGCAATTGCAACCACAATGCCGTTATGTAAATGCTCATCCATCCAGTCGTCAAGGGGAAGCCCTATTATCATTGCAGGCAGGCACGCCACCACAATCTTCAGCCACAGAACAATTTTGTCCATCCTGCAGCATTTCTTTATTATATTCCCCTCTCCCTTTGGCATAGAAAAGGGCCAGAGCTTATTCCAGTATAAAACAACAACTGCAAGTATTGCCCCAAGCTGAATTACCACGTTGAACATTTCCATAAATTCAGCACTTTGCTTTAACTTTAAAAACTCATCCACTAAAATAAGGTGTCCTGTACTGCTTATGGGAAGCCATTCCGTAATACCTTCAATAATGCCAAGGAATATTACCTTTAACCATTCCGTAAAATTCATAAAACCCCTCCTCAATACTAATACAGTATACCATCATTCTTTTTAAATAACAACACCAAAATAAAAAAAGGGCTTGAAAGCCCTTTTTTTATTTTGGTGTTATTTTGTTACATATTCCATATGAGGCTCAAGGTTATCAAAATCATCCCACAGCATAATTTTAAGCCTTGTGCCGGAGGGTATTTCGGGAAGTGCTTCGGAGAAGAACTCACCCTTCTTTACGTCAACGGGATAGCTTTTTACAAAGGAAAGCATATCCTCTGTATATGATGCCACCACAAGCTGTCCCTTTGCTCCTTCGGGGATATAGCAGGAAACAACGCCACCTGAGCAGGCAATGTATTCTACCCTGCCTTTAACCTTCAGCATTACCTCTCTTAAAGCTTTATATGCCGCCTCTTTATCCTCCATTGCTTTTGCTTCAGCAACGGTGCTTTCCAGTTCTTCCTTCAGTGCCTTATCTGCTTCATCCCAGTTAATGGCATCTATCACTGCAAGCTCTTCATTGTAAAGCTTTTCGTAGGAAATTTCATTTCCTCTCTTCCAGAGTGTTATCTCATACATGGAAAGCGCTGCCAGACCACCCTTGTCGCATCTGTAGGCTTCAAGCTTAACATAGCGTGATTTATTTTCAGCCTCAACTCCAAGGCTCACATTACTTGTTCTGTCAGTATTTTCCCTTTCGTCAACAAGTATGCTCCAGTCGCCCTCTTCGCCCTTTGTGTAAATAGCATATTCATAGGCACGGTCCTTGTCCTTTGCAGTGCCGGAATAGTAAAAGCTTATATCAATTCTGCCTATATCGTATTCCTCACCAAGGTCAAATTCAATGGACTGAGGATACGGGTTGTAGTCAACATGTGCCGCTGCCCATCTTGTGTTGGCATTTCCATCCACGGCACTCACGCCCTTGTTGTTGCTCTCCTGGCTTGTAACCTTAACGGTGGAGGTATCAACAGTTATTTCCTTATCCTCCGATGTGCCGGAAACTGTCACACGGCAAACAAATTCATAGCCCTCAACCAAAGCTGTAATCTTACATTCGCCTTCGCTGACGGGGTAAACATTACCCTTTCTGTCAACAACTGCAACAGAGTCGTCGCTTGTATACCACAAGGTGTTCTCTGCATTTTCGCCCGTAACAGCAAGCTTAACCATTTCATCCAGTGTAATGGTCACATTATACATATTAAGCTCATACTGCTCGCTTACCTTTGAAAGCTCCTCTAAAAGTGCTGTATATGCATTATCCACAGCCTTCTGTGTGCTCTCTGTATCACTTGCCGCCTTGTGAGCCATATTAAGCGCAGCTGTCATTTCCTCGCTCTGAAGAGCAAGCTTTTCCGCTTCCTTTATCTTCACAAAGAGCTTTTCCTTATCAACAGTCTTAAGCATGCCTGCCTTTGAAATGTCGTAATTATTATTCCATTCATCAATCCAGTCAGCACCGTAGTTTGCATCGCTCATAAGTGTGCTTGAATCCGCAATTTTACCCGTTTCAAGGTTTATTCCCAATGCCTTCACACTGCTTGCACGGTGCCTCATTATATCAAAGCTTCCCTTGTCCGACACATTCACGTTGTTATACAAACCGCCCTTGAGCCACAAATCTGCAGTGTTAACGGTAATGTTTCTCATAACAGTATTGTGGTTCTGGTTAATAACTGCATTTTCGTCAAGCCATACAGTGCTGCTTGCATCTCCCTCTTTGGGGAAATACATTTTACTTAAATCAAAATCGCCTTTTCCGTCAAGCTTATTGTAAATTTCATTATAATGCTCAACCCAGTAGGCAATGTTCTCATCGCTGTTCCAGTAGCCCTTTGTTGCTGTCTTGCCTTCATCACCGGAGGCAATAGCCTCTTCCTCTGTGCGGAGCATATCGTAAAAACGGTACTTAAGTGCCTTTTCGTTGGGCAGGGGTCTCTTCCAGCCTTCATTACCGCCTGTCAGATAGCGGTAATACTGTCCCGTGGAATCCAGGAAAATATTGTCTGCAACATAGCTTCCGTAGCCCTTGTTAAGGTAAACGCCGTTACCGCCTATGTTGTTGAAAACATTGTTCTTTATAATAACACCGGAGGCATTATCATCCATATAAATACCAAAGTTGAAGTTTGTAGCATCGGAATAGCGAACATCCTCAATATAGTTATAGGAAATTACGTTACCCAGCCACGACCAGTCACGTCCCGTATAAATGGGTGCCATGTCGTTTGCATTGTAACAGGTATTTACAATCTTATTTCTCGTAACAAGCATATCGTTACCCATAAGCTGAATAACCATATGAGGTGCATCGTGAATGTAGTTGTCCTCTGCTGTGTTTCCTACGCCCTCAAGGTAAACTGCGGGTGTATAGGTTGCTAAGCGTGAGAAATTATAAAACTCACAATGGGAAACCTTATTGTTACCTCTCTCCAGGCTCTTTCTCTCACCGCCTGCCACATAAACACCGCCGTGACCCATATCGTGTATAAGGCAGTTTTTAACAGTGTTGTTATGTCCGCCGCCGTAGGTAGTATACTCGGGGTCGCAGGTAATCATGCCGTTGTCGTTACCAATTCTTATTGCATCCATGCTTATGTTGTAAAGCTCACAGCTATCAATCACACAGCTTTCACAGTCGTTCAAGGTAATACCGTGGCTTGTTGTGCCCGTAAAGCTTATACCGGAAATAACAATTCCCTCTGCATTGTTTATTGTTACAAGAGGCGCATCCATGGAGGAAAGGGTTATGTTCTCAAGGTTACCATTCTCAGAGTACAGATAAAGCACATTATTACCGCGGAAGCGGTCAATGTAATACTCGCCCTCAGTGTCCATTTCGCACAAAAGGTTAATAGCTTCAACCTTTAAGCTGTTATTTACCGAATAAACAGACGGATACTTGCAGTAAATGTTAAACTTTCCGTTAACAGTTCTGCCATAGTTCATCTTAACATTATCGTTTGCGTAATGGTTTGCATAATAACCGAACAGCCAGCCGTCTGTTTCGTACTTTGTATTGTCACAAAGTGCATTGTCGGAAGGATATTCTCCCGCCCAGGTCTTTGCACTTGCAGGCAAACTGTTAACCGAAAATACAGGTGCATTCATATTAAGCATCTGCTCGTAGGTTTTTACATTGTCTGTCTTATCAAAGAAAAACTGTCTGGGCTCATCACCCTTATTTACTATACCCAAGTTTCCCGTGCCTAAGAAAGAGCCGTCATCGGGGTACTGTGCAAGGGTAAGAAGCTCACCATTCTGTGCCAGCTCAGGGCGAAGAGGCTTCTTTGTCCAGTTGAAGCCGTTCTTGTAAATGTCGCCTACGGGTATGTTTTCTTTCCCAAGGTCATAAACATACACCTTGTCACGTATTTCTTCCTTAATTCTTGACTTTGAAGAGAACTTATCTCCCGTTACCGCATCAAGCTTTTTAAAATTGTGCTTATTAAGTGATGCCACACCGGAAATTTCAACCTCTTCATCACCGAAAGCCATATATGTTACAAAAGAATCCTCGCCTGTAAACTCTATGCTTTTGTTGATATGATACACGCCCTCACGGATATATACCACACCTCTTGCATCCTTTGTAGCATTTCCTCTTAAATAATCTCTTGCCTTTTCAATGGAATTAAACGGGTCAGCGAAAGTGCCCGCAGCATCCTCTCTGCCGTCAAGAGAAACATATACAACATTCTCCTGCTTTCCCTCTGCATGAACGGAAAACGGAATCGCACTCATAATTATCGCCCCCGTCAATATCAAGGTAAGTATTTTTTTAAGCATAATAAACCCCTCCCTTAATCTTAACCTTAATTATACTGCCGAAAAACTTGAATGTAAACAATTAAAGGCGACACTTTTTAATCAAAAGTGTCGCCTTTATTACTATTCAACTGTTTTCACGCCACACAAGGGCTTTAATTTTTTCATGTTGAAAAGCATAACCTTCGTTTTGGTTGCATCCTTCACAAGGGGCATATTATAGGTTGCCTCATCCTTTGTTACGGCTTTTGTTACGGTTTTAATAAGCACATCGTCCTTGTAATATGCACAAACGACATCTGCCATTGGGCTTTCGGAGAAAATATCAAGGGTTACCTCTATACTATCCTCCTTCTTCTTAACCTCTGACAGCCACACATTTTCCGTATCAGGAGCATAGAAGGCAATATCTGCAAGTATAAGCTTGTTGCCTCCGCTTTCAGCCCAGCCTATATAGCTGTTCTCCTCTTTTCTTATGTAGCGTATGTACTTATAATCCACGGGGTCATCAAATTTCACCACAACCTCCGCTTCGTTATCACGTCCGTCGGGGGTTTTATCCATTTCGTAAAGCAGTTCCCAGTTTTCTCCGTCGTTGCTTCCTTCAAGCACACAGCCCGAAGCATAAGCATGGTCTGCCCAGTAGGTTGTGTTGCCTGCCAGGGTAAGCTTCTGCTTTTTTATAACAACGGAATGCACGCTTTCCTCTCCGTCAAGCTCAAACAGAACATATTTATCCTTATATTCCTCACCCTCGCCATATACAGCCGTAACCGCAGTATTTATGTTACCGTCTGTGGCATAATGAGCATTTTCAACATTAACGCCCTCACAGAGAGCATTAATTTCGTTCTGTCCGCCGCCTCGTGAAAAGCTTCCCATGGCATAGGAAAAAGGCTCGCAGTATACTAAAGAATTGTACCCCTTAAAGGAGCCCGACTCTTTCGCGTAAAGGATGGGATATCCCTTATCCTTATTTTCCTCATATTCCTTCTGCCACTTTTCCCAGAGCATGTCGTACTTAAGCACTGCATGAAGCATTTCATCTGTTATGCTCTTTCCTGCCTTTTCTGCCTTAAGCCTTTCAACCTCTGCAATATGCATCTGGTTATAAATGCTGTACAGATAATAACCGTAGCTTGTGGTCATTATAATATATTCCTTAACCGAGGTTTCGGAATCGGCAAGCTCTACCTCGTAAAGAGAATCGTCAAGCCCCTTTGCAATTTCGTTCATTTCCTTCCAGAGGGTAACTGCTTCAGCCTTTTCCTTAAGCATTATATCCTCTACGGAATTATTAAAAGCATTTTTAACGTTGCTTCTGAATTTTGATGTGCTTATGCCGTCATCACGTGTCCACCACACATCCACGTTGTATTTATCCGTGTTTCTTGCTCTGCCTAAAAGTACCGCCTGAGAGGATTTTTCGCATATTTCATAAAAGCTCTCTGCATCCTTATCGTTCATGCCAAGCTCATTTACTGCATATTCCAGGACAAGCTCCTTATCGCTCACAGAGGTGTCCTTTGCCCATTTATTTATAACATAAGCGTTCAGGTCACACCACATTTCCGAGCCGTTAGGAACAGGTATTGATTTATCAGTAGCATGCCCTGTGCCGTTAATGTACGGACCTGCCCAGCCGCCACCGCGTGCCCAGGTCCATATGCCCTTAACAAGGCTTCCTTCAACGTTTATAACGTCTCTCAGGCTCTGCTTTTCATCCTCACTCATGAGAAATTCATACTCGGGGAAGCCGTTTATAACGCCACCTGCAATGTAGTTGGGATATGCACCCTTGCCCTCGTATTCACGGGCACACTGCACCTCAACAATCTGATTGTGCTTACCTGCATTAAGGGTCTGGTTAAAGGTGAAGGTACGGTGGAAATCACCTGCCGTATGCTTTATTGCAAAGTAAAAATTGTCATGCACCTCAAGCTGATTGCTTATTTCAAGGTATGTTTCAAGGTCGTACTGAAATTCGCCAAAGCCCCATGTTCTGTAAATAATTTCTCCGCCAAGCTCCTCACACACCTTGTCCCTTAAGTAATTCATAAGGATAAGATGGGTTTTTGTGCCGTCCCCTAAAATGGGGTTGTTACCCGTATGGTAAGGCACACCCCAGCTTGCGCCTGTGTAGGTTTCGCCATATCTTATGTAAATACCGTCAAGAAGGCTTTCACCATTCTTGTCAAGAAGCTCTGTGAACATTTCCTCATACATAAAGTCCATAACAGACTGTGTAGCTTCAAGCCTTATATCAATTTTACCGTTTGTACGTATATCGGCACGGTCATTTTTAAGCTTTACCGGCAGAACAATAACGTCCTGCATAAAATAAATCTTCTGCCCCGCCTCTTTAACCTCTGTATAGGTTTTTATAACCTCTTCACGCTTCTTTTCAACCCACTCACGCTCTTTGCTCTGGTACGGGAAAACCTTCTTTGCGTTTTCATTCTGTATGCTTGTATCAGATGGGTTTTCAAGGTATTCCTCCTCTGTAAGGGTTATACCTCTTGCCTTATCGTATTCATCCCATAAAAGAGCATACTGTGCCGCCTCAAAAAGGGAGAAGGTTCTGCCGTTGTAGCCTCGCTCTGTTAAAAATTCACCGTTTTCATAGCGTGACGTAAAGCCAACCTCGCCCGGGTTATCGCTTAACATATCATGTGTAAAAAGATTTGTTCTTGTATATTCCATTTCAGGCTCCTCTTCACGGTCATCCTCTATTACCACTCTCGGTCCGTTTTTGCTGTCAAGTGCAATATTCAGCCCCGCCTTCGGCACCTGAAGGCGGAAGGCAAGCTTAATTCTTTCTGCCTCTGTATCTTTTTCAAATGCCGCCTTTACCGCCTCTGTTATGTCAATTTCCTTCCAGCTGTTTCCCGACGAAGGGTAAATCTCCTCTGTCCAGAATGCCGCATCATATGAGTAGTCATTATTTACTGCAGGGTAACCCGTAGCGGAAGAGTCCTTACCAAGTGCCACGGTAGCAGGCTTTCCTTCGGTAAGGTATGCTGCAAGACGCATCCATCCCGTTAAGTTTTCGTTAACGTCACTCACATATAATCTCAAAGTGGCCTTTGTCATTTCACCCATAGGGCGTTTTACGTCAAACTCTAAATATCCCACTCTGCTTTTCCATATTGCACCGCCCGTTTCCGAAATGGTAGTGCCCACAATTCCCGGTGCACAGTTTTCATTACCACCTTCTGCAGCCTGGTGTGTTCCTATGAACATACCTTCACCAACCGTAGGGCCTGAATAGCTTGCCACAGTGTAGAAAAAGCTGCTTTCTGCCCCTATTGCAAATGTGGGCAGCAGGCTTAAAATCATTGCCGTCATAAGTAAAATACTTATCATTTTTTTCATTTTATCATCCCCTTGTCTTAATTTTATCACTCAAAACATCAATTTTCTTCATTTTTATTGAACAAATTTCTTGATTTATAAAGAATATTGAACTAAAATAAGTTATGGAGGGATAAATATGATATATGAACGCCACACAAGCTTCGGCATTGAAAGAAGCCGAAGGTCTAAACGATATACAATGCACGAGCCCCATTATCACGATTCCTACGAAATTTTTGTGCCCCACTACGGCACAGGCACCTTAATGATAGGTGACGAGGTTTTTTCTGTTGAGCCCGACTGTGTTGCTGTAATAAAGGAGCTTTCCCCTCACGGCAATTTCAGTAAATCCGAGCACGAAAGAACAGTACTTTATTTTGATAAGGCTTTTCTTTCTGCCTACCTTACACCAAAAGCACAAAGCTTGTATCTTTCTCTTTTTGAAAACCGTCTTTTAAAGCCCTCAAAGGAGGACTTTGAAAAAATACAGTCCCTTTGTACCCTTCTTCTGAAGGAGCATCTTTCATCAAATAATCCCGACAAAATTTTTCCGCTTCTTTCCGAGCTTCTTTTAATCCTTAAAGCTTCACCCTCTGTAGGAGCCTCCCCCATCTACGAGGCAGACTCTGTCTTCGGTGCAGTTTTATCCTACATAAATATCAATTATAAAACCATTACCTCCATTCCTCATCTTGCTGAAAAATTCTTTGTAAGCCCCTCCTACCTTTGTCGCATTTTCAAAAAAGGCACCCGCCTTACCATTTCACAATACATAAATTCCTTAAAAATAAGCGAAGCCTGCGAAATGCTGAAAACCACCGACAAAAGCCTTTTGCAGATAAGTCTTGACGTGGGCTATAACTCCTATCCCCACTTTGTAAGTAACTTCACCCGCATTACCAATCTCTCACCAAAGGAATACAGAAACAGGCAAAAAAAGGTTGCTCCGTAAAGCAACCTTTTTATTATAGTCTTATTAATATCATATAACATACAGTTCCTGCAATTATGCTTAAAAGGGTGTTCCTTTTCCACTTGTGAAGCACTGCCACAACAAAAACCGCCACAGCCTCACAAAGCCCGAAGGGTGCATTTTTCAAGTCCACATCCTTTAAGCAGTACACAACAAGCATCGCCATAACCGCATATGGTAAAACCCTGCCAAGGTATTCCACATAGGCAGGGGTTTTTCCTTTGCCCATAACAACAAAGGGGAAAAACCTTAAAACTGCCGTAACTGCCGCCATAACAAGGATGGCATAAAGGGCATATGTACTATTCATCACCAATCACCCTGCCCTTCATAATTGTAAGCAAGAAAAGTATAGCCATCATGGAGGGAATAAGAAAATTATCCCTTCCGAAAATCGCAAGACACAATGCCGATGCAACAAGCCCCACCAATGCAGGAGCGTGGTTTTTAGCATTTATCCACTGCTCCACAAAAACCGTAACGAAAAGTGCCGTCATGGAAAATTCAATACCCCTTGTGTCAAAGGGCAATGCAGAGCCAAGAATGGAACCGATAAGGCTTCCCGCCACCCAGTAGCACTGATTGAAAAGTGATACAAAAAAGCTGTACAAATGATTGTCTTCTTTCCTGTCGTACTTTGTATAGCACACCAAGGAATAGGTTTCATCCGTAAGTGCAAATATCATATAGGGCTTTTTTGTCCCTGCGCCTTTGTATTTATCTATCATGGAAATTCCGTAAAAAAGGTGCCTTGCATTCACCATAAGTGTAGTAATTGCAACAACGGGCAGACTTGCCATTGAAGAAATAAGCTCCACCCCTGCATACTGCATGCTTCCTGCATATATAAGTGCACTCATAAGAAATGCCCATATAAATCCGTAGCCTTCTTTTTCAAGTATAATGCCAAAGCCTATGCCTATAACCATATATCCGCTTAAAACCGGCAGGCTGTCAAGAAAGGCTCTTTTAATTATTGTTTTTTTCATCCTCTGTACCAATCCTTCAGCCTTGCATAAAGCTCTCTGAACCTCTCATACCCCTTGTCATATTTTTCGGCAGCCTCCACATCGTATTCAATGCATTCCTTAATCTTCACAATACCGTCTGTTGCCTCTTTTACACTCCCGTAAGCTCCTGAGGCAACCATTGAAAGGATAGCGGCACCGTAGGAGGGGCCTTCCTCGCAGTTTGTTTTTAAAACCTTTACCTTCAGCACATTTGCAAGTATTTTGCACCAGAGAGCACTTTTTGCACCGCCACCGCACACACGCACAGCGTCAATTACAATGCCCTCCTCCCTTGCAACGGTAACACAGTCACGAAGAGCATAGCACACACCCTCCATCAGAGCCTTCAGCATGTCGCTTCTTTTCGTGTCCATGCTCATACCTATAAATGCTCCTCTTGCATACGGGTCATTATGAGGTGACCTTTCTCCCATAAGGTAGGGCAAAAAGAAAACCTTGTTATTTCCGTCAGCCTCGCCCTTTTCGCACTGGGCGTAATCCTTTGAATTGAGTATATCCTCTAAAAACCACTTGTTACAGCTTGCCGCACTCAATATACAGCCCATAAGGTGGAAGTTGCCGTCAGCATGTGCAAAGGAATGAAGTGCATTCTTATTATCAACACAAAAATGGTCGTTTGTTATAAAAACAGTTCCGCTTGTGCCTAAGGAAACACTGCACATATTCTGTCCCACAACGCCCATACCCACAGCTGCGCCTGCATTGTCACCTGCACCGGGGGAAACTGTAACATCGCCCCAGCCAAGGCTTGTTGCAATTTCCTTTTTAACCTTTCCGCAAGGAGCAAAGGACTCGTAAACTTCGGGAAGCATATCCTCTGTTATATGGCAAATTTCAAGCATTTCTTTACTGTAGCACTTGTTCTTCACGTCAAAAAGCAACAGCCCCGATGCATCGCTGGGCTCTGTGCAGAACACTCCCGTAAGGCGGTAGGTAATATAATCCTTGGGAAGCATAATTTTTCTGCACTTGTCAAAAATTTCTCTTTCGTTATCCCTCACCCACATAATTTTGGGTGCAGTAAAGCCGGGGAATGCAATGTTGGCTGTCATTTCCGTAAGCTTCTTTGTACCTATTACGTTATTAAGGTATTCGCACTCCTTTGTGCTTCTTGAATCGTTCCAGAGTATCGCAGGGCGAAGCACATTATCATTTTCGTCAAGCATTACAAGCCCGTGCATCTGTCCTGCAATGCCAAGACCCTTTATTTTATCCCCACAGCCCTCTGTAAGCTCACGTAATCCTTCAATTGTTTTGTTGTACCAGTCCTCAGGGTTCTGCTCACTGTAGCCCTCATGGGGAAAACAGAGGGGGTACTCACGGCTTACGGTCTTTATAATATTACCCTCCTTGTCGCAAAGGATCATCTTCACCGACGAGGTTCCAAGGTCAATTCCTATATACATATTAAATCATTCCCTTCTCAATTTTTATCCTCAATATTTTCTCAACGCTTTCGTTTATTCTCTCCTCTGTTATTTCACCCGTCTTAACAGCATTTAAAAGAGCATTCTTTGCCTCCTCCACATTCTGTGGCATTAAAAGCATGTCTGCCCCTGCACGGATGGCATATACCGCCGCCTGAGAAATTCCGTATTCCTTCGTAACGGCACCCATGTTTAAGGCATCGGTAATAACAATACCATCAAAGCCAAGCTCATTTTTTAAAAGGTCTGTTATAACAGTCCTTGATAAGGACGATGGAAGCTTCTCCGGCTCAATGTTCACAAGTGTCATGTGTGACACCATCACAAAGTCGCTTCCTGCCTCAATACCCATTTTAAAGGGTATAAGCTCGCATTCACGCAGCTGGTCAACAGTCCTTGTGCTTTCGGAATAGCCCGTGTGGGAATTTGCCACAGTGCTTCCATGCCCGGGAAAATGCTTTAATACAGAGCTTACGCCCTCCTTTTCCATTCCCTTGACAACACTTTCTGTCATTTTGCCCACCCAATACGGGTCTTCTCCAAAGCTTCTGTCGCCTATTTCGCTGTTTTTTACATCAACAATCACGTCGGCAACGGGTGCAAAATCCACATTGAATAAAAGCCCCTTTAAATCCTTTCCTAAGGTTTCACCGATTATATAGGCTTCCTCCATGCTCTGTACATTTTTCATAGCCTTTATTTTTGTTGTACCCAACTGAGGCTTGCTTCCAATTCTTGCTACCCTGCCCCCTTCCTCGTCAACACCAATGAAAAGAGGTACCTTTGAGTAGCTCTGTGTGTTTTCTATCATACTTGTTATCTGTTCACGGCTCTTTAAATTCTGTGCAAAGTAAACAATTCCCCCCACGGGGTATTTTTCAAGAGCAAGCCTTGTAACCTCGCCTGCCACTGTAACAGCACCGGTATTTGTAATGCTCTCAGGGGTTACAAACATCAGCTGGCATATTTTTTCATCCAGCGTCATAGTGGCAACCATATCCCTTGCACGGGTATCCTCAATTATTTCCGTAGGCTCCGTTACGTCCATATCCGTACCACAGCCCGACAAAACCATAACAGCAGATATTATTGCAGCTAACCATTCTTTCATAGCAATCTTCCCATTCATCATTTTAAATTTATCCTACCATTATAAGCTTTTTTTGTCAACTTTTATCTTGCCCTTTCCCACACATAGTGGTATAATAGAAAAAATTGTTTGAAAGGAGTATTTCTTATGAAATATGTAATAGTATTAACCGATGGTGCAGGTGACTACCCAATTGAGGCACTCGGCGGCAAAACACCTCTTGAGGTAGCTAAAATGCCCAACATAAATCACTTTGCCTCCATGGGCACTCTTTGCCTTGTAAAAACAGTAGGCGAAGGCTTAAAGCCCGGAAGCGACGTTGCAAACCTTTCCGTTATGGGCTATAACCCCTATGAATATTACACAGGTCGTTCTCCCTTAGAGGCAGCTTCCATAGGTGTGGACCTCAGCGAAACACAGACAGCCTTCCGTGCAAATACCGTAACCTTGTCCGATGAGGAAAACTACGAGGACAAAACCATGGTTGACTATTCTGCAGGTGAAATCACAACAGAGGAAAGTACTGAGCTTATTTTGGCAGTAAAAGAAGCACTCTTCGGCGGTGATATCGACCTTTTCCCCGGCGTAAGCTACCGTCACTTATTCACCTGGGACAATGCCCCCGAAAAGTTTAAGCTCACTCCCCCTCATGACATTTCTGACCGTAAAATCAAGGACTATCTTCCCGACAACGAGCGTATCCTTGACCTTATGAAAAAGAGCGAGGCTGTTTTAAAGGCTCATCCCGTAAACCAGAGAAGAATTGCCGAGGGCAAAAACCCTGCAACAAGCATATGGGTATGGGGCGAAGGCAAAAAGCCTCTTTTAACAAGCTTTGAGGAAAAGTTCGGGGTTAAAGGCTCCGTTGTTTCCGCTGTTGACCTTATTAAGGGCATCGGCATATTGGCAAAGATGAAATCTATCGATGTTGAGGGTGCAACAGGCAATCTTCACACCAATTTCTCAGGCAAGGCAAAGGCAGCCGCAGATGCCCTCTTAAAGGATAATTACGACCTTGTTTACGTTCACCTTGAAGCACCCGACGAATGCGGTCACCAGGGCGATATGGAGGGTAAAATAAAGAGTCTGGAATTAATTGACGAAAAAATTGTGGGCTATATCAGAGAAGAGCTTGACAAGGCAGGAGAGGACTACTGCTTCATGATTCTTCCCGACCACTTCACACCTATTGCAATTAAAACTCACTCTGCCGAAAACGTTCCCTGCGTAATGTACCGTAAGGGCGACTGCAACAATACAGGCTATACCTACAGCGAAAAATGTGCCGATGAGTGCGGCGAATACATCGAAATCGGGCACGAATTAATGGAAAAATTTATAAATATGGGTAAGTAACATAAAAGGCACCTTTCAAAGGTGCCTTTTCGTTTTAATAAGTAAGCTTTTTCACTTCCATACCGTCATCTGTGAAAAACTCAAGGTAGTGCCCTCTCATTTTTTCGGGGGCTTCAATTTTAAGTGTAATGCTATTTGTTGTAAACTGACCGACATTAACTCTTTCAACCTCTGTCGCAACCAGATTGGACTGATAGTCATACAGTTCCATTATAACATCCATCTCGGTTTCACATTCACCTGACTGGATTTCAACCACGCCCTCAATAATTTCACCCTCGTCAATTCCGTCAAGGTTGGTATGACGAACTATCTTTGCAAGGTTATTGAACTCCTCACCCTCTGTAACACCCTCCAATGTGGGCTTTGTCTTTACTATCCTGCCGTTATCATCGAAGGTGAATTTGTCCATGGCCAATTCACGGTGTACACCGTAATAGTCGCTGAATTCGCCCTCAAAACGTGCGGGGAAATTAAATCTATGATAAAGTATGTACCATTTATCCGTGCCGGGCACATTTATGATTGTGTGATGCCCCGTGCCGTAAATGCCGTGGCTTTCGTCCTTTTCAATCATAATTTCATTGCCTATAATGGGTCCCATAGGATTATCGGAATAGCCCCATCTCACGTGATAGTTCTTGCTTCTTGTGTCATCCTCAGACCAGGTGAAGTAATAAATACCCTTTCTGTAGAAAACATGTGCCGCCTCACGGAAGTTGGGAGGTGTAATGCATCTTGGCTCACCCTTTAAGGAAATCATATCTTCATTCAATTCGCAAACCCACATAGAGCCGTTGCCCCAGTAAAGGTAGCTTTTGCCTGTTTCAGGGTCTGTAAATACTGCAGGGTCAATAACCTGACCGGGATAACGCATTTCCTTCTTATTGCCCTCTTCGTCCTCTATAACCATTGTATTGTACACAAGGGGGTGTCCCAAGGGTTCAACAAATTTTCCCGAAGGGGTATCACAAACAGCAACGCCCACAGCCTTGCCAACGTTTTTCTCAAACTTGTCTGTATTTGCACTGTAGTAGTAATAATACTTTCCGTTCTTTTTAATAATACAGGGAGCCCATGCATTACCGTCAGACCAGCTTACGTCCTCCTTCAAGTCAAGGATAACGCCCTCATCTGTCCAGTTAACCAGATCAGGAGAGGAAAATGCCTTGAAGTAGTATCCGCCCCAGCCTGCAAAGCCGTCACTGGTAGGATAAACATAATACTTACCGTCAAAGCAGTCTGCCTCTGCATCGGCAAAGCAGCCGAACTGTCCCGTAATTGCATTACCCCATTCCTTTACGGCAACAGTCCATTCCTCACTTAAGCTTCCTTCGGTAAACAAAAACTTAATGTGACCCTCCTTGTCAACCTCGCCTAAGCGCCTTACATCAGCATCTGTATCAAAGCTCACATCAGTAATATTCAGATCTCCGCCGGGCACAATGGGAAGCAATATATAATGCTGTGAATAGTCAACTATAACATTATACTTTTTAACGCCCGTACCCGTAACACCATTTATTTTAATAGCCATAGCCTTCTCCTTATTCACAAAGGGATGCAACAACAGCGTTAATCACACTGCCCTCTGCCTTGCCCTTCAATGCACCCATAACGTTCTTCATTATCATGCCCTTGTTCTTTGATGCCACAACTTCTGCAAAGTCTCTTAAAATAATTTCCTTAACCTCATCGGCACTAAGCATTTTGGGTGCATACTTTGCAATAATATCGTATGTTGCCTGATATGCTTCTCTTAAATCGTTGCGAGCCTCGGGGCATGTATCAATCTGCTCCTTAATAGTTTTCAATTCCTTTAAAATAACTCTGTCGCAGATTTCCTCTGTAATATTTTCTCTTACGCCCTCATCTATGGCAACCTTTTTTATTGCCGCAATAAGGCTGGATACTGCATCCTTTGTGGTTTTATCGTGAGCCTTCATAGCCGCAATCATATCCTGCTGAAGTGTTTTAAATTCCATAAATAACATCCTTTCGCATCTTTTTGCAGTAATTCTACCACTTTTACACTATCGGGTCAATATATTATGTTAAACTTTTGTTTCCCACCTTGACAAAAAGCCTTTTTTTTGTTATTTTTAAAATATAAAAATTTTCGCATAAACAAGGAGGTTTTTGAATGAATCCCACCTTTAAAACCTATTATAATCATGAACCTAAGGACTATACCGTCCGTATAAATAACTATGGCTACCGCATCTGCTCTCCGGGCTTTTCTCCCGGTTATATTTCCCGTAAAAATTATGTGCTTCATTATATCTATGAGGGCGAGTGCATCTTTGAAACCGATTCAAAGTCCTACCGTGTAGGCCCCAATCAGATGTTTATTATAACTCCCGGAAACATATATAACTACACCTCCTCCCACGAAAACCCCTGCACCTACCGCTGGGTGGATATTTCGGGTACCAACTTTGATAAGTTTATTTCATCAACGGGCTTTTCGCTTACACGCCCCGTTGTTTCTGACTATTCCGACGGAAGAATAGGCAACCTTTTAAAGGAAATGACTGACAAGGGCAAAATGAGCGGTAAGGAAATTAACGGCTACAGCTGGCTTCTTGCCGATGCCATCTGCCGTAAGGAGCAGACAAGCCAGAGCGTATGGGAAAAATATATAGAGCCTGCCATTGAATATATTATATCCAACAGTGAAAAGAAAACCACCGTTTCCGATGTGGCAGATTATCTCAACATTGACCGCAGCTATCTTTCAAGGGTTTTCAATGAGTGCATGGGCATATCCATTAAAAAATACATTTACAACTATCATATGGATATTGCAAAAAGCTTCCTCACTTATTCAAACCTTCCCATCCGTGATGTTGCCATGGCTGTGGGCTATGATGACCCCCTTGACTTTACAAAGGCATTCCACCGCACCTTCGGCATGTCGCCCACAAAGTGGCGTGAACTGAATGCCATGAAAATTTTCAAATAAACGGATGTTAAAATCGTTTGGACCGCAAAAGGCATAGATGAATTACAAGAATTTTTTGATACTTTTGATAATCACTTGTTTTTATTAATGTGGAAAGCCGTCGCAAAATGCGACGGCTTTCTATTATCTTACGCCTTTTGCTATCGACAAACCTCACCGCTCGGCGTACCCCTGTACGCCTTCGGGCAACGGTCAAACACGGAGCGGATTCCGTGTTTTCCTTCGGTTTGTCAATTCCAAACGATTTTTCCTATCCATTTAAAACTAAAACTCCCCGAAAAAATTTCGGGGAGTTTTTTCATTAATTGCTCATTGCCAATTACTAATTGCTAATTAATTCTTAAGGCTCTGCAGCGGTGCAGGAATTCTTCCTCCGCGTGCAATAAAGTCCGCACAGGACTTGTTATTAAGTGCCATAACGGGGCCTGAGCCTAAAAGACCGCCGAATTCAACAGTATCGCCAACCGTCTTGCCCTTTGCAGGAATAATTCTTACAGCTGTTGTCTTGCTGTTAACCATACCTATTGCCGCTTCGTCTGCAATAATACCTGAAATGGTTTCCGCAGTTGTATCACCGGGCACAGCTATCATGTCAAGACCAACGGAGCATACACAGGTCATAGCCTCAAGCTTTTCAAGTGTCAAACAGCCGCTTCTTGCAGCTTCAATCATGCCTGCATCCTCACTTACGGGAATAAATGCACCTGAAAGACCGCCAACATAGCTCGATGCCATAACGCCGCCCTTTTTAACCGCATCGTTAAGAAGAGCAAGTGCCGCAGTTGTACCGTGAGTACCGCACTGTTCAAGACCCATCTCCTCTAAAATATATGCAACAGAGTCACCAACGGCAGGGGTGGGTGCCAAAGACAAATCCACAATGCCGAAGGGCACGCCAAGTCTCTTTGAGGCTTCAACAGCAACCATCTGACCCATTCTCGTTATCTTGAAGGCAGTTTTCTTTATTGTGTCTGCCACAACACCGAAGGGCTCGCCCTTAACCTTTTCCAGTGCACACTTTACAACACCGGGGCCCGATACGCCAACGTTAATTACACATTCGCCCTCGCCCGTGCCATGGAAAGCACCTGCCATGAAGGGGTTATCCTCAACGGCATTTGCAAAAACAACAAGCTTTGCACATGCCATATCGTCAAGCTCGGAGGCTCTTTTTATTACCTGACCCATCTGCCTTACGGCATCCATGTTAATGCCTGCCTTTGTGCTTGCCACATTAACAGAGGAGCACATTCTTTTTGTTTCAGAGAGTGCCTCGGGGATAGACTCAACAAAGAGCCTGTCAGATGCAGTATAACCCTTTGCCACAAGTGCACTGTAACCGCCTATAAAGTTAACACCCGTTGTTTCTGCCGCACGGTCCAATGCCCTTGCAAAGTCCACATAGTGACCGCAGGAAGCTGCCACGTGGGATATGGGAGTTACGGAAATACGCTTGTTAATAATGGGAATACCAAATTCCTTTTCAATGTCACAGCCCGTTTTAACAAGGTTTTCGGCATATTTTGTAATTTTGTCGTAAACCTTAACGGTTGCCTTTTTATAATCCTCGCTTGCACAGTCTAAAAGTGAAATACCCATTGTAATTGTTCTCACGTCAAGGTGCTCGGAGTTAATCATATTGAGGGTTTCAAAAATTTCAGAATTGTTTATCATTTTGCCACCTCTCAGATTCTGTGCATAGACTCAAATATTGTCTTACGCTGAATTGTAATCTGCACACCTATTTCACTGCCCAGATCTGCAAGCTCGTGACGGAGCACATCAAATTCAACATTGCATTCCTTTGTGTCAACCATGGCGGTCATAACAAACATATCCTCCATAATTGTCTGGGAAATATCGATAATATTTACGTTTCTTTCATACAAAAGTGTGCTCACCTTTGCTATAATACCTTTTCTGTCCTGACCGATTACTGCAACAACAGCTTTCATAATAGTGTCATTCCTTTCTGTTATCTCTGCTTCATTGTTTCATAAATCATCAGCGCTGCCGCAACAGACGCATTAAGACTGTTTACATCGCCCTTCATGGGTATGCCCACCAAAAAGTCGCACTTGGATGCTGTAAGACGGCTTATACCCTTATCCTCGCCGCCAACAACAAGGGCAACTGCCCCCTTGAGGTCTGCCTCGTAGATGCTTCTGTCACCTGCAGCATCAGCACCTGTTACCCAGATGCCCTGCTCCTTCAGATAGTCAACTGTCTGGGCAATGTTGTTAACCCTCGCCACGGGAGTAAAGCTTGCCGCACCTGCACTTGCCTTAACAGCCGCCGCAGTAAGTGTAACGCCGTCATGCTTTGAAATAATAACCCCGTGCACACCTGCACAGTTTGCAGTACGGATAATGCTTCCCAGGTTATGAGGGTCTTCAAGATGGTCCAGAATAACAATAAAGGGAGGCTCTCCCTTTTCACGGGCAATATTTAAAATATCGTCAACGGTTTTGTATTCGTAAGGAGGTATTCTTGCAATAACGCCCTGATGTACACCCGTCTCGCTCATGGAGTCAAGCTTTGCCCTGTCAATTTCCACAACGGGAATGCCTCTTTCCTTTGCCTTTGCAATTATAGGAAGCATGCTTCCCTTGTTTTCCCCTCGTCTTACGTAAAGCTTATCTATCTGTCTGCCGCTTTTAAGTGCAGCAGTAACGGCATTTCTGCCTTCAATAATATCATCGTACATTACTTTTTCAATCCCTTCAGCTTAATATAAGGTAACAGTGCACCCAAAAATGCCGCAAGCACAGCTAAGAGAATTACATTCACCGCAGGTTTCATTACAAGGCACACAAGTATAAATGCAACTACTGCTGCAATAATGCCCCAGATACCCCATCTGCCCTTTTCAAGGTTATTAAACATCGCACAAACCCTCGCTGCATCAACCAGAGAGTAAATAAGCATAAATGCAATAAAATCCTTTGTCAAAAGAGCAAAAAGAGCACATATAATTCCGCATAAAGCACATCTTAATGCAAAAAGTGTATCTTCACCAAGCCTCTGATGCACACTTGCACACAAGGTAATTACCATGCAGGGCACAAACACAATAACAAGGTTTGCTGTAAGCATTACAATTGCCGAAGGTAACATGAAGCTTCCCGTCATGAGCATAAAGAGCATCACAAGCATTTCCGCAAAGCCCACGCTTATGGCAAGGCTTGAGGCATACTGAAGGTTTCCTCTGGTGCATCTTGACTTGTAAACCGCCTCTGCCACATTTTCAATATCGCACTTTTTAACAGTTACGTCAAAGTCCTTTTCTTCATCGTCACCAAAGGACACATTTGCATAAAGCTTTACAGAAGGGGCAGTCATCTGCTCTCCTGCCACAATCACACTGTGACCGTTTTCCGAAAGCACTCTCACAAGCCTTTCACGGTCAGCACCTGTTGCAGAAGAAAACACCTTATACTTGTCAACCGCTGCCAGAAGTTCTTCATCACTGCATTCTGCAAGCTCATGGAAGCTTATGCATTCATCCTCTTTCTTTATAAGCCCCGCCCCCTTTGCAAAGGCAGCAGCAGTTATAACATGGTCACCCGTTACCATAACAGGCCTTACAAACACTCTTTCAATTTTCCTTATCGATTCCTTTGCACGCCTTGCAAGAGGCTCACGGTAGCCAAGCACACCCACAAAGGAAAGTGCCTTTATTTCGCTTTCAATATCCTCGGGGATATAGTCAATATCCTTATATGCCAGAGCTCTTACCTTAAGCCCTTCCTCAGCCATTGAGGAGGATATATTCTCTATTCTGTGTAAAAGCTCGCCCGTCATTTCCATTATTCCGTCCTTGTCGCAAAGTGCTGTGCACAAGGTGGGCACCGCTTCAACAGAGCCCTTTACAATAAGTCTGTAGCCACTCTCTGCTTTGGTCAGGGCAGCCATAAGCATTCTTTTCTCGTCAAAGGGCATAAATCTTATCTTCTTGTTTTCCTTCAAAAGCTTTGCAACGTCAATTCCCTTCTCTGAAAGGGCACGTGCCGTTGCCATATCCATATCATTGCCGGTAAGAACATCGCCTATATATTCCAGGTCACTGCAAATGACAGCCATTTCGGTTTTTCCCTCATCGGCAATAACCTCCCTTTCAAGGGTTGTTTCGTTATTTGTCAGAAGCCCGCCCTTGTCAAAAAGGAAGTATTCTCCCATGCCTATATCATAGGCAAAGTCCTTATGCTCTGTTTTAACATGGTCGCCCTCAAGCCTTTTTGAGCACACCCACACGCCCAGCATTCTCACAAGGCACACGGGAGCAGGCAGAACGCACATAGCAACCGTGCATGCCTGCAAAAGACCGTAAGGCACACTCTTTGTTGCAATTGAGGTTATGGAAAGGGTAATCATAGCCGCCATAATTGCCACTATAACAAGCACTTTTTCGCTTGTGGCATTCTTTCCGAATTTGTCGTGCATGTCCAGCTTTCTTGACCTGCTTGCTCTCACCTTTGCAAGAACCGTGTCCTTTGCTGTGGCAATAACTGCACCAACACAGGTGCCCGATGCAACAGTGCTTCCGCAGTAAAGAATGTTTCTGCATTCAGCCCGGTCACTCTCTTCGTCGCACTTTTCGCTCACCTTATCAACGGGTACTCTTCTGCCCTTGAATATGGACTCGTCCGCCTTTAAATCCTCACACTGAAGAATTCTTATATCCGCAGGAACAAAATCCCCCTCATTAAGGACTACAATATCACCCTTAACAAGAAGTGTGGGGTCAGTTTTCATATAGGTTGCATCACGGATAATGGTAACCTCATCACCTCTGCGGGTGTCAAAATCAACTGCATTTTTTCTTTCCGTATAATCGCGCAAAAAGCCGCTTACCATATTTGAAACGGCAACGGCAAAAAAGATAATCCATGCACCCATGCTACCCTTAAAGTCGCAGAGGGCACTTATAACACCCATAACTAAAAAAGCTATGGTATATAAATTTGTAAACTGCATCAGAACTACTGTTGCAATGCTTTTTGTATAAGCTCTCTCGGGCATATTTCTGCCGTTTTCAATAAGCTTATCGTGTGCCGCGAAGGACGTAAGTCCTTCGCTCACACTTGTAGAAAGTTCAATCTCGACCTCTCGTTCGGTCATTACTGAATAATTCATACCATCGCTCCGATTATTCACCAAGGTGGAACTTATCGTGAATAGCCTTTACAGCCTTTTCAGCATGCTCCTGTTCGATAAGCACGCTTATCTTCATTTCGGATGTGGAAATCATCTGAATGTTGATATCAGCGTTGTAAAGTGCTTCAAACATTGTAGCAGCAACACCGGGGTTAGATACCATGCCTGCACCAACAATGGAAATCTTGGAAACATTGTCATAGTGAACAATGCTTTCTGCACCGATAATACCGTTGTTTTCTTCAAGAACCTTAAGTGCACCGTCAAGTGCGTCAAGGTCAACTGTGAAGCTGATGTCCTTCTTGTTATCACGACCGATAGACTGAAGGATAATATCAACACTTATCTTATGCTTTGCAAGAAGGCTGAACACCTGGAAAGCCTTACCGGGTGTATCCTCAACATTACAAAGTGAAATTCTCGCTACATCATTATCGCGTGCAACACCACGCACCAACATTTTTTCCATATTAGTTTCCTCCTTAACAATTGTGCCGGGTTCTTTTACAAGGCTCGACAATACTTCAAGATTAACGTTAAATTTCTTAGCAAGCTCAACAGAGCGGTTGTGAAGAACGTTTGCACCCAAACTGGCAAGCTCAAGCATTTCATCGTAGCTTATTGTATCAAGCTTCTTCGCGTCCTTTACAATTCGGGGGTCAGATGTGAACACGCCCGTAACATCAGTATAAATCTGGCAAAGGTCGGCTCCCAATGCTGCCGCAATTGCAACTGCACTTGTATCACTGCCGCCACGGCCTAAGGTTGTGATATCGTCGTACTTATTAACACCCTGGAAGCCTGCCACAATAACAATGTTTCTGTTGTCAAGCTCACGGCGTATTCTTTCGCCCGTTACACGGCGAACACGTGCTTTGGAATAGTTGCTGTCTGTAACCATTCCTGCCTGCCAGCCCGTAAGGGAAATTGCAGGTCTGCCCAGTTTCTGAATAGCCATTGCAAGAAGGCTCATGGAAATCTGTTCGCCTGCACAAAGAAGAGAGTCCATTTCTCTTTTTGAAGCACGGTCGTTAATTTCCTTTGCTTTTGCAATAAGGTCGTCTGTTGTATCACCCTGTGCACTTACAACAACCACAACATCGTTGCCGTTGTCATAGGTTTCAATAATACGTGATGCAACATTGAAAATTCTTTCGGCGTTTGCTACGGAAGAGCCACCGAATTTCTGTACTATAAGACTCATATTGTTTTCATTCCTTTACATATATACTCTTATTTTAGACAGTACCCCGCCTAAAGTGTCGGCTTTTTCATCAAATGCCTTTTCGGTCATTTTTTCTGTAATAAAAGCACAGGAAGCACCTTCAACAAACTTCACATCACCGAATACAGCCTTTGCCTCGTCCTTTGTTTTATCGCATCTTACAAAGAACACGTTTTCCTCCTCGGAGGGTTCAAAGAACATACCTTCCTTTTCCTCTTCCCAGGAGAAGTTTTTGTCAAACTTGCCCTTATGGCGTACAACGTCCATCAGGTCTCCCACAATGGCACTTGCAGTAGCCTCTTTACCTGCTCCTCTGCCGTACATCATAACATCGCCAACCATGTCGCCCGTTACAAGTATTGCATTGAATACATCCTCTACCGAATAAAGGGGGCAATCGGAAGGGATAATCATGGGGCACACTCTTGCAGTAACCTTGCCATCCCTGATGCGGCTGTAGCCAATCAATTTAACGCTTGCGTTCATCTTCTCGGCACAGAGAACATCCTCAGCAGTTATCTTTGTTATGCCCTCATGAGGTATTTTGTCGTCATCAAGCTCACATCCTGCAGAAAGAGCCGTCAGGATGGAAATCTTTCTCATTGTATCGAAGCCTTCAACGTCTGCCGTGGGGTCTTTTTCAGCATAGCCAAGCCTCTGTGCATCACTAAGAGCATCCTTAAAGGACTGATTTTCCTTGAACATTTTTGTTAAAATGTAGTTTGTTGTGCCGTTCATAATGCCGTAGATTGACTCTACCTTATTTGCCGCAAGGCAGTTCACAAGGGGGCGTATAATGGGAATACCGCCGCCTACAGAGGCCTCGAACATGTAGCTTACGCCCATTTTCTCAGCTAACTTGAAAAGCTCTGTACCCTTCTTTGAAACAAGCTCCTTATTGCTTGTAACAACGCTTTTACCTGCCATAAGCATTTTCTTTGTATATTCATAAGCAAAGGTTACACCGCCCATTGCCTCTGCAACAAGTGTAACGCTCTCGTCGCGGGCAATAACGTCTGCATCCTTTACAAACAAATCAGCCCCGGGATGAGTTGAAAAGTCGCGTATATCAAGAATATATTTGACCTCCAGCTTCTCACCGATTTTCTTAGTTATGGTATCGGCATTTTTTGTAACAATGTCATATACACCGCTGCCCACAACGCCGAAGCCCATAATTGCCATTTTTGTCATTGGTTCAACTCTCCTCGTTTTATTGTTTCGCCAGAATTTTAACGCTTCTGACGCCTGCTACCTTGGTAATCTCGGTAATCAGCTTGTCAACACTTATCTTCATCAGATCAGTTTTGACAGTAAGATGAATGTTTGCAATACCGTCGGTAGGCACACTCTGGTTTATGGTTAAAACAGAGCAATTCACCGAGGATATAATTTTTAATATCTCCGACAAAATTCCCTTAAGGTCAACCACAACTGCCATAAGAGTAAGAACACCCTGCATCTGATTAAAATCAAAAACATGGTCCTTATACTTATAATATGCACTTCTGCTTATACCTGTTTTTTCACAGGCATCATTCACCGTTTTCACCTCGCCCGATTCAATCAGGCGTTTGGATGTAAGAACCTTAATGAAAACCTCGGGAAGCACCTTTGCATCCACAAGAATTATCTCCTTGTCCTCTACCAAAACATGTCCACCTCACAAACACATTTGTTTTTCTTGCTATTTTACTCCATATTTCAAAGTTTGTCAATATGTTTCATAAATTATTTGTTTTTTCTCAAAAAAGGTGGATTTTTATATGTCGCATTTTCGTAGTAATGAAAAACACCCGTCCGGATAAGGACGGGTATTTTATGTATATAAAATAAATTATTCAGCGATTGTTGCTTCTGTAACATCTGTAGCTGCTTCTGTGGGTTCTTCTACATTGTTACCTGTGCAAGCAGCGAGAGCTGCAACAGCAAGAACAACTGCGCATGCAAGAGCCATAAACTTCTTCATAGTATTTATCTCCTTTCGCTCATTTTTAAATCCTTAAAGATTATAGCCATTATATCACATTTTGTCAACCTTTTTTTTGAAAATTTTGAATTTTGTGTAAATTCAACACAAAACACAAAAAATGCTTTACTATCCTTATAAAATATGTTATAATTTTGTTATAAATGTTTAAGGAGGGTTACTATACCATGGCTAAGGAAGCAAAGGCTAAAGAATGCCTCACATATAAGGATAAGCCTCTCATGAGGAGCGGTAACAAAATTTACTACGGCAATCCCAAGGACCGTTACATCATCCTCTTCACGGTTGAATCCACAAAGCAGATTGAGGATCTTCAGGTTGCAGACAAGGTAACCATAGAGCTTATGACAAATTCCGGCAAGGAAAAGGAAAAGGTTTATAAGAAAGCTGTTCGTCCGGGTCTTTTCGAGGCCCTCGACATTGCAGAATTCTGGCTTGCAGATGCTCTTGCAAACGGTTAATTTAAAGAGTCGGAATTTCCGGCTCTCTTTTTTTCACAACCATTGGGGATGGTCCCAACAAAAGTCCGCAGACTTTCTTTGGTAAATCGTCGCCCGATTTACCAAAGGGGGACTGTCCCCAATGGTTGTAGCTACTAACAGGTGATATTATGAAAAAACTTCTTTTTCTTACATTATTTATACTTTGCCTTTTATCGGTCCCTATTTGTGCGGAGGAATATATCTTCACCACAGAGGGCGATTTCCCCATGCCCTATTCCTCCTCCATTGAGGTAGTAAATGCCACCCACAATGTTTACACAACCGATAATATAGAAGCAATTCAGCCTCTTATTGATGAAGGTTTGGTCAATTACTGCGAGCCCATGACCTACTCAGAGCTTTTTGACTATACCTTAAACGATCCCCATTACCCCGAGCAGCCAAACCTTACACAGATTTCGGCACAGTTTGCATGGAACAAGGGCGTTTTCGGCGATGAGGTTAAGGTTGCCGTTATTGACTCGGGCATTTATAAGGCAGCAAGCGACTTTACCTTTTCAAACGTTATAAAGGCTAAAGACTATACCGCAACAAGTGAATCCACCCTTAACTACTGCACAGATGAAATAGGTCACGGCTCCATGGTGGCAGGTATCATTGCCGCAGCCCATAACAATACCCGCGGTATTGCAGGCATTGCACCAAACGTTAAGCTCTATATTTTCAAGTGCTTCTATATTGACGAAAAGGGTGCACAGAAGGGCAAAAATTCTGACATTATTGCCGCAATGTACGAAGCTATCGATACATACGGTGTTGACATCATAAACTTCTCAGGCGGCTCTACAAGCCCCACGGTTTTTAAAGAGGTTACCGACTATGCTGCGGAAAAAGGCGTTCTCATGGTTTCTGCAGTAGGCAACAGCGGTGCACAGAGCGGTAACACACGCTACTACCCTGCCTCCTACCCCAACGCCATAGGT
The DNA here is from genome assembly GCA_017440585.1 of Clostridia bacterium. GTDB lineage: Bacteria > Bacillota > Clostridia > UMGS1883 > UMGS1883 > RGIG1927. The sequence goes on along the minus strand of JAFSGW010000028.1, from coordinate 24,352 downwards.
GTTGGCAGTATCGACTCCAACGGCAGAAGAGCAAGCCATTCACAGCGTAATGACTATGTGGACATTATGGCACCCGGGGAGGATATTTACTCAGTCCGCCTTGGCGGCTACGAAAAAAGCTCAGGCACAAGCTTTGCCTCGCCTCACGTTGCAGCAGCACTGGCCCTTGCAAAAAGTGCAAATCCCCATTTGACCGCAGAAGAGCTCACCGAAGCACTTTATAAAACCTGCAACCCTATGGAGGACAGGTATTCGGGTCACGGAAGCTTAAATGTACATGCACTTTTAGCCTGCCTCCATTCAATGGAAAACAAGGGAAGCTTTGTATACTCCCCCACCGAAAGCTCAGGCTGTGCATATTTAATCCCCCCTGAGGGCTACAACGTTTATTTTGCAAAATATGAGGACTCTGTCCTTACCGATATAAAAATGGGTGGTTTGAACACCTCCGCCAGGGATTTTAACAAGTACGTTTTTTACATATGGAAAAAGGACACGCTTGAGCCCTATGCAGGCGACATCCCCATCATACACTACTAAGGAGGCTTTTTTATGGAATACGGTATCATATTTTTAATTGTGCTTTTAGCAATGTTTTACTTTCAGACCATTTTTTCCGAAATGGAAAACAAGTACTTAGGCTACATCCTCCCCATCCTTGCATTTATCACCTCGGTTGTTCTTATGTTTGTATGGATGGACGAGTTTTCCATTGTAAAAATGCTCGGTACACTTTTATTTGTAAACATCCCCACCTACATATTAATGCTTATCTACAAGCTTAAGCGTAAAAAGCTAAAAAAATAAGGGCATCTGCCCTTATTTTTTTAATTCACTTAATAAAGTTGACCCCAATATCATAACAGCACCCAAAATGCCCCACACCTTCATTTCCTCGCCTAAAAGTGTCATTGAAAGAACAATTGCAAGCATGGGGTCAACATAGCTTAAAACTGCCACGTCCTGCCCCTTTAATTCTCTCACCGCACCAAAATACATTGCATAGGCAAAGCCCGTATGTATAATACCCACAACCATAAGAAGTATAACGGTCTTCACGTCAAAGGTAATGGCTGTAACATCCTCTGTAATAAGCACATACGGAAGTGCCACTGCCGCAGCAAAGAAAAGCTGTACCATTGTCATGTCATAGCTTGAAATGTTCTTTATGCCACGGTTTAAAAGCACTACGGAAGCATAAAAAAGTGCCGCACCAAGTCCCAAAGCTATACCAAAGCCGTTAAGAGCAGCCCCCTCCTGTGGCGGGAACACACCCGATACAAAAACCATACCCAAAAGTGCAATGGCAACACAGATAGCCTTCAAGGGGCTTATTCTTTCCTTATATATAATAGCCGCACCAAAAACAAGTATAACGGGCTCTAAGTAATAGCAAAGGGTACCGTTTGCCACACCTATATATTTGTAGGACTCAAAGAGCAGTATCCAGTTAATGCCTATAAGACACCCTGTTATCATAAGCCTTATAAAGTTTTGCCTTATATCGGCAAGGCTTATTTTTTTGCCCGTAAAAATCATAAAAAGACACAGAAATATTGCACCCGTAAACCCACGGCACACAGCCACCATACTGCTTGGCACATCAATAAAATTAACAAATATCCCTATTGTGCCGAATATAGCCATGGATATTATCATCTTTAATCTTGCACTGTTCAATTTAAGCACCTACTTACTTAAAACACCCCACCCTGCCTTCCCCTTGAGGGGAAGGTGGCGGCAAAGCCGACGGATGAGGTGTTTTTTTATTCTAAACCAACTTCGCCAATACCTGTTATATACGCCTTTACCACAGCATTTTCTCCTGCCTTAACCTCAACTGTTCTGTAAAGACCTTTGCCCATGCTTACAGCCTCTGTTGTAACAACCCCGTTTTCAATGCCGGTCAACACAACGTCAACGTATTCCTCGTCAGTATTTAAAACAGTAATTGTTGCCTTGCCGTCAAGCTTTTCAAAGTTAACAATAACGGGGCCGTTGGGTACAAATGCTGCATTTGCAATAACCGCATCCTCGTAGGAGGGGGCCGCACCGTTACCCTTAACTGTAATTGTCATAGCCTTTGCCTTTGAAACATCAATGCTTACTGCCTTTGAGCCGCCTCTCATGCTCACGTCCTTAACCTCTTCTACAACCTCACCGTCAAGTGCAATTGTTACGTCAACGGAAGCGTTGAACATGTTACGGTCAAAGCCGCCACCCATTCTTCTCCAGTCAAAGTCCATCTTACCTATAACTGCATTGAACACATGGTCATTGAAATTGGTCACATCGTAAGTTACGCTGCCATTTTTCAATACAATACCCTTGTCGTAGGTAACTCCGGGGTCCCAACCGTTACCACGTACTGCAAGCTTATTGCCGTTAAAGTCACCGTCAAGTGCCATTTCAGCCTTCTTTTCAAGAGGTGCCATATCAGACATGTACTCTGTATCGGGTGCAAAGTAAATTGTGTAATCACCAACTACTGCCTTCTTTTCATCCTGCACTGCACCTGTAACCTCTACACCCTTGTTTGTTTTATAAACATAGGTTTTTACGGAATGTGTAAAGTCTGTAAATTCCTTGTTACCCTCAGCCTTAATGCTCAAAGGAGCACCATAATGGTAAACATAATCAGCGTCAAAGGGCATTATTGTAAAGTCAAAGCCGTAAATATTGTTGTTAAGCTTATACTTGCTGTTTTCACCCAGTCCTGCAATATATCCGCCCACTCTGAAATATGCCTTATCCTCTTTCTTTATGTCAATACTGCGTTCAGCCTCATCGAGTGCATAAGGTGAATAATTATGTGCCTGGAAATTGAAGCTCTTAAGACCTGCACCGAAGGATAATACCTTTCCGTCAGCACCTGTAAGGGTAGCCTTCAATGCAGCCTTGTTGCCGTTTTCCTGCGCAATGGTGTAATTGTCTTCCATATCAGCAACATCAAGGCTGTAAAGGGTTGTTGCACCATGGCTTTCTCTGTCAGGGTAAGAGGAAAGCTCTTTTCCTACCCACTCTGCCTTTTCAAAGTTACCTGCACCGCGGAAGCCGATGAAAGTAGGCTTATTTGAGTCCTCTGCAAACTGTGACTGCATGGACACATGCATGGAGCCATCCTCTGTCATATAGTATGCAAGGCACAGCTTACCGTCTGTTACGGTGCTCATAACCTCAACGTACAAAACATCCTCTTCCACTCTGTGGGAAAGAGCTCTCCATCTTTCCTCCTGCTCTATTCCCATTTCGTATTCGCTAAGTGTTTTTTCACGTAATACAGTGGGATACATAGCATCTGTCAGAAGCTCTTTTCCGTCAGATACATAGCTTGTAATTTTACCGTCAAAGCCAACCTGTACTTCAAACTTATCAGCAGACCACACTACACCTGTGCCATCCTCTGCAGGTGTAACCTTCTTTGCATCCTCAGCAGATATTGCCGATACTGTCGCCATTCCTATAACGCTCTTTTCTGCAAGAAGCTGCTTTAAAGCTTCCGCTTCGGGATGAGGCTCACGTGTTGACGAGAAAATACCCGTTAAGCACTTATAGTAGCTGTTGGGGTTGTCGCCAAAGTCGCCGCCGTATGCAAGGAATGTGTAGCTCTTGTCTTCCTTTATACTGATATCCTCAAATGCCACACGGCTTATAAGCTTCTTTTCATCTGCACCCTCCAAAAGCTCATCAAGTGTAAGTGCATCATTGTAAATTTCAACATACTTAATGGCAGTTTCACCGCCGCCAATCTTATACTCGCCTTCAACTGTGGCATCAGCCTGAGCATTTTCCTTAAAGCCGTCATTTACAAAAATCTGGATTTCGCCGTCACGGTAAACCGCCGCAATCTTGCCCTCGTAAACGTCTGCCCTTGCTCTTGCATCACCAACATTGAACCTTGCTCTGCCGCCACGTACTTCAAACTTAACATTGCCGCTTTCAAAAATAACTCTGTCACCATCTACCGCACTTAATTCCGTCACGATAGTGTAGTTATCCATTTTGTCAATATTTCTCACAAAGGTTGCATCGCCTAAATACTGCACACCCATGTAGTTTTCAACTTCACCGTCAACTGTAACGGTTTCGCCTGTAACTGTGTCCTTCACGTCAAAGAGGTATGCATTCTGTGTGTAGTAAAGCTCCTTGTCGGCAAATTCATCAACAAAGCCGCCAACGTTGCCGTCACCTAATGAGTCAACCCAGTCACTCATTCCGCCAGTGTTACCAAACACCTTAAAATCAGGAGCAAAATTCACTTCCTGCGCAACGGGACGATTATCAAGCTCTTTTACTGAATTTATAAGATTTTGTCCACCCTCACCAGAGCCAACAGACCACATAATAATTGACTTGTAGCCGAAATGTCTCTCAACCATTTCTTCTACCCTCGCCTTTGCCGCTTCCATATCACGGTCAGCATAGGCAAGGTTTACATTTGCTTCGTCAATTACATAAAGCCCCAGGTTTTCTGCTTCAACATACAAAGCATCGGGAGCACCGCTTACCCATACAGCATTGAAGCCGTATTCCTTAATAAGCTCTAAATCCTTTTTGATTTGCCCGTCTGTTATGCTGTTGCCTGCTTCGGGATGTGTGGGTGTATACTTAACGCCCTTTAAAACAACCGCTTTACCGTCAATAACAAGTTTGTTGTCCTTAATTTCAACCTTTTTGCTTGCCTTTTCAACAGTTATAGACTTTGTTACATAGACACTGCCCATGAAACCCGAAAGATTAAAATCGTCCTTCTTGTTGATTCCCGAGTTATTACGTTCAACAACACAGATAATTTCATTATCTCCCTTGCCTTCAAACTTAACAGCCGTACCCATTTCACCATTCCTGCTGTCAACAAGCTTTTCTCCGTTAAGATAAACAGTAAGGTTATCCTCTACGCTTTCAAATACCAGATAATTTTCACCGGTGCATTTAAATTCCGTCTTATAAACGCCTGCACTTCTTACACCGTCATCTTCAGTCATTCCCCAGCCGGTCATTTCCTCATAAAAGTACGAGGGGTAGCCGTAGCCCTGCATTTCCATTGCACCGGGCACCTGGATTTTGTCCTCGAATACGATGCCTGCCACGTCCTTAGGCACTTCATTGCTGTTCGCATAATACTTAAAGCCCCATTCTCCGTCAAGGGAAACATCATAAAATGCCTCCGCCTGCACAACGGGCACAACTGTAAGCATCATAATGCATACAAGCACCAGACTTAAAACTTTTTTCATGTAAATCCATCCTTTCTATACATAACATGCAATACTCCCTGAAGCCCACAACATGGGACATGCCTGACCCACGATAGAAAGCTCTGTTTGCACAAATAAATTTAGACGAAGCAGGCGTGTCCCTGTTCCTTATAAAAATGTTGCACTTACCTAATCAAAGAAGCCTGCAACCCACTTACTTATTCAAATAATAATTTATCAAATCTCTTGCAATGGGAGCACAGCTACTGCCCGTCACCCCTGCATATTCCTGCATAACACAAATTGCAATTTCGGGGTTTTCAGCGGGGGCATAGCACACAAACCATGCATGTGTCTTGTCCGACTCTTCGTTTTCCGCAGTACCCGTCTTGCCTGCAACGGTAATGCCATTTATTTTCGCACCCGTGCCCGTTCCGGTTTCAACACATTCAATCATCATGTCCTCAACCATCCCTGCCACTTCCTCGTTCACAGCAGTTTTCCACACCTTGGGCTTCGACTTATAAGCCTGCCTTCCCGAAGGGTACATTGCCTTTTCAACAATGTAAGGCTCCATTATAACGCCATCGTTTGCAATGCCTGCCGCCACAAGTGCCATGTTAAGGGGCGTTACCAGAAGCTTACCCTGCCCAATACCGCAGGCTGCCAAATCTGTCTGCCCCATTGCGTTTTCGTAGTTAAAGAGGGACTTACTCGTCCTTATGTCAAAATCCATCTTTTCGCCTATACCAAACCGCTCAATAATATTTTCCATTTTCTTTTCACCAAGCTGTACAGCGTAGGATGCAAACATAACATTGCTGGATTTTGCAAAGCCTTGCTTTATGTCAATCTCTCCAAGCTTCTTACCATTGTAGTTTTCAACCACATAGCCGTCAATTATTGTAGAGCCCTCGTCTGTAATGCTCACACCTATGTTTTCCTCAAGTGCCGCTGCAGCGGTTACAATCTTGAAGGTTGACCCCGGGGGATAAAGTCCCTGGGTTGCTCTTCCTAAAAATGGAGCGTTTTCGCTTTGCGAAAGCTCTTTGAAGCTTTCCTCAAGTGCTTTTTCGTTAGGGTCAAAGGACGGGTTTGAGTAAAGGCACACAACCTCGCCCGTTTTTGGCTTTAATGCAACAACGGAGCCCTGGCGTCTGCCCATAAGCTTTTCAGCCTTTGCAGTAAAGCCGTTATCAATGGTAAGGTACAAATCAGCACCCTTTTCCATCTCGCCCGTCATGTCAAAAAAGCCCGAAATATTTTCAAGAGGGTCACTTTTAACCAAAATATCGTTAAAGGTGCTCTCCAAGCCCGACTTATCATAGGTTACCGAATTGTAGCCTATAACGTGGGCATATCTTTCCTTAAAGGGGTAATACCTCTTCTGTCTGTTGCCCTCCATACCGCTGTAGGCTAAAACCTCGCCGCAGGAGTCGTACACGGCACCTCTTAAAATACTTTCCTCCCTCTCCCTTATTCTTTTGTTGAACTTGTTTTCAACAACCTCGGGAGCATCAAAAAGCGTAAAGTAGGTAAGATACACCGCCAAAGATAAGAACATGGCACATATAACCACCATAACGGTAATAATTTTTCCGTTATATTTCATCCTCTATCTCCCTCCTTCTTGCAGAAATGCCCTGCAATATCCCCAGTGAAAGGAAGGTCACAACCATGCTTGACCCACCGTAGGATATAAAGGGAAGCGTAATACCCGTAAGAGGTATAAACTTTATAACACCGCCTATGATTATAAAGGTCTGAACACCAATCATAACCCCTATACCCATAGCCACCGCCTTATTGAATTCATTATTTGTGGAAAGGGAAATTTTAAATGCTCTGTACACCAGAACGAAGTAGAGCATCAGCACAGCCAAGCCGCCAAGTATGCCCATCTCCTCGCATATTGCAGAAAAGATAAAGTCGCTGTGCACCTCGGGAATGTAGTAAGGGCTTCCTGCACCTATACCACGCCCCGTAAAGCTACCCTCGCCAATTGCAAAAAGTGACTGTGTTATCTGATAGCCCTTTCCTGCCACATCCTGGAATGGTCTGAGCCAGGTTTCAATTCTTACTTGAATGTGGTTCATAAAGCTTATGCCCATAATGCTCACAAGCACAGCCGCCACACCGTTTAACAGCAAAAACCTCTTGTCCTCACCGTAAACTGCCATATAGGCAATGTAAATTGCAAAGAATAAAACTGCCGTACCCCAGTCACGCTGAAGGAGCAAAAACAGCAAAAAGGTGTAACAAACCACCGTTGCCGCACAGTTTCTGCCCAGCTTTGTATTGTAAAAGGTTTTAATTTTTACATCCTTTTCCTTAGGCTTTTTATACTCATTTGTAAAAACGCCTGCAAGGGTAAGTATAAAAAGTATTTTTATAAGCTCACTTGGCTGGAAGGAAAAGCCCCCGAGCCTCAGCCAGCTTTTTGCACCGCCTGAGGAATAGCCGAAAAGTGCAGTTATCAGAAACAGCATCACACCGCCCGTAACATAAAGCTTGTTAAGCTTGTTCCAGAATTTTCCGAAGCGGTACACAATACTCGTTATCAAAAACAAGCCTGCACCCACGCTGAACCATATAACCTGCTTCTGCCCGTGGCCCGTCTGAAGCCTTAAAAGCATTATAACGCCTATTACGCCAAGCATTGCAGTAATCATAAAAATGTAATGGTCGCCCAATGGGAAAAACCTTAAAAGGGCATATACCACAGCCAACGTAAGGCACATACCGCCAAGAAGCAATGCCGTGTCGGAATTAACCTTTCCCATATTAAGGCTTAAGAGCACACCGCCAAGAAGCACCACAAGCAGTATACATATAAGCGGCCTTACTATGTAATTATCATTTTTCATATTAACCACCTGTCAGTTTTCGGGTCTTACAAACATAAACATCAATGAGCCTATCGAAATCTTGTCGCCGTCAATAAGCTCCACAACCTCATCTGCAATATTTTCTCCGTTTAAAAGTGTTCCGTTTGCACTGTCGTTATCTTCAATAAAGAAGGTGTCCTCCGCCTTGTAAATACGGCAATGTGTACTGCTTAAAGCAGGGTCCGCAATCCGTATACGGCACTTTGGTCCTCTTCCTATAAGGTTGTCCTTTTCAAGCTCGTAGCTTTCATTAACCGAAAAATCAATATCGGTTTTTAAATTCATAAGCTTTAAATAGCCCTCTGCCTGGGTAATATTTTTCTTTCTCGCCATAGTTCTTATATCAAGAAAAATCATACGGATAATGGTATATATGAACGCGTAAACCACAATAACAAAAAGATATGTCAGTATCTTTGGTAAAATCTCCTGCATAAATCCCATTCCTTCCGTCTTTTTTATTACAATATTACTAACTTATTATATCACCTATTTTATTCCATTGCAACAAAAAAAGGATGCTTTGCATCCTTTTTTTCGTATCCTTTTTTACTCTTTATTTAAACCTGCATTATACAGCTCCTTATAGAAGCCATCCTTTGCCATCAATTCCTTATGGTTGCCCTTTTCAACAATCTTTCCGTCACGCATAACAAGTATCAGGTCTGCCTCACGTATTGTGGAAAGCCTGTGTGCCACAATAAAGCTTGTTCTGCCCTCCATAAGGGTGGAAAATGCTTTCTGAATACGTATCTCGGTACGTGTGTCAATACTGCTTGTTGCCTCGTCAAGTATGAGCATGGGAGGCTTTACGAGCATAAGGCGTGCTATACAGAGTAGCTGTTTTTGTCCCTGGCTTAAGCCGTAGCTGTCACTGATATGAGTATCATAGCCCTTGGGAAGCCTCTTTATAAAGCTGTGAGCATGAGCCTTTTTCGCCGCCTCAATAATTTCCTCATCGGTGGCATCCTTTTTACCAAAGGCAATGTTTTCCTTAACTGTACCGCTTCTGAGCCAGGTTTCCTGCAATACCATACCAAAGCCTTCACGAAGGCTCTTTCTTGTAATATCACCAAGGCTTTTACCCTCAAGGGAAATCACGCCCTCGTCCACATCGTAAAAACGCATAAGAAGGTTTATAAGTGTGGTTTTACCGCAGCCCGTAGGGCCAACAATTGCAACCCTCTGCCCCTTCTTAACATCAAGGTCAAGGTCTTCAATAAGCTTCTTTGCTTTATCATAAGAAAAGGATACCTTTTCAAGGCGTACTTCTCCACGGTCACCCTCTATAACAGCCGCATCCGCCTTGTCCTCAATTTCGCTTTTCTCTTCAATAACCTCTAAAATTCTGCCTGCACAGATAACTGCATTCTGCAGCTCTGTCACAACGCCCGAAATTTCGTTAAAGGGCTTGGTGTACTGGTTTGCATAGCTTAAAAAGGAGGAAAGTGCACCTACTGTTATGCCGCCTGCCACGGAGGATAAAGCACCCGTAAGCCCGACTAAAGCATAAACAACGCTGTTTACAAACCTTGTTGCAGGGTTTGTAATGGAGGAATAGAACACAGCATCCAAGGTTGCCGCATTTAACCTTTCGTTTATTTCTTCAAACCTTTCTGTTACCTCAGCCTCTTTTGTAAAGGCTGCAACCACGCCCTTACCCATGACCATTTCGTCAATATATGCAGTTGCCTCACCCTGAGTTTCTGTCCGCAGCTTAAACATGGAATAGGTTTTCTTTGCAATAAATGCCGCCACCACAAAGCTCAGGGGTGTAACAAGGAGCACCACAAGGGCAATTTTCCAGTTAATCGCAACCATGAAAGCCAAGGTTCCCACAATTGTCAGAACCGAGGAAAAGGACTGGCTGAGCCCCATCAGAAGCCCCTCTGCAAACTGGTCAACGTCGCTTATAACACGGTTTACAACATCACCCGTGCGGTGAGAGTCAATATAGGATAAGGGAAGTGACTGTATCTTATTGAATGCCTCATCCCTCACACGCCTTACAACCGTATAGGTAACGCGGTTATTTATAATGTTCATAACCCACTGCACAAGGGCAGTTACCAGTGTGGCTACGGCTATTATAACAATAATTCTTACCACGCTCTCCATCTGAACATTACCCTTGTCAATCATTTTGTCCACTGCAAGACCCGTTAAAATCGGCACAAGAAGGGTAAGTGCCGTTGTGATAAAGGCAAATAAAAGTGATAATAACAAGTACCTTCTGCTGCCCTTAAGATACTTAAGCAGTTTTTTAACAATAACAGCATTACTCATTAAAATCACCCCTTTCATACTGGGAGTAATAAATTTCTTCATAAACTCCGCAATTTGCAAGAAGCTCCTCATGTGTGCCAATGCCTGCAACAGAGCCATCCTCAAGGGCAATTATCATATCACAGTTCATTACGCTTGAGGCTCTCTGTGAAACAATAAATACCGTTGTATCCTTAATTTCACCTATACTCTTACGAAGGTTGTAATCTGTCTTGTAGTCAAGTGCAGAGGCACTGTCGTCAAGAATGAGAATGTCTGCCCCTTTCACTATGGCACGGGCAATTGTAAGCCTCTGCCTCTGTCCGCCGGAAAGGTTTCTGCCCATCTGGCTTATTTCCGCATCAAGACCGCCCTTTTCTTTAACAACATCCTCTGCCTGTGCAACACGGATTGCATTCATTATTTCTTCATCAGTTGCATCGCTTTTTCCGAAAGCAACATTACTTCTTATGGTGCCCTTGAAAAGCTGTGCCTTCTGAGGCACAATGGAAACCTTTTTCCTTAATTCCTCTAAGCTGTAGCTTTTAACATTTTTCCCGTCAACATAAACCGCACCCTCTGTTGCATCGTAAATGCGACCTATAAGGTTAACTAAAGAGGACTTACCCGAGCCCGTAACACCTATAATGCCCACACTCTGCCCCTTTTTCACAGTAAAGCTTATGTCGGAAAGTGAATTTTCACCGCCGTTATAGCAAAGGCTTACGTTTTTAAACTGCACCATACCCTCGCCGCAGTCACTATCTTCTTCCGTTTCCATACCCTCGGGCATGGTTAAAACATCACTTATACGGTTACCGCAGGCAACAGCCTTTGTAACGGTTATAATAAGGTTTGCAAGCTTTACAAGCTCAACCAAAATCTGGCTCATGTAATTTACAAGTGCCACAACCGCACCCTGAGTGAGCACGCCCGCCTCCACGTTTACAGCACCTGTGTAGAGAATATACACAATTGAAAGGTTAACAATCACATAGGTAAGGGGGTTCATAAGTGCAGTTATTTTACCTGCAAAAAGCTGGTTATGCATAAGAGTAAGGTTTGTTTCCTCAAACCTCTTTATTTCATCCTTTTCTGCAGTAAATGCACGGATAACCCTTGCACCGGTAAGGTTTTCACGGGTTATATTAAGGATGGAGTCCACCTTTACCTGCACCTTTTTGTATAAAGGTGCACCGCCTAAAATAATTGCAAAAACCACAACTGCAAGAAGGGGTATTGTTACTAAAAATATAAGTGCCGACCTTACATCAACGGTAAACGCCATAACAGCCGCACCGAAAACGATAAAGGGCGAGCGTAAAAAGAGCCTTAATACAAGGTTTACACCGTTCTGAAGCTGGTTTATGTCGCTTGTAAGCCTTGCAATAAGTGTTGCCTGCCCAACCTCGTCCGACCTTTTAAAGCTCAGATTTGTGATATGTGAAAAAAGCTTTGCCCTAATTTTACCCGAAAAGCCCACAGCCGCCACAGCACAGAAATACTGGGCAGTTATGGAGCACACAAGCCCTATAACACCTAAAAGTATCATAACGCCTATCATTGCCCATATATGTCCCCTGTCGCCTCCGTTTATACCACGGTCAATAATTGATGCCATTACAAGGGGCACAAAAAGCTCAAACAGTGCCTCTAAAAGCTTGAAGGCAGGGCCAAGCACACATTCCTTTTTATAATTTTTCAGATAAATAAAAAGATTTTTCATGTTTATCACTCACTTCCAAAACCATATGCTCATTATATAATTTTTCTTCCTTTCCGTCAACTCACTATTGACAAAAATTCCCCCGGGTGGTATATTCAAATCAGCAAAGTAGAACACATAGCGTTAAGTGGGATAGGAACGGGAAGTTGTCCTATTCACGAAGGCAGTGCCGCGGTTATGTGTTCGCATTCCGTTGCTGCAAAAATCTCAGTTGGCATCTTTTTTGTAGCAATATACTATGAAAGAGGTGTTTTTTTATGCAAAAATTTCTTGAAAGCTTAGGTTTTCGCAAATTCACAACAAGGCAGGTCTGCACATTGTCAATTTTCATTGCACTTGCGGTGGTGTTCGATTTATTGTCAACCCTCCCCGTGTCGCAAACGTTGCAGATTTCTTTTTCCTACGTGCCCGTTTTTGTAATTGCCGCACTCTACGGTCCCGTATCTGGTGGCATCACCTATGTAATATCCGACGCCATCAGTGCATTTCTGCTCTACGGCTCCGTTTCTCCCCTTTTGTCGGTAACGGCATTTTTGTCAGGTTTAGTGTTCGGGCTCTGCTTTTATAAGCACTACACCTTCTCAAAGGGCTTTATAGTAAGGCTTGCTATTTGTGTGCTCCTTCAGCTTGTAATAAGCCTTGTTATAAACACATATTTTTTAACAATCATGTACAATTTCATCTTTAAGGTAGAGATTGTAAAACGTCTGCCCTTCTCTCTTTTGAAGCTGGCTGTCCAGAGCGTTGTTATCTACTTCTCTCCCTACTACTTAAAAATATTTTCAAAGTTTACAAAATAAAAAAACGCCTTCGGGCGTTTTTTTAGACTGTCGATAAACCTAATTTTTTCGCATAATCGCGAAGGGCACGGGGAAGAAGGTTCCCCGAATAAAATCGGAGGGGCAATCGTATTGCTCCTCCGAAAGTGCCGATTTAAGGGGGCTCGCAAGCCCCTTGCACGAGAAATCGGCACTTTGTTCCTTATAAAAGCATTAACAAAAAATATTGCTCCCAGCAAGATTTTTTGTTGCGTGTCGACTTTTTCGACACGCTAAAAAAAACGCCTTCGGGCGTTTTTTTATTTATTGCGGTAATATTTAAAGCACATATCAAGATAAACCTTGTGTGCAACGGTTATAATTAAACTGCGGAGCATAACCTTTGCCTCGTGGTTGTTGTTGCCTATTGTTTCCATTTCATCCTTAATTCCGAACACATATTCCAGAACGTTTTTGAACTCCTTGGCAAGGTAGTTATATGCAACCTCAGGCTCGTAGGTTTTCTGCTGTATCTCAATAAGAAGCCTTATATCCTCTAAGCTGAGCACGGTTTTTGCCATGGCTATGAACATTAAATAGGCTATCTGGTCACGGCTGTACTGCTTTTTTACGGGGTTTGTAATAAGCCCCTTTTTAACGTAGTTACTTATCATTGAGCCGGTTATTACAACATCCCCAAGCTGACCAAGCTGTGATATATACTTTGCCGTCTGCTCCAAATACAAGCCAACGTCCGGTATTTCATTATATTCCGGGAGCTTGAATTCCTGCACAAACTCCTTCAGTGTCTCTTTAAAGCCTTCAGGCATAATATCATCCCTTTCATTGGTATTTTACTACAAAAAAATCCCCAAGTCAACCAATATATGCTTGACAATCCTCATGTTCCGTATTAAAATATCCCATGATAGGTTTTTCAAAAACCGATAATGAATTTTGGAGGACTACTTATGAACTTTAAAATAGTTTCTGATTCATCTTCAAATATATTTACATGGGATAAGGTTCCCTATGCATCTGTTCCCCTCAAAATACTTTCCACCGAAAAGGAGTATGTTGACAATGCTTCCCTTGACGTTAAGGGAATGGTTGAGGATTTAAAAACAGTTAAGGGTGCAACAAAAACCTCCTGCCCCGGCACGGGTGACTGGCTGGATGCCTTTGAAGGTGCCGACTGTATTTTTGCCATCACTCTCACAAGTAACCTTTCAGGCTGTTACAATTCTGCCTGCACTGCACGTGACATTTACCTTGAAGAGCACCCTGAGGCAAAGGTTTACGTGGTTGACTCCTACTCAACGGGCGGTGAAATGCACCTTATTATTGAAAAGCTCACCGAGCTTATCTTAAGTGGCAAAAGCTTTGAAGAAATTGTTGAAGAGGTTGAAAAATATAAGGATACAACACACCTTCTCTTCTGCCTTCAGTCACTTACAAACCTTGCACGAAACGGCAGGGTAAGCCCTGCGGTTGCAACAATAGCAGGCGTTTTGGGCATAAGGGTTGTAGGCTCTGCCACAGAAGGCGTTCTGGACCCCACCGACAAGGTTCGTGGCGAAAAGCGTGCCCTTGCAACACTTTTCACAAACATGAAAAAGCACGGCTACAATGGTGGCAAGGTACGTATAAACCACTGCTTCAACACTGAATCGGCAAACATCTTAAAGGAAGCTGTTCTGGCGGAGTTTCCTTCTGCAGATGTTGAAATCATTCCCTGCACGGCTCTTTGCAGCTTTTATGCAGAAGCAGGCGGATTAATTATAGGTTATGAAGGAAATAATAAGCATTAAAAAGAACTCTCAAAAGGAAATCCTTTTGAGAGTTCTTTTTAATGTGTCCAATTCTTTAATATCCGCATATACATCCGTCCGAAGGTAACCCTTTCCACGTCCTCCTTTGCCACAATGTCCACAACGGTTGTTCCATTTTCTGTCTTTATTTCCATCACACCGAGCTTATCGCCCTTTTTCACCGGGGCTTCCACGCTCTCTGACAATGTTATGCTTTTTTGGGTGTTATCCTTATTTACTTTGTTCACCACAATCATGCAGTCATCTTTTAAAACTGCACCAACCTTCCCCGCTTCACCTTTTTTCACCAAAACCTCTCCTGCAGCCTCGCCCTTTTTCGTGCCTTTAACCATAAAATTTTCAAAGCCGTAGTTTAAAAGGGTGCTTGCCGCATTGAACCTTAACTGCGAGGTGTCGCTTGCCAGCACCACGGCACAAAGCTGCATATCATCCCTTTTTGCCGTTGCCGAAATGCAATTCTTCGCCTTGCTTGTGGAGCCCGTTTTCAAGCCGTTTGCCCCTGCATAAAAGCGTATCAGCTTATTGGTGTTTGCAAGCTGGAACTTACCATCACGGAGCGTATCCATCCATATTGTGGTATAGCGGAAAATGTCCTCGTGGCGTATAAGTTCCCTGCTCATTATGGCAATGTCTCTTGCAGAGGAATAATGCTCATCGCTGTCAAGCCCGTTGCAGGTTACAAAGTTGGTATTTTCCATGCCAAGCTCCTTTGCACGGTTATTCATAACCGCAACAAAGTTTTCAACGGAGCCTGACAAATGCTCCGCCATTGCAACGCATGCATCGTTACCCGAGGCAACTGCAATGCCCTTAAGTAAATCGTCCACGGTCATTTCTTCCCCCGTATCGAGAAAAATGGTACTGCCGCCCATGCTTTTTGCCCTTGCCGATGCGGTAACACGGGTGTCATATGTAATTTCTCCACGTTCTATTGCCTCCATAATAAGAAGCATAGTCATAATTTTTGTTACCGATGCAGGTGCCAATCTCTCATCTGCATTACTTTCGTACAAAACCTGCCCCGTCGCACATTCAACTAAAATAAAGCTTTTTCCGTTAAGCTCCAGAGCCTCAGCACGTGAGTCAATTATCGAAAAAATAAGCACCACTGCCAGGAGTGATGCTAATATCTTTCTCATATACCTACCCCCTTGTGGTATATGAATATTATAAAACCGGATTTTTATTCCTCTGTATTTTCAGTTTTAACAGTTTCTTCAATAACCTTGCCGTGACCGTAGGCTTCAATGTCGGTGGGAAGCTTTTTCCTTTCAAGGCTCTTGTCGCATACTGCCACAACAATGCCCCATACGGTTGCAAATACGGGCACGCCCACAATCATTCCCGGGATGCCGAACAAGCCACCGAAAATAAGTATGGAGAAAATAACCGCAAAGCTGTCAAGTCCTGTTTTGTTGCCTAAAATTTTAGGGCCTATAACGTTACCGTCAAGCTGCTGAATTGCAAGAATGAGCACACCGAAAATAAGTGCCTTCCAGGGGTTAACAAGCAAAATGAGAAGCATTGAGGGTATTGCACCAAGGAAAGGTCCAAAGAATGGTATTACATTTGTAACTCCCACAAACACGCTCACTAAAAGTGTGTAGGGAATGTTGAATATTGAAAAAACAATAAAGCTCAGCACACCTATAATGGCACTGTCTAAAACCTTACCAACCAGAAAGCCGCCGAAGTGGTCATCGGTATAGGCTGCAAGTGCAATCACCTTTTGTGCCCTTTCCTTTTTGAACAGAGAATATATAAACTTTCTTGCTCCTGCCGCATATCTTTCCTTTGAGCCAAGAACGTAAATTGCAACTATAACGCCAATGATAAGGTCCAAAATTGCACGGAAGGTGCCGTAAATACCCATGGAAAGCTCTGCAATAAACTGATTTGCATTGGGAAGCACGCCGTCACGTACCCATGCAATCAAGTCCTGGGATGCAACACTGAAATAGTCAATAATGGGATTTACCAGCTCAGGATGTTCCTTGGAAAGCTCCGTAAGAAAAGCTATCACATTCTCCACATAACCGGGAAAGCTTGTAATAAGACGGTTTATGTTCACATAAAGCTCGGGGATTATTAAAAGCATCAATCCCGAAACAATTGCAAGGGCAGTAATCAAGGCAAACACAACACCAAAAATGCGTGTAAGCCGTCTTGCCGCCTTCGGCTTTTTCTTAAGCATTTTACCAAAGAGCTTGCCGAAAAGGTATTTTTCGTACACCTTTAACAAAGGGTTGAGCACATATGCAATAATAAGACCCATTATTATTGGTCTCAATGCACCTGCAAGCATTCCCGAAAAGTCTGCCACCTGCCCCCAGTTTGTCATAATCTGGTTGCATAAAAGAGCCACGGCAATAACCACAAATGCAGTTAAGCCCCATCTGAAATACTTGTTTTCCTTAATATTTCTTTTCATCTAATCACCTTATGCCTTTTTTATTCTTATCATAGAGTCGGGCGGAGCGGGCATATCAAGCTTCATATAAATAGTCGCCGCCGCATGGTTTGCAACCTCAATAGGGTTTTTCTCCTCGTCCATCAGAATTTCAACCTTCTGTGTAAAGGAGGGCTCCATAGGTCTCATAACTTCAATTTCGTCACCCTTAAAAAAGCGGTTACGCTGTAAAACCTTCGCAATTTTCGTTTCTTCATCATATTCAGTGACAAGCCCCACTATGTCCCAGTCACGTATATAGGAGTTGGAGCCGAAAACCTGTGCTCCCTCCTTTGGCATGCCGAAGAAAAAGCCCGTATAATAATCACGGTGGCTCACCTTGCATATTTCCTCAAAATGCTCACTATTATATTCTCTTCCTGCAAGGTAGTCATCAATGGCTCTTCTGTATGCACCGATAACAGTTGCCACATAGTATTCGCTCTTTACTCTGCCTTCAATTTTAAAGGAGTATACACCTGCTTCAACAAGCTCCTTTATATGATCTATCATACACAAATCCTTGGAGTTCATAATGAAGGTTCCCCTCTCGTTTTCATACACGGGGAAATACTCGCCCTGTCTCTTTTCCTCCATAAGTGCATAATTCCATCTGCAGGGGTGGGCACATGCACCACGGTTTGAGTCACGGTTTGTCATGTAGTTACTGAGCAAACATCTGCCCGAGTAGGAAATGCACATTGCACCGTGAACAAAGGCTTCAAGCTCGCAATCTGCGGGAATGTTATATCTTATTTCCTTTACCTCACGGATGCTCATTTCTCTTGCAAGCACCACTCTCTTTGCACCTAAATTATACCATGCCTTAACGGTTTCGTAATTTGTGTTGTTTGCCTGAGTGCTCACGTGTATCTCTAAATTTGGTGCAACCTCTCTGCATATCATAAATGCACCAAGGTCGGAAATTATAACCGCATCTGCACCCATTTCGTAAATTTCCTTAAAATATTCCCTCATCTGGGGCAGGTCGTAATTTCGTGCAATAATATTTGCCGTAATATATACCTTACAGCCGTGAGAATGAGCATATTCAATACCCTCACGCATTTCATCCTTTGTGAAGTTGTCTGCGGCAACACGGAGGGAAAATGCCTCACCGCCTATATATATGGCATCAGCACCATACTTTACCGCAATTTTCAATTTATACAAATTCCCCGCAGGGGCAAGTAATTCACACTTTTTCATATCTTTACCCTTTCTTATAGCTTACCGCTATTCCTTCTCCTGCCTCAATCACCGTTGTTTCAAGCTCGGGGTGATTGCATATAACCTCCAGATACTGCCTCAGCCTTTGCACAATGGTGTATTTTCTGTGGCGTGTTGTGGCGTTTTCCTCAACGTTGGGCTCGTGGTACAAAACATCGTCCGTTATAAGCACACCGCCCGTTTTCAAAAGCTCCAGCACACGGGGCAGAAATTCAATATACTGACCCTTTGCACCATCCATAAAAACCATGTCAAAGTCACCGTCAAGCCAGTTTATGATATCAACCGCTTCGCCCTTTACAACCCTTATTTTTTTCTCAAAGCCTGCCTCAAAAATATTGTTTATGGCAATGTCGGCAACCTTTTCATACCGCTCGACTGTTATTATTTCGCAATCCTCAGAAGTGTTTTTCGCCATCAGTATTGCAGAATACCCTATTGCAGTACCAATCTCAAGTATCCTTTTTGGCTTTATAATATGCAAAAGTGTTTTTAAGAGCTGTGCCGTGTCACTTGGCACAATGGGAGCATAGGTTTCTGTATTTGAGGCAATCTCCCTCATTGTACGAAGGGGCTCGTCCTCTTTTTTTATTAAGCTTATTATATATTCTCTTTTGTCCATATTCCTCGCTCCGTAACAATCATATCCATTTTAACATCGTGTGGCTCACTCGGGATTTTATCCATCAGCTGAAAGGCGTGGCACACGCCAATTTTCATTGCCTTCATACCCTTTAAAAAGCGGTCATAATACCCTTTCCCGAAGCCCATACGGTTACCCTCTTTGTCAAAGGCAACCCCCGGCACTATCACAAGGTCAATGTCTTTTTTATCAAAGGGGGTTTTGTCAGAAGGCTCCGGTACGCCAAAGGCACCCTCAACCATTTTCCCAACCCTGCAGGCGTACATTTCATCGCCCTCTGTCACCGGGGTAAGGAAAAGTTTTTTGTCACCTAAAAGCCCCGTCACGTCCGCTTCACCCTTTATAGGCATATAAAGCATAACATTTTTCGCTTTTTTGTAGCATTCAAGCTCTTTTATTATCTTAACAAACATTTCGCCGTTTTTTAAGGAAAGAGCCTTCCTTTTTTCAATCATTTCACGGCGAAGGGTCGCCTTACAGCTCATACTGCATGCTACGCCTTACTTCATTGCTCTTTTCCTTGTCAAAGCAAGCTAAAAGCGTGAAGCCAAACTCCATAGCACCGCCTGCACCTATTGCAGTTATAACGTTACCGTCACGTACTGCATGCTCTCGCACAAGCTCTGCCCCCTCTAAATATTCCTCAAAGCCGGGGAACGAGGTCGCCTTCTTTCCCTTTAAAATGCCCAGTTTACCTAAAACCATAGGTGCGGCACATATAGCACCAACAAATTTTCCGTCATTATATGCATTAAGCATAATTTCTCTTACTCTTTCGTTTTCGTCAAGGTTACTTGTGCCGGGCATGCCACCGGGCAGAATGAACATTTCGCCACTTTTTTCATCAACATCACAAAGAGCAATATCACTCTTTATAACCATGCCGTGAGCACCTGTCACAAATTCACCGGTAACGCCAACTGTTTTCACCGTCATCCCGCCGCGGATAAGTATATCCCAGGGAGCAATCATTTCTGTTTCTTCAAAGCCGTCTGCAAGAAAAATATATACCATAATCTATACCTCCTACTTTATCTATTCTATTATAATATTTTTCCCTCCCCGTGTCAATCTTTAGTGGCACGAATAACAGCTTTAGTGGCATAAATAACGCTTTACAACATATTGCCGCAGTGATAAAATAATTATATAAAAGGAGGTCATTTCATGAAGAAGTTTTTAAGTTTATTTTTATCCCTTGCTTTAGCTTTAAGCCTTTTCTCAATCCCCGTTTCGGCAGAGGGCTTTTTCGTGGTGCAAACTATAGAAAATATCGATTACGAAGGCACCACCCTTGCAATTTCCGCCTCTGTCACGGGCAATGTGGCTGCAGCCTACGGCTATGGGGCAGTTTACAGCAGTGACCATACATTAAAGGGTGCCGCAGCACAAAAGCTCACAAATCCCACCGCTGCAACCTACACCATCGAAAACTATACATATTCTTCCGGTGACTATGTAAAGGTCTTTCTCTGGGACGAAAACCATGCACCCATTTCAGAAAGTGCAGCAAAAGAGCTCTCCTTTGGCGAAAAAATAGAGGGCATCGTTATTGAAACATATCTTTCCTGCCCCTATCATTATGAGCCGGCACCAACCGTTACAATTTTCGTAACTAAGTCCTCTTCGGAAGCCTTCCCTGCAGGTGAGGTTTTCACCTTCTCCGCTGATGGGTTTGACGTGGCTGATCTTATAGGCTCCACGGTATCAGCTTCCGTAACATATTCTGAAAACAGCCTTGACGTTATTAACAGCATTGTAAAAAAGGAAAACTCAAATACCTATGTAACCGTTCAGGGTGATTTAATCGTTAATATCGAGCCCGACGAAATCATCTATTACGAATCAGACAGTGCCAGAACCCCCGTTGAGGCAGCCATCGACAGCTTTGTTTACGCAGGTGGAATTGAGTTTAACTTAAGCGACACAAACGTTGTTATAAACGGCTTCAATACAAGTTACCACCTTACTGATGACTTTTTCGATATTGCTTATGACCTTGACGAAATAACACTTCTTGACAACGATAATGACGGAGCCTTTGAATTTATTTTCGCCAATGCTCCCACCTATAACTCTTTGGAATTTGTTGTCAGCAACATCTGCAATGAGGACGATTTGTGGGTATTTTCAACAAATGACGAAAGCATGGAATTTGAAATTGACAACAGCGATGATTCCGCATATTACAAAATCATCCGCAACGGCGAAGAAGCCTCTGCTTCTGATATAACCATTGGCGATGTAATCACTTGCCTTGATGCAGATGTTTGTATTTATACCATCTACGTTTCCTCCACCCGCATTGAGGGCACGGTAGACGAAGTTGACGACGATGTTTACACAATCAACGCTACCGACTATAAAATAAGCCCCCTTTATACTGACAACCTCAGGGCAGGCACAAGCGGTATATTCTACATCAACGCTTTCAACAAAATTGCCCATGTAGAGCTTCCTCAGCTTAACTACAGCTACTTCTACCTTACCGACACAGCCACGGAGGATGATACCTTCGACGGATGCATCTACCTTTTAAAGGGCATTACTGCATCGGGCGAAGAGATAGCCTACCCATTAAGAAAGCGCGGAATTGATATCTACACCTTAAACGGCAATGCAATCAAGGTAACCGACGATACAGCCTATGATTATTTTTCCGAATACAGAGGCGTGCTGAAAATTGTCCTTGATGAAAACATGGAAATCTTCACGGTAGTTTTCCCCGATACAACAGATGATTTTGAAACCTATGACAGGTATGAAGACGATAGCGAGTATGAGTCTGGTGTCTACAATGACGCCCGCAACACCTACGGCAACATAAAACTCAGCCCCGATACAATAATATTCAATGTTAACAGCACCGACAATTCTGTTACATTCACAACCGTTAAGGACTCCTTCACCGACGGCTCTTCCTATTCCTTCATTGCATACGGTGCCGAGGATGAAATAGCTCCCGTGCTTGTGGCATTTGACCTCAATGCACCCGAAATTGAGCCCGAGCCCATAATATATAACAGCGAATATGTATTTTTAATCGATTACACCACAGCTGAGGATGCTTTCGGTGAAACAAATTACTATGTACAGATAATGACCGTGGACGGCACTGTAGACCCATATGTTATCCACCCCAAGAATGTAACACTCTATACCAAGGAAGGCACAACAGCCTCTCTTAGTGCCGAGGAAGCCTATAACCTTGTATCCTCCTATGTAGGTGTGGCAAAGGTTGCCTTTACCGACAAGGACACCGTTGCCGAATTCTACCTTCCCGGCTGTGAGGCATTCACTGAAAACAAAGCATATGAGAACACCCCTGCTGTATACAATAAGGCTGACTTGACCTTAGGTGACGGAGTAATTGACGGTAAAACCATTCTCATAAATATTGACACTAAGGAAGAAGACCTGGACGCTTCCCTCAGTGCACATAAGGCGTACAAGGCTTTAGTGGACGCTACAGCCTACACCTTCACCTCCTACGGCAAGGAAGGCGAAGCTATAGACGTAATCCTTGCAAAGGACCTTGAAATTTCCTATAATGCAGAAGAAACAGTAATGGTTGTTACAAAGGTTGCCGATGCAATTTACAACAAGAAGGACGCAGTTAAAATCACAGGTGTCAAAGATGGAGCCTCGTTCTCTGTTTATGTAACACCCGGGGAATATGAGGAAGTGAATCTTGCAGCAGGCAATATATTTATCTACACTCCCCTTGGTGACTACGCAACAGACATTCAGCTTCTCTTTAATTCCACCCTCGATGCAATGGGTGGCACACTCTCAGAAAACCTGGACGGCATTATAACAGATGACTTCTCCGACGATTATGTATCCATCCATTATGGCGAAATTACCGACAAAACAACAAAGGCAATCTCCATTGATGATGATAAATTCTACGCATTCGATGAAATGAACATTATTGTTGTGGACTACACAGGTTCAAGCACCTCCGTTTCAACAACCACATGGTCAGGCATAAAGGCATCCAACGCCAAATTCAAGCGTACAGCATTTATTAAAACAATCTCCAACATGGAGGACGAAATTTCCGATATTGTAATGTTTATCGAAGAAGCACAATAAATCACAAAACCCCGACTCGAATGAGTCGGGGTTTTGCTATATTCTTTTTGCCTGATATTTCAATGTTTTAAATATAGGTCCATAGCTTTCCTTTGCTTTACGTAATCCCTCAATACCCATATCCTCCTCACGGTTTACAAAGGTTGTATCACTCCACTCGTTTTCCAGATACAGCTTACAAATCATGGGGTATGCACCCCGTATGTCCTCTCTCGCCTTTTCAATCTGCACTAAAACAGTGTCCTCTGTGAGCCTTTCACCGAAGGTCATGGCAACAATTTCACCCTCTATGCGGATAACTCCGCCCACAAGATTAAATGCACCATAATTATCAAAAACCTTCTCCATGGCATCGTGCTCAATGGGGTTAAGGTTTTTTGTTTTTTCATCCACCCACCTTAGAAGCAGAGGCTTGCATTCATTCACTGCAACCTCCTTTGTAACCCTTTCATAGGCGTAAGCATAGTTTTTTTCAAAAAAGTTCACATGGTTTTTCTTTCCGTGAAGCTTTTTGCCCGAAAAGGTCATAAGACGTTCTGTTTCATAAACATAGTCGCACAAATCCTCACGAAGGGTAAAGGCGAACATGTCAGGGTAATTTTCTTCAATAAAAGCCTTCTGCCAATCTGTTACAAAGCGGAGGTTTATTTTATCCTCCTCTTTCAAAAGCTTTTCAAAGGCAGCCTTTAATTCCCCCTCGCCCATTGGAAAAAGGTACTGGTTTTTACCCTCTATTGTAAAGCGGATAAATAAAAACCCGTCCTCTTCACAAAGATGAAGATTGTAATACTTATCCCATATATACAAAGTCACAAAGCTATTTTCCGAATATCGGCTGTCCTTGCTTTTATATTTATCAAAAAGTTCCTTATCCTTGGGAACAAGCTTTCTGAAAATCATAAAATCTCCTTACAAACGTCAAATATTTCCTTTGAAATATCCTCAATGGTTCTTAAATTGCCACAGGGTGCACACTCAATTTTTGTCCAGCCCTGGTTTTTTGCAACAAAATGAGCATTGTCGTAGCTTGCTTTAAGATAATTAAGGTCGCTTTCGTGAATGTCCTTCACGTCTTCTCCCGTTATCTTATTCTTCCGCTCCATATTGAGCCTTGCAGAAATCTCGGGGGGCATGTCCAAAAACAGCACCATGTCGGGCTTGGGAAGACCCATTCTTTCGTATTCAAAGTCATAAAGCCACTTGATGTATTCTTCCTTTTCCTTCACGCTTTCCATCTTCGATGCCTGATGCACCATGTTGCTTGT
>JAFSGW010000027.1 GCA_017440585.1 Clostridia bacterium | reverse complement strand
TTAAAATACGGTGTTGACCAGTGTGTTGGCGATACCCTTTGCATAGGCGGTATTATGTACGGGCAGAGAGGTATAGATGCCATGCTCGCATTTTGTAAGGATATTCGTGAGGTGGCACATCCCGATTGCATCCTTCTCAATTATTCAAACCCCAATGCCATGGTGACATGGGCGTGCAATAAATACGGCAAGGTACCCACCCTGGGGCTTTGTCACGGGGTGCAGCACGGACACTGGCAGATAGCGAAGGCTCTGGGGAAGGATGTTAAGGATGTTGACATTATCTGTGCAGGGCTTAACCATCAGACCTGGTACATAAGCGTGAAAACCGACGGTGTGGAGCGTACCGGGGAGCTTTTTGAATACATGGAAAAAGCTGACTTTGCCAAAAATGAAAATATACGTCTTGACGTTATGAAAAATTTTGGCTATTACTCTACCGAAAGCAACGGTCATTTGTCAGAATATTTAATGTGGTACAGAAAGCGACCCGAGGATATGGAAAAATGGATTAACTTTTCCGACTGGATTCAGGGTGAAACGGCAGGCTATTTAAGAGTGTGCAAGGAAGGCAGAAACTGGTTTGAAACGGACTTTCCCAACTGGATGAAGGGTGAGCCCAGACGCTTTGTTCCCGAAAAGCGTTCCAATGAGCACGGAAGCTATATCATAGAAGGTCTTGAAACGGGCAGATGCTATCGCGGTCACTTTAATGTGATGAACAACGGCACCATAACAAACCTTCCCGATGAGTGCGTTGTTGAGGTGCCCTGCTATGTTGATTACAACGGCATCAGTGTGCCGAAGGTTGGCGATTTGCCCTTGGGCTGTGCGGCAATATGCTCACAGAGCGTGTGGGTGCAGAAGCTCAGCGTTGAAGCTGCGGTAAGGGGCGATATCAGTCTTTTAAGGCAGGCGGCAATGCTTGACCCTCTGACGGGTGCTGTGTGTACTCCCGACGAAATCAAGCAGATGGTTGACGAAATGCTTGTTGCAGGGGAAGAGTGGCTTCCTCAGTACAAGGAGGAAATTGAAAAGGCTAAAGAACGTCTTAAGGATAAAAAAGTGCCCTACAGACCCGTAAAGGGCTTTACAAAAAAAGTTAAAACCGTTGAAGAAATGCAAGGTGATGAAAAGAAGTATCGTGCACTTGCATCGGCAGCGGCAAAGGAAAACGTAAAAGAGGAAGATTATACATAATAGTATTAATAAAAATATTTACAGTGAAGGTATTATGTGATAAAATCATCTTAAAAGCAACCCCTTTTTAAGGCGATTTTTTCAACGGGAGGAGAAAAAGCAGATGATTGACAAGCTCAGAAAACTCAATCCTGATATCCCGATTTTCAGCATACACGATGATGAATTCAAAAGGTATGGCAGGGTATTGGATTTTGACACAAGTGAAATTGTAAAATGCGGTGAAGGAATAGAAATACCCCAGAATGGCGTGAGGTACGAAATGAGCATTCCTCAGTTTGAAAAGCTCAATTGTGCACCAAAGCTCCGTGATGTTATTTTTGGAAAGTGCCCTGCACAGATTGGCTTGTGCTGGGGGCAGAACAGCATGCTTAACGCCTTTGAATTTCACCGCTGCTCGGAGATTAATATTGCCGTGACACCTATAGTTGTTATGCTGGGCTTACAGTACGAAATTGAAAATAATCGTTATGACACAAAAAATGTAAAGGCATTTTACCTAAAAAAGGGTGAAATTATCGAAATGTATGCAACAACCCTTCATTACTGTGCCTGCCAGGTATCGGACGAAGGCTTTTCCTGCGTGATAGGCTTGCCTGAGGGAACAAACGATGAAATAGCACTCCCTGATGAGGATAAGCTGTTGTTTATGACCAATAAGTGGCTTATTTGCCACGAGGAATGTGAGGAGCTTATAAAAAAGGGTGCCTTTGGCGGAATGCACGGAATTAATTATGAAATTAAATATAAAGCATGAGGGGGAGATAAAATGAAAAAGTTTCTGTTGACAATTTTTACATTATTGCTTATGGCTTTGCCCTGCAGTGCAGAGCCGGGCACGAAGCCGGTGGCAATAAAGGTTGAGGATGGCGTGTATTTGTCCTGGCAGATGGAAGAAGAGGGCAGGGAATATGTAATTTACCGTGACGGAGCGGAAATTGCAAAAACGACCATGACAAATTATGTGGACAAGGGTGCAACCGGTGAGGGTAAGTATATGATTGATACTACGCCCGTTGAGGTATGGGACAAGCAGTATATTGAAATACCCTTGTCTGTGCCCGACCCCTATAAGGTGGAAGCACCCAAGATGGATAGCATTACCCTTACAAGCGAAAAGGGTGATATTACATTTGGTAATGAGTGGTATATTTATACCTATGATACGGGCTACACCGTTTTTATGAACGATGAGGCTCAGAGCATTGACGTTCTTGACCATGGTGTTGAGGTGGGAACAGGCTTTTGTGTTTACAGCTACTACAACACTCCAAACCAGCGCTTTGCCATTGAAGAAGAAAACGGTAAGGTTTATTTAAAGGGCGAGCAGAGCCAGCTTTATATTGAGGTTTTTGATAAAGGTGACCTTCGTCTGGCAGAAAAGCCAAATGCTACAGCCTTTTCAATTAAGAAAACAAACAAAGCTGTGCCTCAGAACGTTGTTGATTCTGTAAGAAATACACTTGTTTTTGCAACCTATGGCCCCGGTGATGCATCAATTGGTGACCTTGACGGCGACGGCGAGTGGGAGGTTGTTTTAAAATGGGACCCCTCCAATGCAAAAGACTCCTCTCATGGCGGACAAAGCGGCAGAGTATTTATTGATGCTTATGAGCTGGACGGCACACATATGTGGAGAATTGATCTGGGAGTAAACATCCGTGCAGGTGCTCATGATACACAGTTTCTGGTTTACGATTTAGACAAGGACGGTAAGGCAGAGGTTTCCTTCCGAATTTCCGATGGTACAATTGATGGAACAGGCAATGTTATCGGAGATGGAACAAAAAACTGGCTTGACGGAGGCGGACGAAACCTTGAAGGACCATTGTGGGTTGCAGTTTTTGAAGGCGCAACAGGAAAGCTGCTTGCAAAGTGCGACTTTGACCCGCAGAATGTGGGCAGAGAAACCTCCTCAAGCTTTGGTGACGGCTACGGTAACAGAAGCGAAAGATATAATGCCTGTGTTGCATATGTTGACGGTGAAACACCTCACATGATTTTCCAGCGTGGCTATTATGCGAGAACTGTTGTGGCGGCATATAAATATCAAAACGGCGAAATTACAAAGGTATGGCGTTTTGACACAAGCGATGAGGGCTTAGGCAGATACGGAAGTAACGGTAACCATAATATTTCCGTTGCAGATAGCGACGGTGACGGAAAGGATGAAATTTTCCTGGGTTCACTGACCCTTGACGATGACGGAAGCGTGCTTTGGTGTGGCTTTGAGGGTCACGGCGATGCTATGCATTTAGGCGACTTTGACCCCGATAATGAAGGGCTTGAATTTTTCTCTGTTCACGAATCGGGACAGTTTGGTTACACAATTCACGATGCGGCAACAGGCGAAAAAATATTTGACATACCCGGAGCAAAGGACACGGGCAGAGGCATGATTTTAAATGCAGGTCCCTTTGGCGGCAGCTATATTGTAAACGTAGGCAGTGGTGCAAGACGAATTAATTCCTTAGGAGAAGATGTGACTGCAGGAGACTACGGAAACAGCTTCCGTGTTTACTGGGACGGTGATTTGTACGAGGAAATACTGGGAGGCACTGCAATAATTGGCTATGCTCCCGACGGAGGCAGGGTTGATATTATGGACACATGGGGTGAGGGCTGCAGATCAATTAACGGCTCAAAATCAACCCCCTGCTTAACCTGCGATATCTTCGGCGACTGGAGAGAAGAAATTATCTGGAAAACAGAGGATAATAAGGCGTTGCGTATTTATACAACAACTATTCCTACGGAATTTTCGCTTCCCTCTCTTATGGAAGACCACACCTACCGCATGGGTGTTGTATGGCAGAACTCAAGCTACAATCAGCCGCCTCATTTAGGCTATTATCCCGAAAGTGGCTTAAGGCTTTGGATTGACAGCGAGAATGCTGATATTAACGGAATGAAGCTTACGGTAGATGCTGCTCCTTACATTGCAAACGGCAGAACAATGGTGCCCTTACGCTTTATTTCAGAGCTTTTTGACTTTAATGTAGAATACGATAACGGACTTGTTGAAATTTCAAAGAACGGCTCGGTATTCAGCACACAGATTGGCACACGTGCGTATACGATGAACGGGCAGGAAAAGGAAATGGACACGGAAAGCGTTATTGTAAACGACAGAACAATGGTGCCCGTGAGGGTTATTGCCGAAGCCTTTGGAATGAGTGTGGACTGGAACAGCGAGGAAAGGGTAGTTACAATTAAAAGAGGCAAGGCAAGAGAAGATTTTGTGAATGTGTTTACCCTTGGCGACGAACAGGGCGTTACAAAAATGCTTGACTATTTCTTTGATAAGTCGGTGGGTATTATAAAAGTTAATTCTGCAGATGAGATAATTAATAAGGCAGAAGACGGCGATTATGCTGTTATGTTGAGTGATGCTGACACAGCAGAGCTTGAAAGCATGGGCGTAACAGTTGTTGATGCCACCATGCTTGAAATCAAAGCCTCGGATAATCATGAAAGATTTAAAGCTGCTGAAAAAATTGCAGAGCTTATGTGCTATTTGCCCGATTGCACGTCGAGAAAGGAAAACGGTTATGTGCAGACGGCAAGCTTCAGCGGAGAAAAAGCCTTTGATGTAAGCATATGGGGCGAGGTACCCTTCTGCCGTGTTACAATTGAGGGCAATGCAACAGTTGGCATAAACGGCGAAAACTACCTTACCTGGGAAATGGACGATAAGGCTGTAATCTACCTTGAAGGCGGTGCAAAAGAGCTTTTGGTTAATGTTCAGGGCAATGCAAAGGTAACAATTGAGCCCTGCAACGAGAAGGAAAAGGCAGCATTCAAAGCACCTGATGACATGGATAAGGTAAGTGAGGTTGCAGGTGTTGTAAGGTATGAAAACGAAACAAAGGTGACCTTATACAATTCTGCGAAGGTGTTTAAAAAGGTGAAGGTAGGCAACACGGTTGTAAATGTGGCACCCGAGAGTGCAGTAACCTATGAAAAGAAGGTGTGGGAATGAAAAAAATAGGTTTATTCATAACAATACTCGCATTAGTTTTAGGTAATTTTTCCGCAATGGCACAGGAAGGTCTTGTGGCGGTTGACACTCTTTCTTTACCCATTGATTATGACCAAAATGCAGACAGCCTCTTTATAAACGGCATTGATACGGAAGCCGTAAAGGGAAAGGGTACTACTCTTTACATAAACGGCTTTAGCTGTGGAAGTCAGGATGTGGTAAAGCGTGACGGAAAATTCTACATTACTGAAAAAGTATTAGCGGAAAAGCTCGGCGTAATGCTTTCCGAGGATGGCACCTTAAAAAAGGTTGAAAAGGAAATTGAAAAGGTTCAGATTTCACCCGATAAAACCTATGCAATTATAAACTGTCAGTCGGGAAAGGCACTTACAAATGATGAAAATAAGCTTTTTACAAGCGACTACACAAATGCCGAAAACCAGAGGTTTAAAATACTTGACTCGGGCACGGAGGGCTTTTACCACATAAGAACAGCGAAAACCAACCGCAATCTTGACGTTTACAACCATTGGACTGACCCCGGTGTGCAGATTATTGTGTGGGATGTAGGTAACGGAGATAATCAGAAGTTTTCGTTTGAGTTTACAGAGGGTGGCTGTTATATAACAGCCCGCGGAAGAAAGCTTCCCATTGACAAATACGGCGAAGGTATTGTTCAGAATGCAATTCACGGCGGTGACAGCCAGAAGTGGAAATTGGTTGAAATAAATTAAAAAGCCAAAATGGTGATAAATCGATATCGAGTGTTACAAAAACTCGATTTACAGTGATTTTGCAATGTGATAAAATCGTCTTATGAGGAAAACGCCTTATAAGGCGATTTTGTCTATGAAGGGGTGCGATTTAGTTGAAAAAGTTATTATCAGCTTTAATTATAATAATAGGAATAACTGTTTTTGCCCATGCAGAGGGGATTAATCCGCCTGTTGCCATAAAGTGTGACGAGGGTGTGTTTTTGTCATGGCCAATGGATGACAGGGAGGAATATACAATCTGTCGCAACGGAGAGGTTATTGCAAAAACGACACTTACAAACTATACAGACGTTGGTGCAGACGGTACAGGTGAATATAAAATAAACGATACGCCTGTTTCAGTGTGGGAAGGGCAGTTTCTGGAAATACCTTTGGAGGTGCCTGACCCCTATACATACACATATCCTGATATAAAACATGTTACAATTAAAAGCGACGATAAGGTAATGGATATAGGTGAGATATGGACAATTGTGCCCATTGAGGATGATTTGAAGGTTTTCCTTGCACCTGACGGAACAGCTATTGATATTTATAAATTCGGCACTACTGTTGGAACAAAGGTGCAGACTTATGGTTATCACGGCGGCGATAATCAGAAGTTTTATGTAGAGGAAACTGAAAAAGGTTATCTGATAAAGGGATTTCAAAGTAACCTTTATTTTTTACTGGGTGAAAACGGAGCAACAACCCTTTCAAAAAAAGAAAATGCAACATATTTTGAATTTTTGCCTTGCACGGAAGAAATAACACAGGCAGCACTTAATGCTGTGGATGTAGTGGTACCCGTGCCACCCACATATGGACCCGGTGATGCATCGGTAGGTGACCTGGACGGAGACGGTGAATGGGAAATTGTTTTAAAGTGGGACCCTTCAAACTGTAAGGATTCCTCTCACGATGGTGCCAGCGGCAGAGTGTTCATTGATGCATACGAGCTTGACGGTACACATATGTGGAGAATTGACTTAGGTGTAAATATTCGTGCAGGTGCTCATGATACACAGTTCCTCGTTTATGATTTTGATATGGACGGAAAGGCAGAGGTTTCATTCCGAATTTCAGACGGAACAATTGACGGCTGCGGAAATGTTATCGGAGACGGAAATAAGGACTGGCGAAACGGAGCAGGTAAAAACTTATCCGGGCCTCTTTGGGTTGCCGTTTTTGACGGGGAAACAGGGAAAATGCTGGCAAAGTGCGACTTTGACCCTCAGAATGAAGGTATAGACACAATAAAGAGCTTTGGCGATGATTACGGTAACAGAAGTGAAAGGTATAATGCCTGCGTGGCATATCTTGACGGAGTAACTCCGCACATGGTTTTCCAGCGGGGTTATTATGCAAGAACAGTAGTGGCAGCATATAAGTACAAAGACGGCAAAATTACAAAGGTGTGGAGATTTGACACAAAGGATGAGCCCTATAAAGCCTACGGAAGTAACGGCAATCATAATATTTCTGTTGGTGACGGAGATGGCGACGGCTGCGATGAAATATTCTTAGGCTCATTGACCTTAGATAATGACGGAAGCGTGCTCTGGTGTGGCTTTGAGGGTCACGGCGATGCCATGCATTTAGGTGACTTTGACCCTGATAATGAAGGGCTCGAATTTTTCTCTGTGCACGAAGCAGGAGAGTTTGGTTACACTATTTTTGATGCGGCTACGGGTGAGAAGCTGTTCGACATACCCGGAGCAAAGGACACGGGAAGAGGAATGATTGCAAACGTAGGCCCATTTGACGGAAACTATATTGTAAATGTAGGAAGCGGTGCAAGAAGAATAAATTCATGGGGTGAAACTACAGAGGCTCCCGATTACGGTAATAACTTCCGTATATTCTGGGATGGAGATTTGTACGAAGAGATTATGAGCGGCACCCATGTTGTGGGATATAATCCAGACGGAAGCATGGCAGATTATTTTGATGCATGGCCCGACGGATTCAGCTCAATTAATGGTACAAAGGCTACACCGTGCTTGTCGGCTGATGTTTTAGGCGACTGGCGAGAAGAAATTATCTGCAAAAAAATTGACGGAACGGCACTGAGAATTTACACAACAACAATACCCACAGAATTTGCACTGCCGTCACTTATGACGGATCACGTGTACCGCATGGGTGTTGTGTGGCAGAACTCAAGCTATAATCAGCCTCCTCATTTAGGCTATTATTCCTCGGGCTACGGCAAAATGAAAATAAATTCCGCTGATGCAAATATAAACGGACAAAGATATAGATTGAATACTGCACCCATAGAGGCTATGGGGGATGTTTACATGCCTCTTGAATTTCTTTGCGAGATTTCCGGAGCAAGAATGATACAGAACGGGGAAAATGTTACTGTATCCTTTAACGGAAAAACAGCAGATTTGGTTATAGGCAAATCGGTTGTAAATTTGAGAGGGACTGCTATGGTGCCTTTTGATTCATTGTGTGAAATGCTTGAAATAACAGCGGAATATGATGAAAATACAGGTGAAATAACCCTTCTGAGGAATGACCTCGATTTTATACGGTATGAAACGGCTTTGCTGCAGGACGA
The DNA here is from genome assembly GCA_017440585.1 of Clostridia bacterium. Classification (GTDB taxonomy): domain Bacteria; phylum Bacillota; class Clostridia; order UMGS1883; family UMGS1883; genus RGIG1927. Next base: position 7,034 of record JAFSGW010000027.1, on the reverse strand, counting down.
AATGCCTTATGAAAATGAATATTGGGTTCATATAGACGAGGATAGTGTTGAAATATACACAACAAGAGAAATGCTTGCAGTTATTGCAGTCTTTGAAAATGATGTTATGAAGAAAGCATCTGTTTACAGGCATATAGGCAGACTGGACTACCCGAAATTAAAAGCGGAGGACGTAAAGGTTTTTGTGTGGGATAATCTGAAGCCCGTGTTGAGCTATAATCGTGAGGGTGAGCTTCTGCAAAGATTGAAAATACAGTCTTTCGTTGCATCAAGTGAACCTGAAGAACAAAACAGTGCAAAAAATTCCTTTGATGAGAACAAGGAAACTGTGTGGGCTACCTTTGGTGAGCAGAATATTGTGTATGATTTAGGGAAGATTTATTCCTTGGATAAGTTGAGGGTGTCATTCTTTAAATATGATGATGAAAGAATTTTCCCATATGAGGTATACATTTCGGAGGATAATGAAAACTGGGAGCTTATTCATAAAGGAACAAGTCCGGTTAAAAGTGATGATTTTGTAAATGTTGATGTAAATAAAGAAGCAAGGTATATAAAAATAGTTGTAAAAGGAAACACGGTTAATGGATGGAGCCGTATTTCTGAAGTTGAATTTTACGGCTCGGAAAGGTGAACAGTATGAACATACCAAGAAAGGAATATCCACGCCCTCAGTTGGTGAGAGAGGGCTGGATTAACCTTAACGGTCAGTGGGACTTTGAAATAGACAACGAAAAATGCGGAATAGAGAATGAGTATTTTTCAAGAAGTGAATTGAACGGAAAAATACTTGTACCATTTTGCCCCGAAAGCAAACTGTCGGGTGTAGGACATACTGATTTTATGGACTCGGTATGGTACCTGAAAAAAATAGTCCTTCCGCAGATTGACAAAAGAGTGATTATTCACTTTGGTGCAGTGGACTACCATGCAATCTTGTTTGTGAACGGCAAAAAGGTGGGAGAGCATAAGGGTGGTTATACCTCCTTTTCCTTTGACATAACAGCCTTTGTTAAGAGTGGCGAAAATATAATTTCCCTTTGTGTGTATGATGATGTGAGAAGCCATAATCAGCCTGCAGGAAAGCAAAGCGGAAGAAAAGAGTCCTACAACTGCTACTATACAAGAACAACGGGTATATGGCAGACTGTGTGGCTGGAATTTGTAAATGAAAGCTACGTTAAAAACATAAAAGCGACAAGTGATATAAATACACCTGCAGTAATATTGGAAATAACCATGGAAAAGGGCTGTGGCTGTGAAATTGAAGCTGTTGCCTTATGGGAGGGCAAGGCTGTAGGTGAAAAGAGGGCAGAGGCATATACCGATACAGTGAGCTTTTCAATACCTCTTGAGGAAAAGCATTTATGGGATGTTGGCGAAGGTAACCTTTATGATTTAAAGCTTACCCTTAAAAAGGATGGCGAAATTACAGATGAGGTAACAAGCTATTTTGGTTTAAGAGAGGTGGGCTTGGACGGATATAAGTTTACCCTTAACGGAAAAACCGTTTTCGGAAGATGGGTTTTAGACCAGGGCTTTTACCCCGAGGGAATATACACGGCACCCACTGATGAGGATTTGAAGAACGATATTTTATATTCCATGGAGCTTGGCTTTAACGGAGCAAGGCTTCACGAAAAGATTTTTGAGCCAAGGTTCTTATACTGGGCGGATAAACTGGGCTATATGGTGTGGGAGGAGCATGCAAACTGGGGCTTTGACATAACACGCTATGAACAGCTTGAGCATTTTCTGCCCGAATGGATAGAGGCAATTGAACGCGATTATTCCCATCCGTCAATTATTGGCTATGCACCCTTTAACGAGCTTTGGAATTTTGAGGGCAGATGTCAGTGTGACAAGGCTGTTGAAACCGTTTACCTTGTTACAAAGGCGTTGGACAAAACAAGACCGGTTATAGATACAAGCGGTCATTATCACGTGAAAACCGATATTTTTGACGTGCATGACTATGAGCAGGACCCCGATAAATTCAGAACATATTTTGATGAAATAGATAAAGGCTTTGTAAAGGACCATTTATACAGAAATGAAAACAGCCGAGCAAGGCAGACCTACAGGGGAGAAGCTGTGTTTGTAAGTGAATACGGCGGAATACTCTGGGCAGTGGGCAATGACGGCTGGGGTTACGGAAACGGGCCGAAAACAAAGGAGGAATTTATTGAAAGGTACAAGGGCTTAACGGAAGCCCTGCTGGACAATAAATACATAATGGGCTTTTGCTATACTCAGCTTTACGATGTTGAGCAGGAGCAGAACGGGCTTTTAACCTATGACCGCAAATTTAAGTTTGACAGTGAGGTTATAAGAAAAATAAACACAAAAAAAGCCGCTATTGAGGAGGAAGAGATATGAAAATAACATTTATGGGTGCGGGAAGCACTGTTTTTGCACGAAATGTAATAGGCGACTGTTTGTGTGTGGAGTCTCTTCGTGACAGCGTATTTGCTCTTTACGACATTGACCCTGAGAGGCTTGAGGAAAGCCGTGTTATTTTGGAGGCAATGCGAAAAACAATGGGTGGCTACGGCAGGATTGAATGCTACTGCGGAGTTGAACAAAGAAAAGATGCTCTTCGTAATGCAAGCTTTGTTGTTAATGCCATTCAGGTTGGAGGTTATGACCCCTCAACAATAATTGACTTTGAAATACCCAAAAAGTACGGCTTACAACAGACAATTGCCGACACCTTGGGCATAGGTGGTATTATGCGTGCACTTCGTACTATCCCCGTCATGGAAGATTTTGCCCGTGATATGGCCGAGGTTTGCCCCGATGCGCTGTTTTTAAACTACACAAACCCCATGGCAATGCTTGCGGGATATATGCTCCGCTATACTCCGATAAAAACAGTGGGACTTTGCCACAGCGTTCAGGTTTGCAGTGAGCACCTTTTAAAGAGCCTTGATATGCGGGACAAACTGGATGGCAGAAAAGAAATTATTGCAGGCATCAACCATATGGCGTGGCTTCTGGAAATCAGGGACAAAAACGGGGTGGACTTATATCCTGAAATAAAGGCTAAAATTGACGATTATATTGCCAGGGATGATGTGTGCGACAAGGTAAGAATGGAATACATTAAAAACTTTGGGTATTATTGCACCGAGTCCAGCGAGCATAACGCAGAGTACAATATGTTCTACATAAAGAGCAAGTATCCTGAGCTTATAAAGAAATATAACATACCTCTTGATGAATACCCCCGTCGCTGTATAAATCAGATTGAGGGCTGGAAAAAGGAATATAAGGAGCTTCTGGAAAATGGCGTTAAGGAGCACAAGAGAAGCAGTGAATATGCCTCTCACATAATGGAGAGCATTGTTGAAAACAAGCCCTATCAGATAGGCGGTAATGTGCTTAATACAAATCACCTTATTACAAACCTTCCTCGGGAGGCATGTGTTGAGGTGCCCTGCCTTGTGAACGGTATGGGTATTAACCCCTGCTATGTAGGTGCTCTTCCCGTGCAGTGTGCTGCAATGAACATGACAAACATAAATGTTCAGCTTTTAACAATTGAGGCGGCAAGAACAAAAAAGAAGGAGCATATTTATCAGGCGGCAATGCTTGACCCCCATACAGCAAGCGAGTTGGATATTGACACAATCAAGAAGATGGTCGACGAGCTCATTGAGGCTCACGGCGATTATCTGCCCAAATTTAACTGATAAGAGGTTAAATAGCAGCCGTTAAAAAGAAAGGTGTTTTTCGGGAATGGTGAGGATAAAACTGCCCGGAAGAGAATACTGTGCTGTCAGATGGACTAAAATTCAGCCCGGCTTCAAAAATGCAACATTTTCAAATGTACAAAAGAAGTTGCCTATGATAAAGTGAATAAGAAAAGGGGGCTTTAATTATGAGCAAAACAAAAGGCGGATTTACACTTCCAGGTGAGTCCGGATATGAAAAGTTAACACTTGAATTAGCCGAAAAGTGGGGTGCAGACGTTATAAGAGACAGTGACGGCACAACACTTTCTGATGAAATTATAAATGCAGGCTACGGTATTTATTCAACAATTTGCATTATACGTGACCACAATGAGTGGGCAAAGGAAAACACAGATAAACTGCAGCAGACTTTTTTAATGACAGAGCCCCGTGTGGCAGATGGTGAAGAGCTTACAATTGAGCTTATGAAGGACTTTTTTATCGAGCAGTTTAAAATAAACGAAAGTGCGGACAGTATTAAATACTGGCAGGTTTTTGACAGAACAACAAACGAAGAGGTTAAAGAGTGGAAGTATGCTGACGGCAAGGTTACGGTTAAAACCACACCCTGGCATAAATATACCGTAAACTTCCTTGCATACAGAATATGGGAAGAAATTTCCATGTACAACCACACAACAAACAACTGGGACAAGGAGCATTTAATGCAGATTGACCCCATTTACCCTCAAACGCAGGATTATATGAAAAACTGGATGCGCAATTGGTGCGAAAAGCATCCCATGACAACTGTTGTTCGCTTTACAAGTATGTTCTATAACTTTGTGTGGATATGGGGCAGCGACGAAAGACGCCGTAACATGTACACAGACTGGGCAAGCTATGATTTTACCGTGAGCCCTTATGCACTTGATAAGTTCCGTGAAAAATACGGCTACGGCTTGACAAGTGAGGATTTTGTAAACAAGGGCAAGCTTCATGCAACACATTGTGTGTGCGACGAAAAGAAGCTTGACTGGATGGAGTTTATTAACGATTTCAACATTGAATTCGGCAAGGAGCTTATTGATATTGTTCACGAATACGGAAAGAAGGCTTACGTTTTCTATGACGACAGCTGGGTTGGTGTTGAGCCCTGGGGCGAAAGGTTCTCCGAATTTGGCTTTGACGGGCTTATAAAGTGCGTTTTCTCCGGCTTTGAGGTAAGGCTTTGCTCGGGCGTTAAGGGCGTGGAAACCCACGAAATACGCCTGCATCCGTATTTGTTCCCCGTGGGCTTAGGCGGTCTTCCCACCTTCAAGGAGGGCGGTGACCCCACACGTGATGCAAAGATTTACTGGAGAAACGTAAGAAGAGCACTTTTAAGAGCAAATATTGACCGTATAGGCTTAGGTGGATATTTGTCCCTTACACTGCCTTTCCCTGATTTTAACGATTACATGGAAAAGCTTTCTGATGAGTTCAGAATGATAAGAGACTTCCATTCAAATGGTGGCCCTCTCACTTTAAAGCCCAGGATTGCAGTTTTAACCTTCTGGGGCAAATTAAGAAGCTGGACCTGCTCGGGTCATTTGCATGAGCATCCCGATGTTGACCTTATAAACGTTATCGAAAGTCTTTCCGGTATGCCCTTTGAGGTTGAGTTTATTGACTTTGAGGACGTGAAGAAGGGCAAGCTTGACAATTTTGACGTGCTCATAAATGCAGGCGTAATGGATAGTGCATGGTCGGGCGGAAAAATGTGGCAGGATAATGAAATAATGGAAAAGGTAACAGCATGGGCATATAACGGCGGCTGTGTGATAGGTGTTAACGAGCCCTCTGCAACAGAAGGCTACGACACTAAATTAAGGCTTTCTCACGTATTGGGTATGGACATTGACGAGGTCGACAGAATTTGCCACGGCAGATGGAGCTACGAGGCAAAGGGAAGTAATTTAAATGTGCTTTGCAATAAGGGCGCCTACATAACAGACGGCGATACCGTTGTTTTAAAGGATGAAGGCGGTGTGCCTGCCCTTACAAAGCATCCCTTCGGCAAGGGCATGGGCGTGTATATGGGCGGATACCGTCACAGTGTGGAAAATGCAGGTGAGCTTTTAAGGCTTATTCTGTCACTTACGGGCTGTGAAGGTGAGAAGTATGTTACAGACAATGTGAAGACAGAATGTGCATATTACCCCGGGGATAAAAAGCTTGTTATTATTAATAATGCGGAAACAGAGGAGATAACAAGCGTTATGACAGATAACGGCAAGGTGAGCGTAGCACTTGCACCATACGATATTGCAATAATTGAATTATAATTAAAACTGAAAGGGAGCATTAATGCTCCCTTTCAGTTTGTCAATTTTCCATATGCTTGCCTAAAAAGCCTGCGGCAGACTGTGCAAGCTTATCCTGTACCTCGCCGAAGTTGCCGTCCTCGTTTAAAAGCACCACACTGCCTATAGTGTCGCCCTCGGAAATGATGGGGTGTACAACACCTGCCATATACTTATCGCCACCGTCAATAACGGGGATGCAGTCATCGCTCGTTTTCATTATAAAGCTCGACTTTTCCTCCATAAGCTTTTCAAGCTGAGGGCTTACCCTTTTTTCAGCAAGCTCCTTTTTAGGTGCACCCGATACTGCAATGACGCTGTCTGTGTCGGTTATTATTGCGGCAGTACCGCTTGTTTTTGAAAGTGTGTCCACGTAGTCGTAGGCGAAGTCACCAAGCTCGCCGATGGGGGAGTATTTTTTGAAAATTATTTCCCCGTCCTGCTTTGTGAAAATCTCAAGGGGTGCACCTTCGCGGATACGTAAAACTCTTCTTATTTCTTTAGGGATAACAACTCTGCCTAAATCGTCTATGCGACGTACAATGCCTGTGGCTTTCATATATTAAGTCTCCTTATTTTTGTAATTGCACCGTTATTATCTGCAAACAAGGAAGATTTATACTGTTACAAAACAGGAAAGAAAAGGGAATGTAAAAAAACGCTGTTTTTTACATTCCCTTTTAAGGGGGTAGAAAAAATTGTTCAGAATTGACAAACCGAAGGGAACTGCGGTGTCCGCCCCGCAGTTCACCCTTGCCCGAAGGAACCGAACACGACCGCCGCCGGTGGCGGAAGAAGGGAGTGTGCAGGGTTGTGCCGAGGTCGAAATTGCCAAGTGATTTAGCGTAGGCAATGAGGGCACCTCAAACGGATAGGTACGTCGAGTGGTGAGGTTTGTCGATAGCCAAAAGGCATAAAATCACGGAAAACCCTCACAGAACGTGAGGGTTTTCTACATTGATGAAAAGTTTGAACTTTTTCGAGATGTTTTGAAGCTTCTCGAACCCGTACT
>JAFSGW010000026.1 GCA_017440585.1 Clostridia bacterium | reverse complement strand
GTACATTTGTTTATAAGGGTGCAGAGGTAAAGAAGGAATATACACTTCTTGTTAAGCCCGTGACAAGCTATCTTGAGTCTACTCTTGAAAGCACATGGAAGACATATAACATTCCCGTTGCTGAAAAGACGGTAACCTATAAATTCAATGTAATTCCTCAGGCGGCAGGCATAGATGCAGGTGTGTCCTTCGGTGATAAGGATGTTACACCTACAGGCTACGGTCATATGCCTATTTACGTGAGAGTTACAAGGGACGGCTACTTTGATGCTTATAACGGCTCAGGCTACAATAAGACAAACACAATCAACTATGAAGCAGGCAAGACATATCCTCTTACAATCGAAGCGGACATCACAACGAAGAAGTATTCTGTATATGTTGAGGTTGACGGTGAAAGAAAGACAATTGCAGATAACTTCTCCTTCCGTACAAGTGCTACCTGCAACGATTTAGGTAAGATTATGGTATATGCCGGCAGCGGTGTTTCCACACCCGGTCAGCTTAAGGTGACAGATCTTGAGGTTATTCTTCCTGCAGCTGTAAAATTTGAAAACGTAAAGCTTTCCGGCGGTAAGGTAACAGGTAATGTTATCACTGAAGAAGCTTTGGGCGAAAGCATTGTAATTGTAGCAAGCTACGATAACGATGATGCTCTTATGAGTGCAAAGGCTGTAAAGGTTGAAAACGGTGCCTTTGAAGCGGACGCAACAACAGAAAACGTTAAGGTAATGCTCTGGAACTCTGTTTCCGGAATGGTGCCTTATCTTGAAGCGGTAACAATAGAATAAAAAATAAAGGGATGCTGAAGCATCCCTTTTAGCGTGTCGAAAAAGTTCGACACGCAACAAAAAATCTTGCTAAGAGCAATATTTTTTGTTAATTTTTTCCTGAGGAACAAAGTGCCAATTTCAGTGGTCAACTGTAACCGCTCTGTCATCGCCCATAGCTTGCCAATCGCGGACAGTTTTCGCATACGAGCTATTAGCCTCGCTAACGCTTCGGATAGCTCAGCATCGTGCAAGGGGCTTGCGAGCCCCATAAAATCGGCACTTTCGGAGGAGCAATGCGATAGCCCCTCCTATTTTATTCGGGGAACCTTCTTCCCCGAGCCCTTCGCTATTGTGCAAAATTTAGGGTTTATCGACAGTCTGAAAGGGATGCATCAGCATCCCTTTATTATTTACCACTTTTGTAAATTAATGCCGTTTTTGTATTCGTAATTGACAAAGAGACAGGGGAATTATAAACTGAAGTTTAATAAGGAGGGGATAATGTGCAGATACTTGTGTGTGACGATGAAGTAAAGGTGTTGGAGGAATTAGCCTGCATACTTAAGGATATATTCAGTAAAAAGTGCATAAAGGTCAATATAGAAAAATCAAATTGCCCCGAAGATGTTATAAAAGAGAATAAAAGCTATGATATGGCATTTTTAGATATAGAAATGGGTGAAAAAAGCGGACTTCAGGTTGCAGAGGCAATCCTTGATAAAAACCCCGGGTGCTTTGTTTTCTTTATAACAAATTATTCGGCATATATTGACGATGCCTTTGACATTAAAGCTTTCCGCTACCTTAATAAGCCTGTTGACAAAGAACGGCTTGAAAGCTCTGTCTGCAAAGCCTTGTGCAGGATAGAGGAGAAAAACAAAACCATTTCTCTTACAAGAAAAAACAAAAGAAAGGCTGAGGTGGTGATAAATTCGGTTTTATATATAGAAAACAGTAACCGCCACACCCTTGTGGTAACACGTGAGGAGGAATTTCTGGCAGAGGAGAGCTTTTCCGTGGTTAAGGCAATGATAGAAGAAGAGTCGGACTCCTTTGCACTTACTCATCAGAGCTTTTTTGTGAACCTTGGTTATGTTTCCTATTACGATAACAAGGTGGTTAAGCTGACACACAAAGATAAGGAATACGGGGTGCATATGTCCAGGCGGAAATACGCTCCCTTTGAGGATAAAATGTTTTTGGAGGCGAACAGACAGAGATGATAAGCGTTATTTTAGCACTGATTACAGAATACATAATTTTTGCATATTATCTTAATTCGGAGGCTGAATTGAAGGCTTCAAGGGCATTTGTAAACGCCGTTACTGCCGTGCTATATGGTGTGTATACACTTGTCTGCATTTTTTCGCCCATGCCTCTGATAAACGTTCTTTTATTCTTTTTTATCAATGCGGCACTTTTGCATATAAGCCTGAAAAGGAGCATGCTTTTTAATGTGTTCACCGGTATGCTGCTGACTGCTTTTATGATGTTCAGCGAGCTTCTGGTGGGTGTTGTCTTTAACATTGGCGTAGGTGATGTGCACAGTTTGATGACAAAGGAAGAGCTTTATATTCTTACTGCTTTTTCAAAGCTTATATATTTTATATGTGTGGCAATATTACGCCGTTACACCGCCTCGAAAAGAGATGTGGCATCACTTAAGGAGGAACTGCTGTTTCTTATGTTGCCCGTGGCAACCTGCGTCTTTTTCAATGCCTTTGCTAAAATAAGGCTTCAGGTTGACCAAAGCGGACATAGTGCATTAATTCTGGTGTCGGTGCTTTTAATAGTGGCAAACGTGCTCATTTATCTTGTGTACAATATGATAAGTGATAAAAATGAAAGGATACAAAGCCTTACAGAGGACAGATACAGACGGGAAATTGAGCACAAAAGCTATGAGCTTTTACGGGAAAGATACGATGACTTAAGGGGCATGGTGCACGATTTTGAAAGGTACTGCAACAACATTGAAGGGCTTATGGGAGAAAGCACAGCTGCGGCAATGGAGGAGATAAGGCACATACGAAGCAAAAACAAAGCACTTCTTCTTGTGGAGCGTACAAACAATAAGGCATTGAACGTTATTTTAGACCAGAAGTTACGTGAATGCGGAGCAAAGGGCATTGACTTTAAAATTAACATACAGAAGGTTGATTTGTCCTTTATAAATGAGCTTGATACAGTTACTGTTTTTGCAAACCTTATTGACAATGCCATAGAGGGCTGTGAAAATGCCGTTAAAGGGTGCATTGAGCTTGAAATATCAACCCTTAATGAGGCGTATACAGTTATAAGGGTTATAAACAGCTGTGGGGAAGAGCCAATAATGGCGGATGGCATTTTTAAAACCATTAAAAAGGATAAAGCAAAGCACGGAATAGGTTTAAAGAGCGTGCAGAGGGCACTTGATGTATACAAAGCTAAAATGAAGTGCGAATTTGAAAAGGAAACAAAAACATTTTCGGTAACGATACTTATTAACGACAAGGTAAAGTGATGAATGCAATTATAAGAAACAACAACTTTATATTTAAAGAAAATTATAAGATGGTAAGCGTGAGCCTTTCCGAGGTTGTGTTTTTTGAAAGCATGGGGCATTATATTCTCCTTCACATGAAAAATGGAACTACACATACTGCAAGATGTGCAATGTGTGAGCTTGCAGCTATGTTGGAGGGGATGAACTTCTTAAGGGCGCACCGTGGTGTGCTTGTTAATCTGGGCTACGTTATAAAGGTAAAAAGCACAGAGCTTTTGCTTGATTCCATCTGGGAAAGGGTGCCCATGAGCCGAAGGTATAAGGAGGACACAAAAAAAGCCTTTGAGGATTACTGCATTCTGTGCCAAAAGGTTGAAAACAGGGGAATTATATGATAGTATCTTCATATAAAGCTTTTGGAGGGATTTTGGCATGAAAAGGTTTCTTTTGTTTGTGCTTGTAATAAGCCTGGCTTTATTGGCAGGGTGCAATAAGGTTGGGGATGCTTTGGAAATTGAAACGGAAACAATGACCGCAACGGATGAAATGACCGATGAGTACATAATTGAAAGATTTTATGCTGCGGAGGATTTCTGGT
>JAFSGW010000025.1 GCA_017440585.1 Clostridia bacterium | reverse complement strand
TCAACCTTAATGTAACGGAATGCCTTGTCTGTATCTACCCAGCAGGAACGGAATGCAGGATCGTCATCGTCCTTGCTTGTTGCATCAGCTAAAAATTCCCAGTTCTTCTCATCGTTACTGCCGTATACCTTAAAGTAGCTTGCACAGTTAGAACCGTTGTAAATATCATTTGTAAGGTTAACCTCGCTCACAACTGTGGGCACCTCAAGGTCAACAATAATCTGATAAGGCAAATGACCAACCTCTGTTACGCCTGTTCTTTCAAGCTGTACATTATCTGTAAGGTTGGGGCATAACTTTCCGTCAATAGTAGCCTTCTTGCCAAGTGATACTGTTTCACCTGACTGAACTGCGATAGCACCCCAGTAAGGATGATATTCCATCTTATAGCACCAGTTACCTGTAGCTATACCGTCATTTAATGCCATGTGGAAGAAAATCTGATAATTGCTCTTTCTCCAGCCACCTGACTGACCCCAGTTATAGCCGTGGCCACGCTGTACCCATCTGCCTGCTTCACTGCCGTAGCCCCATACACCGTTTGCCTGAGAACCGAAGGTACCTGCATTTGCAATAGGTCTGCCGGGCGACCATACGCCGTCAATGCTTGTTGCAGAGGAATACTTTGCCTGAGATGCAAACCAACCGTTTGCAATGGATGTGTAAATGTAGTATCTGTCACCGGATTTGAATACAGAAGGTGCTTCTCTTCTCTGGCTCTTGAGGATAATGTTTGTAACCTCAACGGGCTTTGTCCAGTTTTCGTCAAGCTTAATAACAAGCTTGTCCTGATTCATACGTGTGGAAGAGAAGGTATACATTGTGTCGCCTTCTGTATACTTAACCATATCTCTTGAGTCATGACCGAAGGGACGGCCGATATAGAAGGAGGAGAACTGGTTGCTGCCTACTTCATCGCCGTAGTTTTCATACTGCTCCCAGGGGTCATCCTGCTTTTTGATTACGTTACCGGAAACTATGTATGCATAGGGCTCTACTTCCTTTGTGCCTTTACCGGGCTGGAAGGATGCAAAGAATAACTTAGCCACGTCATAGCCGTTTGTACCTTCAGCATGAGCCGACCAGATTATGGATTCCTTATCGTAATGCATACCCACCTGCTTACCCTCAAAGCGAAGATCGATAAATACGGGGTAAATAGGTGTCCATTCATCGGGCCAGTTAAAGCCGTCATCACTTTCCTTATAGTAGAAAGCTACGCATGTACATCTGTTGTCCCATATCTTGGGGTCAAGACCCAAAGATTCGAACAATTCACGGGAAACGCCTTCGTTCTTAACCTGATAATACTTTCCGTTAATGTTATAACCGGAGGGCTTAGGCTCTGCCAGACCATCGTCACCATTTTCATCGGTGGGCACCCAGCCGCGTCTTCTGTTATCATCGTAGCCTGTGGTTTCTGCTACATCAATTGCAAAGGTTGTAACTGTGTTTGTTGTACCCTCTGCAATCTGAACATCACCATTGTATGCCTTAACCGTATACTTCACATTAACGTTTACGGGAAGGTTATATTCGTCAACAGCATCGCCTATTGTTGTACCCACAAGCTTACCGTCACGGTAAACCTCGTACTTTGTTGCCTTGGGGTACAAGGGCCATGCAACCTTCACGTTGTTTACGGTGTTTTCACCGTCAATACGGAACTCTGCCGCTGTAGCTGCCCAGGGACGGTTGTAAACCCACGCCTCTACCATTTCGCTCTGCTTACCGTTTGCAGTAATAGCTCTCGCCTTAACGTGACCTACATCACCAACATAGAAGGGACCTTCGTACTTAGTGGAATCAAGTGTGGGGTCTGTTCCGTCAAGGGTATAATAAATAAGGTCATCTCCTGCAGGATGTGTAATCGTAATAGGCTCAAATGTATCCACAAGATAATCCTGGCTACCGCCATTTACATTCATTGTGGGAGGTGTGTTAACAAGAGCGTATTCCTGAATTTCTGCAGCTGTAACAGAATTATTCTTAAGATAGCTTATCTTAAGGTTCAAAAGTGCAGCCGCACCCCACTGGTCGTTATACTTGGGAATTTTAGCTTCAATACCCTTAAAGCCGTTTACGCTGTCAACCTCTTCACTTGCAACCTCTCTGCCGTTGAGAGTATATGTAACAGTATACTTTCCGCCTGCATTCTTTTTAGCTTCTATAACCATTTGCTGACCGCGGATTTCGTATGCCTTATCCTGACCTGTCACAATGTTCTTTTCGTTTAAGCCAACGCTTACTCTCTCATTCTTGTCAAAGTAGAATGTTGCAAAAACATTATTGTCATTATCCTTAAAGTTCCATCTCTGGTAAAGGTTTTCCTTTTCCTGACATGCGAAATTAAAGGAAATTACAACATTTTCGCTTCTTACCGTTGTAGCGGAAGTGGCAAGGTTTGCCTGCACCGTTCCGTCTGCAGTCTCTCGTGCCTTTGATGCAAAGAACATCAGTCCGTATGTTCCGCCGCCTGAACCGTTCCATTTTCCGTCTGCTGTCCAGTTCTGATTCCAGCGGACACTGGCATCCTGCTCCTTCGCAAGCCAGCCTGTGCCGTTAAGCTCCTTTTCCCCCTGAATACCAAGGGTCTTTGTGTCAAATGCCACAGTAAGGGCATCCTGGGCTGAAATTACGGAAGGCATCATGGAGAGCACCATCGCAATTACAACCACAAGTGACATAATTTTACGTGTTTTCATTTTTTCTCCTCCTGACTTATTAGCTATATATAATTTTACCATTTTCCGCGTATAAAAGCAACAAAAAAAGTGCACGAGCGTGCACTTTTTTATTAAGCTCAGTTATTCACTACCCTTTGTGTGCAGTTTACCAGGTCTATGATTATAACAACACTTCCCCCGTTTTCTGTTTGTGGATAAGTAAGTGTGGCATACTTTCCGTCGGTGCTTATTTCTAATGCTTCATATTTCCTGACCCGTGTTTCATCACTCATCGGTGCTTTGATACTGATAGCTTTGCCGTCATAAGCAACGTAAGATATATACGTATGAACCTTTGAACCTTCAACCTTACTGTAACTAAGGGTTGACCATTCAACAATTGTACCGTAATCTGTTTCAGTTTTATTTTGGATATATGCTCCCATCATTTCACGCATTTGAAACCATTCGTCATATTCTTTGGTTTTACGTTCAAGTAAGGGGCAATCATTAAATGCCGTTTTATCAACGCTTATGTTTTCGCCCTCGCTTTTCACAGTTCTTAAAGAATAGCAATGATTGAATGCACCCTCGCCCACCTTTGTGCCCTCAGGCAGCGTTATCTCCTGTAAGCTTGTGCAGGTAATAAACGCCTGCATTTCCAATGTGCAGTTTTTGCCAAGTGTTACCTTTTCAAGTTTTTTAAGGTTTTTAAAAGCTCCTCTTCCTATGGTAACGTTGTCTGCAATAATCACTTCTTTAATATTTTTGCAATCTGCAAAGGCGAAATGTGACACAGAGTTGACGCCCTCTTCAATTACAACCTTCTCGATTTTGTCGTAATATTCTTTCCACGGCTTGCCCAAGGTTGTGGTATATAATTTCCTGCCTCCGAAAGCGAGGTAAAAGTCGTGCATATCACCTGTACCCGAAATTGTAAGGGTACCGCCACTATATTCCCAGCTTACCGTAGCCTCAGGTCTGCTTTCCTCATCAACCCAGAAGTAACCCTCGCACAAGCCACTTGCCGTAACGCCGTCGTCCCCGGCAGCCTCCTCTGCAGGTTCCGACTTTTCTATATAGGGAATAATTTCCCTTTCAGCCGTGCAGTTAACAAGATCAACCGTTACAACATAGGTTCCTGCATTTCTGATTTCGGGGTATGTAATTACAGCCACATTCCCATTAATTTCAATTTTTTCATAAAACATTTTGTTTATGTTATCAGCGTTTGGTATATAGCTTGACAAATCCAATGTGGTACCGTCGTATTTTACATACGCCAGATAATTTTCATAGTCTCTGCCGTCCGTATGGGAAAATAAGCCTACATGCTTCCTCTCTACTATTGTGCCGTAGTCCGTTTCGGTTTTATTTGTTATCCTCCACGGATTATAGTTATAGTTTGCAATTGCCTTCTTGTATGCTTCACTTGTTTCCCTATATTCCTTATCACCGTTGACTACAACACTTTCAACGCTATTTAAATCAAGCTCTTCTTTGAAGTAGTTTACATACTCAGTCACAACGCCGTTTGTTGTTCTACTACCTACTATATTGTTGCACAGCTCCTGCATAAATTTTTCACTGCCGTCTTTGAATTCGATTAAAATATTGGGAGTGCCTTTCTTTTCAGCATCTATACCGCGAGGATTTGTTAAATGATACTCAATTCGTAAGGGTTTTAACAAAACATATCCGCCGTCAAACTCCACCCTTAACTCCTTCTCTGTATCGGGAATGAGGATATCAAGATATTCATTAACTGCATTGTATCGGGTTTCAACTCTCAATTCTTTAAAAGTTCCTATGTTACCGCCCTTTGTCTTATATAACAAATATCTTTTATCGCCTTCACTTACCCCTTTAATATCAAAATCAGGGTTTGTTGTTAAGCCGCCGTGTGTTGTAACATAAAATTTTATCAAGCCATAATCTGTTCGGCTTTCAATAAGCGCTTTTCCCACATCATTTTTAGGTGTTACCACAGCAGTAATAAATGTGTATTCCGCTCCCGTAAAAACCTCTTCAATCTCCACCCTGCAGTCTTCGTCCTCTACACTTTGGTCAATAACACTCACATACGAATAATTGCCATCGATAAAATCTTTAAAATACTTTTGAGCTTTTATTGGATGGTTTACATACTCTGTCGTGCAGTTAACAAGGTCAACTGTTACAACCATCTGCCCCTTTTCGCGAAGGGTTCTGTTTTCCGCACCGGGTGAAAACACAACCGTTTCCTTAATCTCGGGGTATGTTATTATCGCCTTTTCCCCGTCCTCACTTATTTCAATTGAAGAATACTTGCAGGGCATCCAGGTATTTGCCTGGGGAACCTTGTAATTTGAAATATATATGCTTTCGCCGTCATAGCGTACATATGAAATTTCGTTGCTCGTTGCATGCATATGTCCGCCCGAGCCCCATATCACAATGGTGCCGTAATCTGTGTCTATAGTTTCCTGAATATAACGCCCATAGGAAAGCTTTGTCTGAAAGCCTTCCATAACCTCTTTGTATCTGTCGCTCTTTTTGAAGTCCTTACCCAGAAGGCTCACAAAAGCATTTTCGGGCATTTTCACATGTATTCCGTCTTTATAAAGGCTTTCATTTACCATCATGCCATCTTTCATATATGTAACAGTGTCCCTTGTTGCCACAAATCCCTCTGTTCCCTTCTGTACGCCTATTGCATTGTCATTACGGTAAACAGTGCAGCCTGCCTTTTTTGCCACCTCTTCTATGCGGTCAAAAAGCTCCGTCTGCAACACAGCCTCCTCTGCAAAAACAGGCACAGAGGAAAGCATCATACATAACACAATTATCAAGCTTATAATCTTTTTCATTTTCCTACCTCCTGTCACAGAACATTTTTTAATCGGTATACTTAAAATTCACTCCAATTTCCCTGGCATACTCCTTCACTTTTTCACTATTTCCGAAAATAGTCATTTCTGCACTTGGATAAGCAAGGTCAACATCAGGGTCACTCTGCCTTATGTATCTTGAAGTGTCAATACCGTAAAACTCAGTAAAAGACGGTGATACGGTAAAGTTTTCAAAATAAACATTTTTAATTTCCGCATTTAGAAAAAACGCGGGGAAGGTTTGTGCCCCTTCTTCAAAGTTTTCCTCAGGCCACTTTATGCGCAAGTTTTCAATTCTCGCACCATAAAATATCGTGTAAATAGAGGATGTATTGTAAGTATACAGCCATGGATTTGGTATTAGTTTTAACTGCATTCTTTTTTTATCAAGTCTGTCCTCGCTTATACCCGCCCAGGACTTAATGTTTAAAAGATTAACGTCCTTTAAGTTAGTGCAATACATAAAAGCCTGGCTGTCTATGTGTTCAACGTTTTCAAGGTTTATGTGTTGCAGGTCTTTGCACATCCAGAATGCACAGTATGGTATCTCTTTAATGTTTTCATCCAACGTGACAGTAACAAGCTTACTTGACTTAAATGCCGAACTGTCTAACAGAACCTTTTTTCCGTCAATTTCACCGGGTATTATTACACTTTTGGCATTTGTATCCCAAAGCCCTATAATATGCACCTCGCCATCCTTTTCATAATAACGAAGATTTTCATACAGGTTCTTTGTGCTGCCATCGCTGAAAGTAATCACCGCTTCCTTTATGGCTTCACAGCCCGCTTCAATATCAATTCTTTCCCACTCTTCACGTGTGCCTGTATATTTCACGTTCAGAAGCTTTGACGGATTGTTGTGTTTTTCAATAGTAACAACACTTTCAGGAATTGTAAGTGTTGTAAAACGAGAATCATAGTAAAAGCATTCTTCCCCTATAATTTTAACCCCATCTGGAATAATATACTCTTCCTCCGCTTTGCTTTTTGGGTAAAACAGCATTTTTTCTCCTGTTTTGTCAAACACCACATTATCCTTTACAGAAAGATATTCACTTTCTTCTGAAACTGTAATGCTGTAAAGGTTGTCGGGATAATTGTAGCCAAAAACATTTTTACTGAAGCTTTGAAGGTTTTTTCCCAAATGAATTTTTTCAAGTCCTCTTGTGCTCAGTGCACTGTTTCCCAAAGCATAAACGCTGTCGGGAATTGTAATGCTCTTTAAATTATAGCAATTTGAAAAAGCTAATGCACCAATGTTGCCAACGCTTTTCCCTATTACAACAGTTTCCACACTGCTACCTTCAAAGGCTCCCTCCCCAACATCTATAACATTATCGGGGATTATAACTTCTTTAATTCTTGCATCCTCGAATGCATATCCACCGATAATCTTCAGGCTCTGAGGCAGGGTAATATTTTGAATTTTGCTCCGATAGAAAGCTTGGTTTCCCAAAATTTCAAGCCCCTCCTCAAAAACTATTTCTGTTGAAGCATCAGTAAGTGCAAATGCCAGGTCACCTATGCATCTGACAGATGCAGGGATTGTGATTTTTTCAAGCTTTGTTCCACCGAATACCTCTCCCGCTATTGACACAGTGTCAGGCTTTATTTGAAATTCGGTAGCGGCACCATCCACCTCAAGAAGGTGTTTGTTTAAATAAAGTCCGCCATCTGTCCGGTTTGATTCATTGTTGTAAAACGCCGTATCTTTAAAAGGATTATTCTGCAAGTACACATAAGGCGGAAATTTAACATCACTTAAATTTTCGCATTTTGAAAAAGCATCTTCACCAATGTATGTTACAGAATCGGGAAGGTTAATTTCACTCAGGCTTACACAGCCTGAGAAGGCTTCGTTTTTGATGGTTTTTAAACTATTCGGAAAAGAAATGCTTGTTAATCTGTCACAGTTTTTAAAAGCCTCCGGGGAAATTTCTTCAATTCCTTCTTCAATATACACATATTCAAGCTTTGATTCTTCAAATGCACCTAATCCAAGCTTAACCTTTTTACCGTTTATTTCAGAAGGTATCACAATGGCTCTTGCAGTCTTATCTGCAAGGCATATGTAAACCACGTCAGGTTCAACCTCTCGTGCACTCAGATTAAAAGCCGACAAATCAGTTTTTATAGGTATAAATACAGCCTTAAATTCAGCCTCGGCTGTTGATCCTTCAAAACCATACACTTTCTTTATTTGACACTGATGGAATGAATCGTAAAAATACTTATTCCCTCTCACCTGGGGCGGAGCAATATACCCTTTTGACATCTCTGTCTTTGGGTTGCAGAAAACAACTATGTCTAAATTTTTACATCCCATGAACGCATCGTTATCTATAAACTCCAGGCTCTTTGGCAAAACAACCTCTTTAAGGTTTTCGCAATAGGCGAATGCCCCCTGTCCTATCCTTTTAACCCCTTCGGAAATATAAACATATTCATAATGGCTTGTCTGATATGTATATGCAGGAATTTCTTCAATGTCTCCGCTTATTACAAGCACTTTGAAGTCGTTTTCAACTGTTACCCCTTCCGCAAAGGCGGGCACAACCGAAAACATCATACATAACACAGTTATTAAGCTTATAACCTTTTTCATTTTCCTGCTCCTTTCCGTTTTCCCTTTTCACCTATATAGACACAGTTTTTTCAAAAAGGTTGCATTTTTCTGTAAAAAATTTCAAGGGAGTAAGAAAAATTGTTCAGAATTGACAAACCGAAGGTAACTGCGGTGTCCGCCCCGCAGTTCACCCCTGCCCGAAGGAACCGAACGCGACCGCCGCCGGTGGCGGAAGAAGGGAGTGTGCAGGGTTGTGCCGAGGTCGAAATTGCCAAGTGATTTAGCATAGGCAATGAGGGTACCTCAAACGGGTAGGTACGTCGAGAGGTGAGGTTTGTCGATAGCCAAAAGGCACCAATCACAGAAAGCCCTCGTTAAACGCGAGGGCTTTCTACATTGATGAAGATTTCCGATTTTTTATCTGTCTTGGGATTTGTTAGCCTGTATTTCGCCTTTTGGCGGTCTGGACTATTTTTACAGTCCCTTCGTTACCTTTAGTAGCTTTCCGTATAATATATACGTCCGTTTTCATCGTAAACGTATTTTTTCACAACCTCGCCCTTGTCATTTTCTTCACGGATAAGCTTACCCTCTTCATATATGTAGTATCGTCTTCCTCCCGTGGGGTATTCGGCATATATAAGCTGTCCTTCATCATTGTAAAAATACTTTTCAACCTCTGTAAAGCTAACCTCTTTGTCAATGGTTGCTCCGCGGAGGACATCCATCCACCAGTCTTTACACGTGCCTTTTGCTGTTACCTGTCCCTTTTCATTGTAAGTGTACTCAAAAAGTCTGTCGCTGTTTTTAATCATGGGTCTTTCCCACACTCTTATCACTCTGCCACTTTCATCATACAAGTATGAATAAAAAACAACATCGGAAGTCCAAAGGTTGGACGATATCGAAGCTACCTGCCCTTTTTCGTCGTATGTATAATACTTTCTTTTATAGGGGTCAAGTATATTAACGGTTTTTGTCTCGTTATCCCATTCAACAATATAACCAAATGCTTCACTTATCGCCCTTGCAGGCACCATTGTTCTGTCGTTTGTGATTTCAGCTACACAATCAAGCTCTATCGCTTCACCGTTTTTGTAAAGCACATTTTCACCAATGGTGATTTTAACTTCAACCCCACCCTTCACACCAATAGCTGTCCTTGTTTCGTTATCCCAGGAAACCTCTGCTCCCAATGCTTCAAATATAGCCCTCATGGGCACCATCGTGCGGCCGTTTCTAATATAGGGTGCAACGTCAAATTGCAGTTTTTTTCCATTTAGCGAAACTCTCATATCATCAGCAATACTAAAATCAACTTCTATGGGATAGGAAATTAAATTTCCGTCCGTAACCATATAAATTTTGCCTTCGTTTTCATCTATCCAAAAATCCTCATTGCTGAAAAGCAAAAACGGAACCTTTACAAGCTCAGTATATTTATATGTTTCAGTGTCAAAGATGCCTATAGAAAAGTTCTGTTGCATAGTAAAATACTTATTTTCCATTGAAGTTTTTTGCAAAAATCTGCCTTCGCCCACGGAACTGCCGAGGCAGGAAAAATCCCCCTCCACTTCCTCTATGGTATCATTTACCACGTCATAGAAATAATATGTATGCTTTTTTTCTGCCTCGTTACTGCAAGAGAACAGTAATTTACCATTAAGGATTAACAGCGGCGTAACCTTGTCACTTTCGGGAAACGGTGCATCCTTTTTTGTCTCTGTCATAAGGTCAATCACAACCATTTTTCGTGGTTTTGCCCAACCCTTAACCGCTTCTTCGCACACAAGAAAATCTGTATCGGGAATTACAACCCCTCTTGAAAAAGTACCACTGCAAATCAGCTTTGGCTTTTCTCCTGCCTTTGTAAGACAAACCCCTCGGTTGCTCAATTTTACAACATACTCACCCCATGTTGTCTGCCAGGGGTAATTATTCAAATGCTCATAATAGATGCTGTCATCAATATTATCCCATGCATTTGCAATGGTAAATCCTTCGGGTTCATCAGCTTTTTTGTCTATTTTGCCATCCTTAAAATAATACCATTGGTATTCTTCCGGATTTTCTCTTAAAAGCACTCTGAAATCATCGCCATTTTTATAAACCGAATAAACACGGTAATCTTCACTATTGATTAAAAGCTCTGTTCCTTCAATGCGGTAATAGGCTGTTAATTCTTTGTCTTTAACTAATGCTTCAAAAGCTTCAATTAAAGAAATATAGTTTTTCGCTTCCGGCAATTCTTCGTAAACAAAAACATTATTCATATATACGCTTGTCTTTTTATCATCAGTCATATGTATATATTTATGCTCCGTCCCGTCGTCAACCATATATGTGTCCCAAAGAGGCAAATTATCCGCATCTGTTTCCTCAATAGTTTTTACAAAGCTATTATATTCTTCCCAGGAAAGAGCTCTTTCCCGGCATTTGTAATCACTTTCATATATTACAACTACGGGATTTCCGGCTTTTAAAAATACGGCTATGTCATATTCTCCGCCACCCCAGCCAACTGCGTTACTTGCCAGATAATAAACCTCGTCCGAAAATTCGCCCTTTTCAAATCTGTTAAGGACCTCTTTGCCGGAATCTCTGTAAGACATATCGTCCCACAAAACAAATTCCCTTTCAGAAAATACAGGTACTGCAGAAAACATAATACATAATGCGATTAAAATACTTAAAATCTTTTTCATTTTGTAACCTCCACCGTTTTCATTTCGTTGTTCCAGGTTACCGTGCATCCAAATGCTTCACTAATCGCCCTTACAGGCACCATTGTTCTGTCGTTTGTGATTTCTGCAGCATAATCAAGCTCTATCGCTTCACCGTTCTTATAAAGCACATTTTCACCTATTGTGATTTTAACTTCAACCCCACCCTTCACGCCAATAGCTGTCCTTGTTTCGTTATCCCATGAAACCTCTGCACCAAGCGCTTCAAATATTGCTCTCATAGGCACTAATGTACGGTCACTTTTAATGTATGGTTCTGTATCAAATGCAAGCTTTTCACCGTCAACTACAATTCCTATACTTTGCGAAGCAGATTCAAACTCAATTTCTTTGTCGGTTAGTTGAAGATTGCTTGTCAACATTCCACTTTCATATACGCTGCCGTCAGCTGTCCTTACATATACTATTCCTTCAATCTGCTCAAAACCTGTGACATTTTCCGTCACAACATTTTTGTCTGAGGAATCTGCTTTCCACAGCTTGCCATCCTTTGTGAGAACAAAAAACGAAGGAAAGTACTGTTGCATCACTACATATGTCTTCACCACATCATTTACTCTCACCTTTAAGCGGTCTCCCGAGTATATAGCTAAGGAACCGTCCTTTTCACGTATTCCTATCAACCCGGTGTTAAAGGCAGGGCTTGTTCCCGTTATGTAAAGCTCATCTGCGTTTGAATTAATAAGCTTTGGTGCATATTCTCCATTGTTATGTGCTCCGGAATATTCACCCCATATGTACACCTCGCCATTTATGCCAAGAGCTACCACCTTTCCGCCTCCTGCAATTACCTTCTTCACACCATCAAGAAGCTTAACAGGCGTTGTCTGGTCGGGTGTTTTTTCTGAATACTTTGAATAATCAATGCTTCCGGGCGGTCCATAATATAAAGGTGCAACATTTGTATTGCAAGCCATTCCCAGCATACCACCCACATAGGTATACTTTGACGGTTTTGACCCCGGCATCATATTTGCATAAAAGCCGTGTGCACCCCACACGTAAAGGCTGTTGTCCTCACAAATAGCATAATAGGAATATTCGCCCGAAGATGCATTCAAAACTTCGAGCTTTTTCACATTTTCAAGAAGCATAACCGGCACTTCACCATATTCTCCGCCCCATGCCCATATGGTGTTCTCATAAAATGCAATAGTATGGTCATCAAAACGGCTTATAAATTCGGCTTTACTTTTTATGTCCTCTGTTTGCAGAGTTTTATTATTTTCGTCTGACTGCAGTTCGCTTTCGTCAGACAACGTCACACTTGTTCCGTCAAATGCCGATTTCTCAATATCCTCAGCTTCAATAAATTCTATATTGCTTAAATTTTCGCACCATGCAAAGGCTTCCTTGCCAATTTTTGTTGCATAAGTCAATTTCACAGTCTTTAACTTCTTACAATCTTTAAATGCATAATCACCTATCTCTACTACATTGCTGAGGATTACAACCTCTTCAAGATTTGGCATATCACGACACAGTCCTTCAGGAATCTGTGTAACTCCCTGCTCAAACACAATTTTCCTGAAACCATTCCTGCCTCTGAACGCCTCTTTCTCCAACACAACATGTGCTCCATCTATTGCAGCAGGAACGTGCAACGTAGAAACGCTAAGTTCCCGTTGCACTCCTGTTTCGTCTCCCACCAAGGAATATCTGTTATCTCCTTTTACCAAACCTTTAATAACAATAAAATTACCTTCTCTTGTAAAAAGAAATTCTCCATCACTCTCCGAATTTTGCTCTTGAGCAGCTATCGAATATAAAAAAATGTTTTGGAATAAAAGGACTATTAATATTAAACTTAAAACCTTTTTCATTTTGTTACCTCCACAGTTTTCATTTCGTTGTTCCAGGTTACCGTGCATCCAAATGCCTCACCAATCGCCCTTACAGGCACCATTGTTCTGTCGTTTGTAATTTCAGCTGCACAATCAAGCTCAATTACTTCACCATTCTTGTAAAGCACATTTTCACCGATTGTGATTTTAACTTCAATGCCGTCTTTTACTCCGATTGCTGTCTTTGTCGCATCATCCCAACTAACCTCTGCTCCAAGTGCTTCAAATATTGCTCTCATAGGCACTAATGTACGGTCAT
>JAFSGW010000024.1 GCA_017440585.1 Clostridia bacterium | reverse complement strand
GATGAAGAAGCGTCAGAGAAGAGCAAACTGGAAGCTTCTTATCCCCGGTATGGTAAAGTGCTCTCACTGCGGTGAGTACACAAAGCCCCACATGGTATGCAAGGCTTGCGGTTACTATGACGGTAAGGAAATCGTAAAGGTTGAAGCGTAAGTGCGTTAAAGAGCAGAATTGCAAAATGTAATTCTGCTCTCCTTGTTTTCCTGAAAACCCAATAACTTGTCGATATAGCTCAGCAGGATAGAGCGACCGCCTCCTAAGCGGTAGGTCGGAGGTTCGAATCCTCTTATCGACGCCAGAAAAGAGCACTGATTTTGATACAAAATCGGTGCTCTTTTCAACTAAATCCGTCTTTACAGACGGAATAAATCTGCTGTGCAGATGAAATCACTGCGTGATGAAATCGCCTGCGGGCGATAAAGACGGATTTAATTTCATCTGAACGAAGTGAAGATTTCATCCAATGTATTGGATTTCACCATGAGCGAAGCGAATGATTTCATATTGAATATAAACTTAAATTGTGATAAAATTATCGTAAGAAGTGGGGTGTTTTTGTGAGAGAAAATAAATTAGCAGATTTATCGATGGACTTTGCTGTTAAAATATTAAAGCTCTGTGAGGGCATAAAAGGGCACTATTCTATTGTCAATCAGCTTGAGAGAAGTGCAACAAGTATAGGTGCAAATATACGAGAAGCAAACTACGCTCACAGTAAGCCGGATTTTATTGCAAAACTGCAGATTTCGTTAAAGGAATGCTACGAGACCGAGTATTGGCTTGAGCTTATGCAAAAGGCTGAAATTATATCGGATGCAGATTCCATTGTGCACGATTGTGGCGTTATCCGCAAAATGCTCATAGCTTCCATTAACACCGCAAAGAATAATCAATAATATCAGCACCATCAAATTGGCGGTGCTGTTGTATTTCTTGAAGAGTGTAAAGGTAAATGCAGTCTTGTAGCAAGAAAAAACACCATAGAGCTTAAAATGAGGCAAAAATGTAGTGCAAAGTTCAAAAAAGTAGTGTATAATAAGGTGAAACTGTTGATTTTGTATGGAAATTAAGCATGACAACAAGACAGGATTGGATTTTTTGAAAAACTAAATGCAACCCTGCCAGTGATTGAATATTAAGCACCTGACCGAGCAGAGGAAATAGAAAAGGATTGACCCTCGGGTCAATCCTCGGACTGAAGAATCCCACACTTTTTTTAAAAAGTGTGGGAAAATTTTTGAGAAAACCCACACTTTTTGAGCCTTATGGGTGGGGACTTGGTGTGGGAATTGTGCTATGATAGAGTCAAGTGAATGATTGTTTGTAAGGAGGTCTTGGTATGAAAAAATTTAAAAAGCTGATAAGTGCTTTGTTGGTGCTTGTTATGGTGATGAGCTTCTTTTCGGGCTTGAGTGTTCAGGCTGTGGGAGAAAGCTTCAAGGCAGACTGGATAGTGGAATTTGAAAATACTGCTGTGGCAAAAGAATATGCAGAAGTATTGGGCGGTTCATATCTGGGAGGCGGCTTTGTGCTTGTACATGAAAGCAAGGCGGAGCTTAGTAAGCATCCGATTTTGTCTTTTACGGCAAACGACACGGTAAAAGGCAGCAGTGTAAGCAATATTACGGATGAATATGCATCTGACCAGTACATACTTACGCACAAGTCCTTGTATGCAAAGGACGGCTGGAGCAAATTGGAAACTGCTCTTGCCAACCTTGAAACCCCTCTTACACCTGCAGATTGTGCTACTGTAAGAGTTGCGGTTATCGACAGCGGTATCGATGGAACACATGAGGACTTAAAAGGCAGAGTTATTGACGGCTACGATGCTGTTAACAAGGTAGCCATTTCAAAAGATGAAAACAGTGATATCTCAAATGACTCACACGGTACAAAGGTGGCGGGTCTTATTGGTGCTGCAAGTGACAACGCCATTGGCGTTGCAGGTATGGCATGGACCTTCCCGGTTGAGCTTATGCCCGTAAGAGTTCTTGATAATAACAATAACGGTAAGATGGCAGACGTTATTACAGCGATTTACTGGGCAGTTGACGAGGGCGAAGCCGACATAATCAACATTTCTTTCGGTAAAAGCTTAAAGTCTGTTCCCGTTGCATTGCAGGAAGCTGTTTTACATGCAGTAGATAACGGCGTTATTGTTGTGTGTGCAGCAGGTAACAATAATAGTCTTTATAAGAACGGCTATTATCCCTTCTATCCTGCGGCGCTTGAAGGCGTGCTCCCGGTAGGCAGTACAGCTAAGGAATTGTACAAGTCCGGTAGCTATACCTATGTTCAAAAGGCATCCTTCTCCAATAAGCCTTATGTAGAATATGATTGCGCAGAAACCTTCTTTTTCACACCCGGTGAAGAGCTTCTGACAACGGCTAAGGGTAATACATATGAAGAATTCACAGGTACGAGTGCATCCTCAGCTGTATTTTCGGGTATGATAGCGGCGTTCAAGTCCTTTGCAGACACAACAGGTAAGGGCGATGTGTTAAATTACATCGGTCACGGTAAATATTCTTACCTTGGTGCTCTTTATTATGAGGACTATTATAACATTGCTTCGTATCTTGTAAATGGACAGGGTGCATATAAAACAGCCTTCTATTTTTATGAATATACACCTGCATACGTTTTCGGACAGGTAGAGCTTGAGGGTATTTTAAACGACACAGAAATGAAGTACGAAAGCGTAAGCTTCTATTTTGATGGTGTTTTGGTTGACACCGTTGAAAGAAACGAATATTCCAAACAGCATATCGTATTTAATTGGGACACAACTCAATTTGAAGACGGCTGGTATGGTACAGATGCCCCTGTAATAATGGGTACGCTTCCGGACGGAACTGAAGAGGAAATAGACAGTGATGATAGTTATATCTATTTTACAATAGGTAACAACGAAGAGAAGTACATAGTAAAGGTGCTCTCTGACGGAACCCCCGTTAAGGGTGCAGACGCAACACTTTACAACATGAGTAATGAAACAACCGGTTATACTACAAACACCTTGGGACAGATATATATTTCACCCGAGGATATTGACGATGACACAAGCATGATTGTTGTAGGGGACGGAATAATAATGTACCGCGCTCTTGAGCAAAGCCCCCTCAATAACGAATACATATTTGGTGCAAACCCCTCCATGCTTACAGTAAAGGTAGGGGACGAAAAGCTTGAAAAGCTTAAGGGCTCAACAGTTTATGCCATTATGCCTGATGGCGCAAAGATAGAGCTTGCCACAATAGAGGAAAACGAAACTATTATAAATATAGATACAGATACTTTAATCACATTCAATGTATCGGGCCCCGGTATGATTATAAATGAAGAAATTGACCTTTCTGAAGGCGATTACACCTGGGACCTTGATACTGTTACAGGTGGAGAAATTGTAATTTCTGCCGACAGTCAAGAAACTGATAATGCACCCGAAAGCCTTGGCGTTATCATTGATGATTACGATATGGTTTTACTTGGTGCAGAGGGTGGTAGCATTACCCTTTCAGCGGGCAAATACCATGTTTATGGTGTTGTTAAATATGCTGACACATCCTACTACAAGGTTGACCTTGGCAATGTAGTGGTAACCGAAGGCGAAGAAACTGCCGTTACAATAGGCATTGGCGAATTGGCAGGACAGCTTAAAATAAGCCCCGAAACTGTTACCGAGGGTGAAAATGTTACGTTGGACTATATCTTAAAGGACAGCGAGGGTAATACTGTTGTAGGGCTTGGCTATATGGATGAAGACGGCTATTGCTACGGCGGTGACTATGCAGAAATTATGATAGAAGCCTACGACGGTGAAACAGGCGAGTGGATGGAGGTTAACTATTGGGGAGACAGAGTACGCCCCACAGATAGCTATTTTACAAGGTTTATCCTTGACAGATATGCTTTAGGTGACGGCATTGGCAAAAAGAGAGTAACTCTTATGGGCAGCTACTTAAACGAAAAGCTTGCCGATGAAACTGTTGAATTTGAAGTGCTTTCTCAGGAAACACGCCCCCATGCGGTAGTTACCTTTGAAATGTACAATGCATACGAATACACACTTTACGACGTTGTTGCGGCTACATTGGTTGAAAACGAAGAAGGCGAAACCATCCTCCGCAAAGCCTTCAGTTCGGATGACGGACCTATGATCAGGCTGCCTGTTGGTAAAAAGTACACTGTTGCCCTCATAGGCAACGATTATGACCAGATGTACATTACAAAAGCAGAGGTTGATCTGACAGAAACCGAAAATGGCGAGACTGTTACGGTAACAGTGCCCTACAGTGAAGATGAATGGTCTCAGAGTACTGTTATGGGCGAGGAAGCGGATAACGGCATGTGCTTTGTATCCGGTCTTGCATTTAAGCCCTTTGCAGAAAGCGACAGCATTATTGGCGTAAATAATCAGCTTATGGATAACCTTTGCACAATCCACGCCAAAGGTATGGGCACAGTTGAGCTGTTATTTACCCTTTCACCTGATTTTTATGAGTGCGAAAACTACGAATATCCTCCTGTATTTACAATAAAGAAAAAAGCTGACTTGTCCGAGGGTGGCGAGATAATGTTAGGCACACCTCATACTGCAAGTGTTAAGGTGGAAGTTAAAGAGCAGAATGCAACAATTACACCTTATATAACAGATGCTTTTGGAAATGAAATTATAAGAGCAGAGTATCAGTCCCGTTACCCCAAAATGGAGGGCGGCGATGGTGGCATGGAGGGCGGAATTGCTCCTGCCATGAGCTATCCTGTTATAAAGGTTTATAACAGCGAGGCTGAAGAAATTTATACCAAGACAACAAAGTTTGAAAAGATAGATCTTGAAAGACTTGAAATCGGTGCTTATGCGGCAACACTTATATGGGACAGCAGCGACATTCACCCCGAAAGTGAGCAGGTTAACTTTACAATAGGTGAAACCGAAGAGGAAGCACCTGTTATAGGCACGCCTGTGGCACCGCCTACCAACTTTAGGGCGAAGGCTACAGACAGAGGTGTGGTGCTTACCTGGACAAAGAGCGTCAGTGAAATTGCCCATTACTTTATTTATCGTGACGGTGAACTGCTTTGTGAATTGGGCGATGTTGACACCTATACAGACACAAACCCCGGGGATAGCGGCTACAAGGTTTATACAATTTATGCCGCAAATGAAGAGGGTGAGAGAAGCGATGGTGTAACTGCAGGCGTAAGGCTTATTCCTGCAGAGGATAATGAAGCACCCATCTGGGGTGATGGTGCAGAAATCCTTGCAACAGCAGAAGATGGCGGCGTGAGCCTTAAGTGGAGCAGGGCGACAGACGAGGGCACGGGCGTTACGTACTACACACTTTACTGTAACGGTGAGGAAATTGCCCAGAAGTTTACACGTACACATACATACAACGGACTTATGCCCGATGTTGACTATACCTTCACAGTTACTGCAACTGATGGTAACGGCAATGTGAGCGAAGAGCTTGAAAGTGAACCCGTCAGCATTGAAAGCGGTATTTTAGGTCATAACCTTGTTTATGCTAAAAACCGCCTTGGCTACATGACAGGCACAGCCTTTACAGCCGTTGTCAACACAACAGGCGATATTGAAAGCCTTACAGGAGAAATTAAATATACCCTGTCGGGTGGCGAAAGCAAAACAGAGGATGTGGAATTCAGCGGTGCAAATGGCTACTTTACATGGAGTAAAACCTTTGAGGCCACCCTTACAAGCATAGATGCCCTTACAGTTAAGTATGAGGATGGCTATGAATGTATTGAAAGCCCCATTTTGAGAAAAATGGCAAAGGTTAAGGTAAATGTTGAGCTTTCCGACTTAGCAGAAATCTACCCCAGAGGAACACTTGCCCTTTATTCCAAGTCGCTTGACTATGCATACACATACCCCGTTACAAATATGGAAGGCACAATTGAAGATACCATAATTGCAGCGGCAGACTACACTGTTACCCTCGCAGGCGGTAATGGTCAGGTGCTTGTAAATGAAAAGCACAGCATAACAGAGGATACTGAAATTACCCTTGACGAAAACAGCATAAGGCTTCTTAAGGTAGTGCTTGAATCACCTCAGACTGGTTTTACAGTTACCCTTGAAAGCGACAACGGTGCAGTAGCAGGTGTAAGCAATGATGATGGCACAATAATATGGCAAAACGGCAGTGAGTGGATAAGTGTAGGAGAGAACGCAACCTTAAAGAACGAAAAGTTCTTCTACAGTGAAAAGCTTACGCTGGAAAACGGCATTAACGTAAAAACTATTGCCGAAAAGGTAACCGACACCTACGAACCGGTAACTGCCCACATCAGGGTTAAGGATACATACGGAAATTACCTTAATAATGTCAGGGTGGAATTTGCTACATCGGTTGATAAAACGAATGCAGTTACTGACGAGGACGGAAGCTGTGAAGCAGAGCTTGTTAAGAACAAATGGTATGACCACGTGTACATCAATATTCCCGAACAAAAGCAAAGGGAAAGAGTGATACTTAACAAGAAAACGACAGTTAATGAAAACGGTACTACTGAAGTGGTTGTTGAAATTGGTTATGAGGATATTGAAATTATCCCCATTCTTGACATGGAAGCTGATATAGATAAGGTGACCTTCACCCTTGATGGCGAAAAGATAAGCCTTTACGAAGGAAAGCTTTACCAAAGAAGAACAAGTGGCTGTTTCAAGAAAGACGAAAACCTTGAGCTTTCGGCAGAATATACAGCTGATGGTGTAAGCTATAAGGGCATTGCAAGCTTTACCAGAAGCGAAACACAGCCTCAGGAAGTAAACCTTGAAATGAAGAGATTGGTTGATGTTAAGCTTTCACTTACAGATAATGGTGATGTGTTAAAGGGCACAAAGCGTTATTATAAGATATATGACTCGAAATCGAGGGTTGTGGACAGCTTTTCAACCTATGATGCAGTAAGCACTGTGAAGCTTATGGAAGGGAATTTCTATACCGCTTCCGCAGGCTGGGGCTTAAATACAGGCTCAGAAAGATTTATGGCAAGAGAAGGGTT
This sequence comes from Clostridia bacterium, assembly GCA_017440585.1. GTDB lineage: Bacteria > Bacillota > Clostridia > UMGS1883 > UMGS1883 > RGIG1927. Next base: position 1,948 of record JAFSGW010000024.1, on the reverse strand, counting down.
GGAGGTAACATTAGAACTGAAGCATAACGGATTTATGTACGAGGCATTTGGTTCAACCTTCTTAGCCGAAAATGGATTTACAGCTGCCAGAAGTGTAAGCCTTAACAAAAATGGTGATATATATGTAAAAGCAGACTTCACCAGCTGGTACATTAGAAATCCTGATGTGAGCGAGGCTTATAACTACATTGTTCTGCCGGAGGGTGCTGAAAATGTAGAGTTTGAAGGTCTATATGAATATGACAGTGCTTCCCACACAATCAGAATAAAATATAATCTTGCCGAGCTGGGCTGGCATTATTATATAGACACCCTCAGCTTTACAATACCTTCCGAAAAGCTTACAGAGGATGCTATGGTGGCAAGTCATCTTAAATTTGTTTACGATGGCGAAGCCTACACAAGTGATAATAACGGCTTTAGCCTTATGGATTATGCTATGGCTTTATATGCGCCTGAAAGAGCGAGCGTAAGCGAAGCCAAAGATGGAGTTAAAGTAAGCGTAAGCTTGCCTTTGGCAAAAAAGGGCACACTTGAAATTTATGATGGTACAAGCCTTGTGGCAAGCAGTGCTACAGATGAGGGCAAAATAAAGTATGACTTTAACATTAAGCCCTCAAATAGCATAGGTAGCCATACAATAAAAGCAGTTTATACCGCTGATGAAGTGAGCCTTACAAGGCAGAGAACATTAACGGTTGTTGACGACGGAAGACCCGTTGTTAAAACAGCCGAGGTAGGTTTTGACAGCAACTATCTGGGAAATATACTGAACCCCACAAAAGCTCTGACGTATCAGGTCAGCAGTGGAAATATTGCTTACTGTACAGCAACCTTTACAAACCCCGACAAGGTTGAAAAGGCATGGCTTGTTGGTAAAACTGATAGCGAATTTGACCGTGTCGAGCTCTTCAGAAAACCCGGAACAGACCAATTTACCGGACGAGGAAGACTGGGTGATGCAACAAATTACGTTACAGCACTCCGCATTGAGTTTGAAGAAGCACCCTTGACCATTGAAGATATGGAAGATGTTATCTACGGTGACTTTGAATGGGATTATGAACACATAGTGCCTGTAGTTGGAAGTGAAGCCATGGAAATGTATGCTTCCCTGTTTGATGCCAAAACCTACGAAGGCTTTGACTATGGTCCATACTACGGTCAGAGCGAAGAAAGCCAGGCAAAAGCCATGGAAGACTGGAACACATATGTTCAGATGGTAAATAACGGTGTGTTTGAAAAGGATGAAGCTGAAGCCGAGGCTGAATTTGCACAGCTCTTTGGTGAAGACAATACCTGGGAAATACCCTCTGTTACAAACGGAAAGGAATACTTCCAGAAGAGCTTTAAGTACGATCCCGACAAGATTGAGGAAAAACTGAATTCGCAATATGCATTTAGTGTTAATATTAACGGCGAAAAGCGAAAGGTGCTTATCGAAGTTGAAATCGTGGGCGACGAGATGTACATAGTCTACTACGGTCTGGGCGACCTTCTTATGCCCCGTGTGCCTCAGATTGATACCGATACTGTATCCGGCGCAGGTGTAGATGATAAAATTGACGACTGGACAAAGAAGGGCGTAGAGGCATGGGATAAATGGAAAAACTACGGACAGCCCATAAACGACCTTTTAGACGATGACGATGACGATGACGGAGGCGGCGGAGGCGGCGGAGGATCCCCCTGCAGCGGAGGCGAATCAGAGAGAGAAAAACGCCGTAAAGAGGTGGATAAGGCCTTTGACGAGGGCTGGGAACTTGCAAAAGAAACCGGCGGGCTTCTGTCATGGATGCAGTTTGGCGGTTTCAGTGGCGGAGGCATTGCACCTGACCTTCTTTTAGACGATGATGGCGTGGGACATAAGCTTTTTGAACTGCAGAGGGATAGAATCCATCAGATTGATGATATCATTGACGATATGAATCCTGATCCACCCGGTGGT
>JAFSGW010000023.1 GCA_017440585.1 Clostridia bacterium | reverse complement strand
TGAACTGCACCAATTTGTGCAGACAGTACAAAAAAGCACCTTATGGTAGCTAAAATTAAATTTATGCAGCATACTTACTCCGTTGTTCTAACGGAGTAAGTTTTGTTTTTAGTTGTATTCTTTCGTTATTGTAAAAATGTATGTACTCATCGATGAGAAAACGAGCATCATCATAGGTTTGAAGTTTTGTGCGATAAATGCATTCTGTTTTCAAAATGGAAAAGAAGTTTTCTGCTAATGCATTGTCATACGGATTTCCTCGTCTTGACATTGAAGGAGTAATGTTGTATTCTTGAGTTAGCTTAAAATACCCGTGTGAAGTGTATTGAAAGCCTTGGTCACTGTGGAGTTGCAGCTCTGCAGTGACTTTTTCTTTTTGCTTCGCTTCTCGAATTGTTGAAAGTACAAGATTAATATTCTGTTCGGTTCCGGTTTTGTATGAAACAATACTGTTGTCAAACAAATCCCGAATTATGGATAAATATAATATCCCTTGTTTTGTTTTAATGTACGAAATATCTGTAACCCATTTTTGGTTTGGTCTTTCTGCTGTAAACTCTCTGTTTAACAAGTTGGGATAACGATGTAAATATCCGCCATAATTACGATATTTCTTTCTTCTGATTGCCGACAACAAATTGTATTTTTGCATCACACGAAGTATTGTTTTGGGATTGTGATGTATCCCTTGCCTTTCAAGCCATATATGAACTCTGCGATAACCGTAAGTTCTACCACATTTTCTCTGACATTCAATTATCTTTTCTGCCAACGGTAAATCTTTTGCAGGAGTCGCCATTCGTGATACATAGCTATAATATCCACTTCTCGATACATTAAAGAATCTACACATTTCACTAATCGAATATTTGTCTTTAAGGCGATAGATAACCATAAACTTTACACTTGTCTTCACTTCCTTTCTATGAGCGATAGAAAATCCCTAAGTAATTCATTTTCCATTTTTAATCGCTTGTTTTCTTTCTTGTAATCATCAATGTTTTTAATCGCTTTTGGTCTTCCTTTTGGCAATGGTGCTATCTGTCTAATTTTAGTTTCAGGTCTTAATCCACACCAACTTTGTATTGAATATCTGCTTATTCCGTATATTCTGCTTAATGCCTTTACTGATTGCCCCTCTTTGTAGGCTTGGCGTATTTCATTCTTAATTGCTTCTGGATAATTCTTCATCCCTTTAATTCCTGACATAACAAAACCTCCTATGGTGTTTATTCTACCATAGGAGGTGCTTTTTTTCTATTGTCCGTTTTTACTGGACTTGTTCAAAACGCGATGCTTTTCTACTTTGATAAAAACAAGGGCTCAAGTTGCCTGAATGTTTTTTGCACACAATATTGTGCCTTTTTGCGGTCCGGACTATTTAACCGTCCCTTTTTGGAGCCGGTGACAAGAATCGAACTTGCAACCTGCGGTTTACGATACCGCTGCTCTGCCTTTGAGCCACACCGGCATAAAAACTTAACGGGTATATTTTATAGTTAAAAGAGGTGTTTGTCAAGATTTATTGTTGATTATTTGAAAATTCATGATATACTATATAATAGTATATTATGGCAAGGAGGTGCGTTTATGGAAAAGAATATTTCTGTAGACGGACTTAACATAAATTACGTTGATACGGGCGAGGGAAAAACCATTGTGCTTTTTCACGGCTGGGGTGCAAATAAAGAGGCCTTTACCCCCATTATACAGAGGCTTTCCGGTTTTATGAGGGTTGTGGCACTTGATTTTCCCGGCTTTGGAAAGAGTGATGAGCCCAAAGAGGTGTGGGACGTTGAGCGTTACGCCCTCTTTATGAAGAAATTTATAAAGGAAGCAGACTGCGAGGGGGCAGTATGGCTTGGACATTCCTTCGGGGGAAGAGTTATTATAAAGCTTTTTGAAAAAATGGAGGTTAAGCCTTCGAAAATAGTTTTGGTGGATGCGGCAGGCATAAAGCCGAAAAGAGGGCTTGACTATTATATAAAGGTTTATTCCTACAAGATGGGCAAGAAGGTTTTAAAGCTTCCTATAATAAACAAAACGGGGCTTTATGAAAAGCTTGTTAAAAATGCAGGCAGTAGCGATTACAAGGTTTTAAGCGAAAACATGCGTGCTACCATGAGTAGGGTTGTTAACGAGGACTTAAGAGGCTATCTTCCCAAAATTAATGTGCCCACCCTTCTTGTGTGGGGCGATAAGGACACTGCAACACCTATTGGAGACGCACATATTATGGATAGCCTTCTTCCTGACAGCGGTATTGTTGTTTTGGAAGGGGCAGGGCATTTTTCCTACCTTGACCGCCCGGGCAAGTTTTTTGCGGCGGTGGAATATTTCGTAAAATAAGTGAGGTTTTGGTATGACTAAAGCAGGGGTTATATATTTGTTGCTTTATGCTGTTGTGGCATGCATTCATATGTGGGTTATTATGACGGGCAATTTAAGGCACGAAACACATATGCTGCAGCTTAATTCCTATTTTAATAAAAGATATATCAATTATTTAAAAAAGAACAAGGGAAAGATAATTGACTATAAGGCACTTATCGCACTTGTCGGCTATGTGTTCACTCCCTTTGGTGCTTTTCCTGCCATTGCGGCATATGCCCTTGTGTATATTTTGATTGACATGGCAAAACCTAAAAAGGCAGAGAAAAAGCCTCTTGTTGTTACGGACAGAGTGAAAAGGCTTTTTGTAACAGAGGGTATAATAACTGCGGTTATTCTTATTATGGGGCTTTTTGTGCCCAGTGGAATAACGCCTCTTCTTTTGTGCCTTTCGGTTGTTATTGCACCTGTTACGGTTATGGCGGCAAACCTTATAAATGCTCCCGTGGAGAGTGCAATAAGGAAAAAGTTTATCAATAATGCAAAGGATAAGCTTGCGGCTATGCCTGATTTAAAAATTATAGGCATAACGGGAAGCTACGGCAAAACAAGCGTTAAAAACTTTGCAAGTGCACTTTTAGGGGAAAAATATAACGTGCTTATGACACCTCATTCCTATAACACAACCTTGGGTGTTGTACGAACAATCAATGAGCTTCTCACACCTTTGCACGAGGTTTTCGTTGTGGAGATGGGTGCAAGGCGTAACGGCGATATTAAGGAAATATGCGACCTTGTACACCCCGAAAGCAGCATACTTACATCAATCGGACCTCAGCACCTTGAAACCTTCAAAACTGTTGAAAACATTATAAGCACAAAGTATGAGCTTATCGATGCGGTAGGAAGCGGCAAGAAGTTTTTGAACTACGACAGTGAATATGTGAAAACGAGGGAAAAAACAGAGGGTGTTATTACCTACGGTACAACCCCCGATTGTGACTACTATGCAGAAAATATTAAGTCGACCCCTCAGGGAAGCGAGTTTACCCTTGTTACAAAGACGGGTAAGTTTGACTTAAAGACAAAGCTTTTAGGAAAGCACAACGTTGTAAACTTAGTGGGTAGCTGTGCAATAGCTATGGAATACGGTGTTTCCATTGAGGATATAAAGATTGCAATGCGACGTATTGAAAGCGTGGAGCATAGACTGGAAATAAAGAAACAGCCTGACTGCACAATTATTGATGATGCATATAATTCAAATCCGGCAGGGGCAAGGAGTGCCCTTGAAACCCTTCGTGATTTTGAAGGGTGCAGGATTGTTATTACCCCGGGCATGGTTGAGTTGGGCGACAAGGAAGAGGAAGAAAACGAAAAGCTTGGTGCAATTTGTGCCGAGTGTGCCGATTATGCAATTTTCGTTGGTGAAAAGCAGTACCCCGTTTTAAAGAAGGGGGCAGACACTGTAAGACCCGACGATGAAAAAATAATGTGTGCAAAGGATATTTACGAAGCCTTTGGTATGATGAGAGCAATTAATGAGGAAAACAAGATTGTTCTTTTAGAAAACGATTTGCCCGATAATTATTTGTAAAGATGATATGCCTGTGGCATGATATGCTTCGCATGATATAAAACCTGACGGTTTAATGATATGCACAAGTGCATATCATTAATTTCCATAGGAAATTCAAATACAGAAAGGAATGTTAATTATGAAAATATCCGTTGGTGTGCTTTTTGGCGGTAACAGCGTTGAGCATGAGGTAAGTGTTATTTCTGCATCCCAGGCGATGCATGCACTTAATAAGGAAAAGTATGACCTTGTGCCCATTTACATAACGAAGGACTCACGTTTTTACACGGGTGAGGCTTTGCTTGATATTAAAAAATACAAGGATATTCCTGCACTGCTTAATGAGTGCGAGGAGGTTATCCTTAAAAAGGGTGCAAGCTGTGCCGAGCTTGTAAAAGCAAAGGGTGGTCTCTTTGGAAGTAAAACGGTTGCAAAGTGTGACATTTTTGTTCCCGTTGTGCACGGCACAAACGTTGAGGACGGAACCCTTCAGGGCTACCTTGAAATGTTTGGTGTGCCCTATGCAGGCTGTGATGTAACAGCTTCGGCTTTGGGCATGGATAAGTATGCCATGAAGTGCGTGCTCCGTGATGCAGGGGTAAATGTGCTTGATGCTGTATGCTTCTATTCAAGAGAATATTTTAAACAGAGCGAGGCTGTTGTTGAAAGCATTGAAAGTAAGCTTGCTTACCCCGTTATTGTAAAGCCCGTTAACCTTGGCTCCTCCGTGGGTATTAAGGTGGCAAGAGACCGTGATGGCTTGATTGAGGCTATTGACGAAGCGGCAACCTTTTCTCACAAGGTTTTGGTTGAAAGAGCCATTGAAAAGCTCCGTGAGGTTAACTGCTCGGTATTGGGCGACTATGAAGAAGCTATGGCAAGCGTACTGGAAGAGCCTGTTTCCTCCGGTGGCGATATTCTTGACTTTGTTGATAAGTATCAGGGCGGAAGAAAGGGCGAAGGCTCAACAAAGGGCATGAGCGGAAGTAGCCGTAAGGTGCCTGCGGAGGTAACAGAGGATCAGGAGAAGGCTATTAAGGAAATGTGCATTACAACCTTCAAGGCTCTTAACTGTAACGGCGTTGCACGTATTGACGTTATGATAGACGAGGCAAGCGGTGAAATTTTCGTGAACGAAATAAACACAATCCCCGGCTCACTTTCTTTCTATTTATGGGAAGCGGCAGGTGTGAAGTTTGACGAGCTCATGGATAAAATTATTTACTTTGCACAGAAGAGACATCGTGAAAGAGAGAAGCTGAGCTTTTCCTACGACACGAACCTTTTAAGCGAGTTTGGTGCAAGAAGCCTGAAGAATGGTGCAAAGGGTGCAAAGAATTAAATCCCGGAGGATTTAATTCAATTAGCAATGAGTAATTAAGGAAATAATAAGCCCCCGTTCGGAACAACGTTCTAAACGGGGGCTTATTATTTCCTTGACGAAGAGAATATTATCGTATATGATAAAAATACAGAGACAAAGAATGGGAGGGAAATCGGAATGAAAAGGACATGGGCTTTTTTGATAGTGCTTGTTATTATACTACTGACTGCAATAAACGTTTTTGCAGGTGAGGAAGAGCTTACAAGGGTAAATTTTGATGTGTACAATTCGCACACCTATGCGGTTTATTACACAACTGCCACCTGGGAGGAAGCAAGGGAATGGTGCGAGGCTAACGGAGGTCACCTTGCAGTAATAACAGATGAAAGAGAGCAGTCGTTTATAGAATCACTTAATAATAACGGAACTAATTTATGGATAGGTGCATACCGTGAGTTCGGCAACGACTGGAAGTGGGTTACGGGTGAGGAATGGAGCTATACCAACTGGGCGGAAGGCGAGCCTAACGACAGCAATAATGTTGTGCCCGATGAAAACTGCGTTACTTTGTGGCCTGCGGAATGGAACGATTTAAACAGCGAAAATGTTTATGAGCAGTACGGCTTTATATGTGAATGGGACAGTGATGATGTTATTCCTCCCGAAGGTGATAAAGACGATGTAGGTGACAGATATTATTTTGATGTGTACGTTGAAGATGAGATAGTGCTCAGAGTGGGTGATATGTACGAAATTTATATAGATACAAATTCGCCTCTTGAGGTGCCTTACGAGCTTATAAGCTGCAACACGGAGGTTTTCGAAGCTTTTGAAAACTGCATTGTTGCCACGGGCGAGGGTGAAGGCGAGCTTCTTATTTGCGATTACTACGGCTCTGTTACCTATTCCTACCGTGTTACGGTGCAGGCTGTGCCCGATGAAGGTGGGAATAAGGGAGAATATAATTCGCACACATATGCGGTTTACAGATGCTCGGTAAGGTGGGAAACCGCAAAGGAATGGTGTGAGGCTAACGGAGGTCACCTTGCAGTAATAACAGATGAAAGAGAGCAGGAATTTATAGAAGCACTTAATAATAACGGAACTAATTTGTGGATAGGTGCATACCGTGAGTTCGGCAACGAATGGAAATGGGTTACGGAGGAAGAATGGAGCTATACCAACTGGGCGACAGGGGAGCCTAACGACAGCGACAATGTTGTGCCCGATGAAAACTGTGTTACTCTGTGGCCTATGGCATGGAACGACCTGAACAACAAAAATGTATATGAGCAAAACGGTTTTATATGCGAATGGGAGTATGTAAATGATGCTGTTCCCGAGGAGGCTCCCCATGACGATGCACCTTCCGGGGATACGGAGGATAAACCGAACGATGGTACGGTTATTGACCCGGGAGAGGTGGAAACAAAGCCTGCACCTGAGGTTGAAATGACTGTAACAACCACCCTGAAGGAGCCTGAGGTGCCCGGAGAAGAAGCGGAGGTTATTGTTCATATTGAGCTTGAAGAGCTGACAGAGGGCAATGTAGAGGATACAACGATATTCATACGTGCTACGTCAGATAACGGAGAAGAAAGCATTCAAAGCCGTGACGGAGGGGCGAGCCTTGAGGTTGGCGTACCTGCCTCGAAGAAGAAGGTTAAGGTTTTCTGCTTTGAAAGCCTGACCACCTTGAAGCCCCTTTGTGAGGCAAAGGTTATAGAAATAGAATATTGAGAAATGGCTCAACGCTTTGGTTGCGTTGAGCCATTTCTTTTCGTTTACTTACTTATTGATTGAAACAAGGGGCTTTAAGGTTTCTGTGTTCCAGATGTAAATTTCTTCATTTTCGGAAAGGAAGGGAATTGCATCTGTTGTGAGAGGTGTTCTCTTAACACGGGTTACCGTATCGTCCTCACGGACAACCTGAATGATTGTACCGGTACTTCCCTCCTCATATTCGAAGAGGTAGCTGTCATCTTCGATTGTAATATAGGTTATACGGCACATAGATGTGTCGTAATTTACAAAGGGAACAGAGTCGGATTTTGAATAAATATTGATTTCGGCTACGTTACAGTAGTCAGAGGGGTTCTGATACTTAATGTAGCGGTATTCGCCCTCATTTAAAAATTCGGGATAAGAAACACGGGTTTCAACACCGTAGGGCGGGGTTTCGGTTATGACAAAAAGCTGTTCCCAGTTTGCACCATCAACGGAGCCGTAAAAGGAGGTTAAAAGCATTCTGCCTGCCCAGTTATTACGGGGATAGTATCCGATTGCACCGATTGCGGTGGGTTCACCTAAATCTATGGTAAGAAAGCCACCGGATACACCATCGAAAAAAGTTTCAAGGTTGCCGTCAAAGGCGTATTTAGCCTGAGTATTCGGGTCGTTATTCCATGTGGCAGAACCCGCGATGGCAAGACCTTCTGTGTCAATCTTTTCGATATGTGAGGTGTCGGGAGCTTTACTTATTCTGATATAGCTTACCATGTTGCCGCCTTTTCCGTCACTGTCAAGCTTAAAGTTCACAGTTGCCTCGCCACCTTCAATGGTTGCCACCTTTTTTATAATGTTGGGGTTGGAAGCATCTGTTGAAGGAATGATGCCGCTTGCAACAACTTTTCCGTTAACACGAAGGGATGCCTTGCGGTTGTCGCTGTTTGACATCCAGTGAGAGGGAGCATAGAAGCCTGCCTCGAAGGTGTAGTTTCCGTCCTCGGGAAGGGCGAACTTGTAAGTGATACCGTTGCCTGTTCTGTCGTCCTGGTCCTTTGCATAGCGGTAGGTTATAATTTTGCTTTCGCCATCTGACAGGTCATATTCATAGGGCCAGGTTTCCGTGCCCGTTAAAAGGTGGGGGTATGTTTGGTTGGGAACGTAGGTGTCAACAACGCCCCATTCGTAGCCCGTTACGGCATCCTTTCCGTAGAACTGCTCTGTAACGGAGTTTAAAATACCGTATTTGTCGCCCTTGTTTATAGTGGTGGGGTCTATATCGCCACAGTCTACAAAGTAGAGAACGTCGGGGTCAACTGTGCCTTTGTTGAGGATAAAGGCATCAACCTCTGCCACACCTTCAAGGGAAAGGACTATTTCACCCTGCGAGAAAGTGCGTATAGAATAGTTTTCCCATTCATCGGTGAGGGTAATTTCACGGCTTGAATCATTTGCAGTAACGGTTACACTTTCGCCCCTTGCAAGGACGGTGATGTCGTAATAGCCCTCGGGGCATTCAATAATCTGACTTATTTTGCCGATAGAAGCATAATGCTTACCATCTTCTGTGATTATTTCAGAGCCTTCTGCAGTCCAGCCCATGAAATCACCCGTTCCGAAGGAAGAGTTGCGGATAGTATTATCAAGGTTTTCGGGGATGATGAACTCAACTAAAAATTCAGTATCCGTAACGGGGGTATAGGTGAGGGAATTGTCTGAAACTAAATCGGAAATGTCCTCACCGTTTGCCGTAACCTTAATTTCACCCTCTCTGTATTCGGGGGTGAGGTTGAGTGTTACCTCTTCACCGGGGGTGATGGTTGACTTGTCAAGCTCCACTGTGCCGTGTGCTGTTGAAAATACGCTCATTTTGTACTTTTCAGTAAGGGCGGAATTTTCACTGACGGCACTGTAAAACTCAAATGCGTCAAAATTGGGAGCATAGTTTACAAGTGTATTATATGTAATATTGCCCGTCTGACCTGTGCCATTCTGCACTTTGCGCCAGTTGTCGTTGAAAGCGGTTAAGGTGTTGTCACCTTCCTCAAGCTCAAGTGTCAAAACTGTTGTACGCCAGTTTGAATCGGAGTAGGTGTTTTTAAAGTACAGACGTTTTGCCTCGTTATTGTTAAGCTTAAAGGAGGCATAGCGGTCAACAAGCTGTGCATTGTAGGTATGACCACCGAAAAGCTCACCTGAGGAGTGGTGGATTACCATTTTATAGGTGCCCTTTTGGGGAGCTGTTACATTTAATGTGAGGGCATCCTCTGTGCCGCCCTCGATAGAGGAAACGTACTGTGTACGGGAGGCATAGGGGTTTTCTGAAATTTCCGCATTGCCTGAAAGGGTTCCTGATTCTGCCTCGACCAGGATGGGGTCGCCATCTGCCTTTTTAACACGCATATAGTCAAGCATTACGGGGGAAGGGGTATCGATGTCAATAATATTGATGCCCTTCTGCAAAAATACCGTTGCATATTCAGTTTCAAAGGAGTTAGTTGCAGGAAGGGAAATTGTGGTTAAAAGGTTATCCAGCTTAAGTGCCGTGTTGTCAAGATAGATAGCGGCTTCGCTGTTATCCTCTGCCGCATAGCGGAGGGCAACTGTATAAAGAGAGTTGTCGGGCACTACAACGGTGAAGCGTACACCGCCACCTGCCGTTACACTTCTTTCATGAAGACCTGTGATGTAGCCTGAGCCTGAGTAGCCGTCAACTTCACTTTCGGTTGTAACGGTGGTGTCGGTATTGCCCTTAAGGAGGTTAAAGTCACCCAGCTCTGCCTCGTAAACCGAGTCAAACTCGGGAACTGTGCCGCCAACATATGTGAATGCAACACTGTCGCAGGAGAAAGCACCACCGTTTGACTCAACACCGCGGAGGTGAAGGATGTGCTCACCCTTTGAAAGCTCCACATATGTTGTGTACATGCCTGCCATTTCATCACGGAGGGTGTTTTCCAGTGTGATAATTTGTGCTGTATCGTTGTCAAAACGTATGGAGGCTGATAAGGATTGAGGATTGTTCTGTGTGGGGTCGGCAGGATTTGTACCATAGCCGTTAGCGTAGGTCATATCCATTCTGTAAAAGCCCGTGTAATCAAGCTCGACGGGAAGGCTGAAGCCGTCTGTTTCGTACTGAATGCCACTGAGGCGGTAACCGCCTGAGTAAGCATAGGTCCAGCGAACGTTATTTGCATAGGCGGAGCCCATATGTGCTCCGTCCTCCGCCTCGTAAAGCTTACGGGGAGCAGAGTAGTAAAGAATGCTTTCGTCGTTTGCGGAAGGGGTAACGGTTACAAGGTAAGCGGCGTTTTTAACTGTGTCGGGGATTGTTACTGTAACCGTGTTGTCAACTACGGGGCAGGTACCCTTTATAATAACGGGAGGCTCCTCGGCAATGCCGTGGAAGGCTGTCCAGTAGGTTGCCTTAACCTCGATATTTACAAAGGAAGAAGCTGCAAAGGGGAGGGCAGAGGTAACATTTTCAAAAACTACCTCGGCTGTGCCTTCGCTGCCGCCTAAAATTACGCTTGAAGCCTTTTTGTTATCGTCAATAGAAGCAAGACCGTAAAATTCACTGCGGGCGGTGTTTGTGGTGAGAGAAAGCGTTTCACCGCTCATGTCACCGTACCATTTATAAAGCCACCATGCACCGTTGGGCTCGTTATTGTCGGCGGCAATGTCGTTAAGGTTGCCTGCATTGTGCCAGTAGGGCAGACAGCCCGAAACCTTGTTTTCTTCAAAAAGTGCAATCCAGTTGACTAATTTCCCGGGGTTGGAGCAATGGTCCTGGGGAGCATATTCGTTTATAATAATTTCCCTTTCACTCATGCCGTATTTTGCTTCAATGCTTCTGTAGTCTGCAAGATGGGAGGCAAATGTAGAAAGGTCATCTGTTTGAAGTTCGTGCCATGTGATGTAGTGGGGCTCACAGTTATTTTCCGTACAGAACTTAAGCCATGAGTCCATATGACCTGACTGATAATTTGCACAGCTTGTGCCTGCAATAAGTGCATCAGGGTCAAGCTCCTTTATGAGGTTGTATGCACTAAGCCAGTTCTGATTGAAGCGGTTCTGAACACCACTGTCCCAGCCGATGTTACCGTACCATATGCCGTCGGGTTCATTGAAGGGCACGTAAACAAGCTTCCCTTCATAGTCGGGGCTCGATTCACGGAGAGCTGCAATTTTGGGAACCATTTCCCTTATGTGGGAAAGATATTCCTCAAAGCTGGTCTGCTCATAGGGCCAGAGGGCATAAATGTCCTGAAGATATATCTGCACCTGCTCACCGCCTGCGGAAATGAAGGTGCCTGCAACGTCTAAAACATCGCCCGTGGGGTGCTGTAAGCCATCGGGTGCTTTTTGCACGGCAGCACCCGGCTTTAAGGGGGTTAAGGTGTTCACGGAGGGTGTTCCGTCACTGCCTAACCCATACAAAAAGCCACTTGAGCCGTGGCGCATTGCCCCCGTTTTTTCGCTCATGTCTATGGTCAGAGTGGGAATGAATGCACCCTGTGCAGTAAGGGGCATGGTCAGTATGGTTGCCATGAGAGCAACCGAAAGTAAAAGTGAAAGGAATTTTTTCATTTTTTTCTGCTCCTTTATGTAATATTGAAACTATTATACCATATAATAGCTGTGAATTAAATGATATTTTGTACTTATTTACTTGATTTTTGTGTTAAAAAGCACAAATGTCCGTCTGTGGTGGACAAAAAGACAAAAAATTTCATTTTTCTCCCCGAAAAGTATTGACAATCTTTTTTCATGTAATTATAATATGTATCAAACGCAAGAGATATTGCTCCGGAAAAGGGGCGAGCTCTCGTTTAAAACTGGAGGTTTTAGTAGTGAAAAATCAGTATTTAATCGACGTTCTTGAGAACGTGAAGAAGAGAAATGCAAACGAGCCTGAATTTTTACAGACAGTTACAGAAGTTCTCGAAAGTATCGAACCCGTTATTGATCAGCGTCCTGACCTTGTTGAAGCAGGCGTTGTTGAAAGAATGGTTGAACCCGAAAGACAGATTATGTTCCGTGTTCCCTGGGTGGATGACAACGGCAAGGTGCAGGTTAACCGCGGTTACAGAGTGCAGTTCAACTCTGCTATCGGTCCTTACAAGGGCGGTATCCGTTTTGCTCCCAATGTATACATAGGTACAATGAAGTTCCTTGGCTTTGAACAGACCTTTAAGAACTCTCTTACTTCCCTTCCCATGGGCGGCGGTAAGGGCGGTGCTGACTTTGACCCCAACGGCAAGAGTGACGGCGAAGTTATGCGTTTCTGCCAGAGCTTCATGAGCGAGCTCTACCGTCACATAGGTCCCAACCTTGACGTTCCCGCAGGTGACTTGGGCGTTGGTGCAAGAGAAGTTGGCTATATGTTTGGTCAGTACAAGAGATTGAAAAATGAATTTACAGGCGTATTAACAGGTAAGGGTCTTTCCTTCGGCGGTTCTCTTATCCGTCCCGAGGCTACAGGCTACGGTGCTGTTTACTACGCTGTTGAAATGCTTAAGCACTTTAACGACACACTTGAAGGCAAGACTGTTGTTGTTTCCGGCTTCGGTAACGTTGCATGGGGTACAGTTAAGAAGGCAACAGAATTGGGTGCAAAGGTTGTTGTTATTTCCGGTCCCGACGGTTATGTTTACGATGAAGCAGGCGTAAGCACACCTGAAAAGATTGACTTTATGCTCGAAATGCGTGCAAGCGGACGTAACAAGGTGCAGGACTATGCTGATAAGTTTAATGTTCCCTTCTATGCAGGCGAAAAGCCCTGGAATGTAAAGGCAGACATTCTTATGCCCTGCGCTACACAGAACGAGGTTGACGTTAAGGAAGCAGAGCAGATTATCGCTAACAACGTTAAGTATTATGTAGAAGTTTCCAATATGCCTACAACAAACGAGGCTATAGCTCTTATGAAGAATGCAGGCATCATCATCGCTCCTTCCAAGGCTGTTAATGCAGGCGGCGTATCCGTTTCCGGCTTAGAGATGAGCCAGAACTCCATGCGTTACTCCTGGAGCGAGGAAGAGGTTGACGCTAAGCTCAAGACAATCATGAAGAACATTTTCGATAACTCCGTTAAGGCTGCTAACGAATACGGTCTTGGTGACGATTTGGTTGCAGGTGCTAACATTGCAGGCTTTATCAAGGTTGCAGAAGCTATGAAGGCACAGGGGATTGTTTAATTAGCAATTAGTAATGAGCAATTAGCAATTAAGGAAAGGGCTCCGTAAAGCGGAGTCCTTTTTTCAATTTTTTATTTACAAAAGAGGGTATTTATGGTAAAATTTTGTTGAAGAGGTGATAGTGATGAAAATTGCAAGTGATTTCAGAAAAACTGCCCGTGAAGGGTTAAAGGGTCAGTGGCTTATGGCCATAATAGCAGGGTTTATTGCAACCTGGCTTGGCGGTGCAACAAGTAACAGTGTGGGTGTTAACTTTAACGTTAATGCTTCCGGTGGCAGTTCTGATACTTTGGCGTTTGAATCTGCGGGTGCAATGTTCAGTGACATTCCTCCCGTGGTATTTGTTATTGCAGGCATTGCTCTTCTTGTGGGGCTGGTATTCGGCGTGGCATATTTTATTCTTGGCAGCTTTATGCAGGTTGGCTATGCAAAGCTTAATCTTAATGCTGTGGACAAGGTGAAAATTTCCATTGATACACTGTTTTCCTATGCTCATGAATGGAAGCGTACAGCAATAGCAAGCTTTTGGCAGAATCTTTACATAATTTTATGGTCATTCCTCTTTATTGTGCCGGGTATTGTGGCATCCTACCGCTATGCTATGACACGTTACATTATGGCAGAGGATGACACCATTTCTCCCAGAGAGGCAATTGAACGCTCCAAGGAGCTTATGAAGGGAAATAAGTGGAGACTGTTCTGCCTTGAGTTCAGTTTTATCGGTTGGTCAATACTTGCAGGACTCACCTTCGGCATAGGCAATTTGTGGCTCACACCCTACAGACACGCTGCTGAAGCGGCATTTTACCGTGATATTACGGGAACAGAGGTTGTTGAAGAGTTAATCAGCAATGAGTAATTAAGGAAAGGACTCCGTAAAGCGGAGTCCTTTTTTGATGAGAATAAAAATGAGAGCAGGCTTCAGCCTGCTCTCATTTTTATTTTATACATTGAATAAGAAATGTACGATGTCGCCATCCTTCATTACATATTCCTTACCTTCGCTCTTGACAAGGCCTTTTTCCTTGGCTGCAGCCATAGAGCCACATTCCATAAGGTTGTCAAAGGAAATAACCTCGGCACGGATGAAG
>JAFSGW010000002.1 GCA_017440585.1 Clostridia bacterium | reverse complement strand
TTTGCTGTAATGCTGTTGCAATTTGTGTTGTTACAGGAAAAAGTGCAGTAATTGTCCATTGCCCAGCTGTCACGGTAAATGAAAAATTCAACTCTGTCTGCATTTTTTACTGTTGCCTGATTTAAAGAATAGCCCGTATAACCATATTCAGTGAGAACATTATCGTGAGGAGCAACACCATTTACTGCAAAACCAAAGCTATAGGTATCAATACCCATTACGCGTGAAAGATAACCCTCCTCGGAAACGGAAAGGTATTCGTCAGCAAGGTCGGGAGTGAATTCATCTCCAAGCATTTTCTCATGGATTTTCACAAGCACGTCCAGGGCGGACACTCCATCTGTAAATGTATCAGTATAACCGTATATTTCGGCATTGTTTTTTCTAACGGAAAGCTTTGTCGGTTCAAATATGAAACCATCCTCGCTAAAGGAAGCCGTTACTTCCACATTATCGGAAATTGCAAAAAGATAGCCTGAGTCATTTTTATAGTAAAGTGTTCCGTACTCGTCGCATATAATGTCCGAAATGCAATACTGTTCATAGCCCTTTGCATTGTATAGTTCTGTAACAATGCAATCCTCTGCACATGTTGCATCAGCTTTGATTCTGATAAGCGTTATACCACCGGGAGATTTATTATAGGTTGTGTAAAGATAAATGTATCCATCAACTTCATAATATGTTGAAATAAGTGGTGAACACTGAGGATATGCCGTTACCGGTACAGAAAACAACTTTCCGAGAGTATTTGCATCAATAACAGTAATTGTCTTATCCCCTGCACCGATATAAATTCTGTCATTATATATAACCGGGGTTGATGTTGAAGGGGCACCTATTTCACCAAATTTAACATCTGAAATAACATCATTTTCAAGTTCCGCAGAAATTATATAGCCACCCTTTGTGGTAGCATAAATCCTGCCATTGTAATATGTAATCGCAGAGCGTATATCGCCCTTGTTTTCCACATCAACATAGCTTATTACTTCGCCTGTTTTTTTGTTGCAGGAGTAAATGTGTGCAATCTTATCGCTCCCGTCATCCGTAGCAAAAACCACAGCGTTTTCCGTACAGTATGCCGACGCCCAATAAAAGCCACCGTTTACGGTTTTTGACCACAAAAGTGTGCCGTCGGTGCTGTCTAAAGCAACAAAATCTGCATCCTTTGTTTCTGAATGCCAAAAGCCTGTGTACACTACGCCGTCAGAGTATGTAACAGCAGTCATACCTTTTCCGCCTGAGGGGTGTTTGTACACCCATTCTGATATAAGGTTTTTTGTGTCAAACGCCTGAATTATTCCGTCGGAAAGGTTCATATAAAGCTTATCGTTATTGATAGTGGGCGCAACATAACCGTAACTTTGAGACGCCGCCATCGTGACTCTCTTTGTAATAATTCCGTCGGACTTATTGAGCTTAATGAGCTCATCACCTGAAATAATAACAATGCTGTCATCAATCAGTACGGGTACACCGGCACTTTTCTGCCAGCCCTCGCCTATCTTTGCAGACCATTTTAAAACTGCATCATAAGGCGTAGGTGCATTTGTTATATAATCTGCTGCCTGAGAAGTGGTCGGCAAAATCATTAAAAGTAATACCGACAGAAATAAAAAAACTTTGAGCGTGCTTTCATGGCAAATTGCCTCCTTGTTGTTTACACAGGAAAAAAGCATACTCAAAGAAGGCATTAAAATAATGCCCTGTTTACGTACCCTTCAATTTCCTGTGAAGTTTTGGTACAAAGAAGTGGCAGGTCTTCCGACTCAGAATCAACGCCCTCTTCGCCTTCCCGGTTTCCCAGTGGCACAATGAAGAAAGCTCCTCATTCACGGCAGCAGGTCTGTTCGGGATTTACACCCGATTCCCTATTATGCGTATCTGCAAATTGCAATACGCCACCTACTTCTTTATATATTAAATTAATTAAATACTTATTTATTCAAAGCTCATAGCTGAGAAATCACAAATGTATTTCCAGGTTATAGTGTCACCTTCCGAAACGAAGTATTCACTCATAACACTTTCACCGTTAACCTCATAAACCCAACCGCTCATAGGACCGCAGGATTTTTCGTATATGTAGTTTATGCCCTTTGCATAACCGTCGGAAATGTCGAACTGAATGTTTTTCTCCTTGGCAATAGCCTTAAGAACATCCAATGCACCACTTCCCTCTTTAACAGAAACCGTGGTTTCTTCAAGAATAATACCATCTGCAGGAACATATTTTTCATCCCTGAGTGCTTCATCGAGCGTTTCGTAGTTGGAGAGGATATCTGTTGCATCAATTTCAACCTTAACCTCTACATTACCTGAATTTCCGCAGGCAGATAAAAGAAGTGCCATGATTAAAAAAGCAGATATAAGAATTTTTTTCATAATAAATCACCTTCACGTTAGATATTAGCACTACACATTCCAGATGTCAATTTCTTTTTTTTCGTGCATAATAAAGTAATTGATTTCACCGCCCAGGAACATAATAACCATACAGAAATAAATCCAGAGCATGAAAATTACAATTGCC
Source organism: Clostridia bacterium (assembly GCA_017440585.1). Taxonomy (GTDB): domain Bacteria; phylum Bacillota; class Clostridia; order UMGS1883; family UMGS1883; genus RGIG1927. Next base: position 84,603 of record JAFSGW010000002.1, on the reverse strand, counting down.
GTAAGGCTTCCGTAAACGTATGACTTGTTTGAAAAATTGTCAACATAAACAGAAAAAATAAGCGAAAAAATCATCCAACCGCTGGCAGAAAAAACTGCACCGGGAAATTGTGATAAAAACTTCAGCTTTCTTGCCGGAACAAACTTATACACACACATGAAAAAGATGGTAAGCACAACAATAGATATAACAGCTCTTGCAGAAAGAAGCTGTTCCATAATGTTAACTGTAAAGGGAAACAGTGTGCCTACCATATTTGCAATAAGATTTCCGAAAACCATTATAATCAGCGAAAACAGAATTGCAATAAAAAACACAAGTGTGTAGAAAAGCCCGTGGAGGTTCAGCCTTACAAAGCTTCTCTTAAGTTTTACCTTGAATACACAATCCATCCCTTTTGCAATGGCGACAACACTTCTGGATGCTGTCCACAAAAGAGTGATTGCGGGTATCGAGATAAGAGAAACACTGGTAGATGTGAGAATTTCTTCTATCATGGTAGAAATTACGTCAACCACGCTTTTTGGCAGGCTGTGCCCTGCAAATTCGGTAAAATCTGCAGGGGTTATGTTAATAAAACGACCTGCTATCATAAGAAACATAATAAGTAGCGGCACAAATGAAATGACCATATAAAATGCCGCATAGGCACTGTATACCGTTATATTGTCATTTCTGAGGGTTGAAAAGAATGATTTAATAAACTCATACAGCTTACGCAAAATATCAAATCCTTACTTTTGAATATAGTAATACCAGTTGCCTTCGATGTGAGTAAGAGTTTTGTTTTTAACCTCTTTCATTGCTGTAAAGGTAAGCCCTACCTGCTTGCCTGCCTCATTACGGCCCAAAATAAAGTGTACGGCATTTTCACTCTTGGGGTTATAGCGTATGGAAAATTCCGCAAACTTGCGCGAAAGGGTTGTTGTAGTTTTCAAAACATCCTCGGGAAGAGCGATGTAGTTGCCTAAAAGATAGTCTCTTATTTCAAGGCCGTTCCCTACCCGGCTTATATAAATTCCATTTTCATAGCTTTGTGAAAAATGGTTTGCAAGAGCCGTAAGGGTATCAGAATTCGCTTTAATAAAAGCAGAGACAGTATCAAAGTTTACTCTTTCCATAAACTCCATATCAGCAATACCTGTATCTGTCACAGAACTACCTGAATTCTCTGTTTTTATGTCGGAATTTATAATTTCGCCCTGATGCATCCACTTAAAGGTCTTGATAACAAGAGCTGTTGCTTCTGCAACCGTTATGTTGTCCGTGGGATGAAGATAGCCTTCAAAGCCGGAAACAATGCCGTTTGAGGTCATAACGTCAACATAATCCTTTGCCCAGAAGGATACCTTGTCACTATCGTTGAAGATAACATTATTTTCACCCGGTTCCGCTTTGGAAATACGTGCGAGAATAATCATTGCCTGTTCGCGGCTTATTAGCTCATCTGCCTTTACTCTGCCGTGCTCGTCGCCCGTCATATAACCCGCCGCCTGAGCTGTGGAACAGTCAGAGAAGTAAATGCTTTCTTCAGAAAGGTCAGCAAAAGCCTTTTCGGAAGAAATGCTGTAGCCGAACAGCCTGTTTATCATGGTGGCGAAGTTTCCTCTTGTGATAAATTCATCGGGTTCAAGAAACTCATCCTGCGGAGTTTTTCCCAATGCATTTATGGCATCACAGAACGATTTCCCCCAGTAGCTGTCATCGTAATTTCCAATAAAATCGCCCTTGGGGTTAATTTTAACAGCCATGGGCTTTTCGGTAAAAATAACCTCCTTATCAGCATCGCAAAGGCTTAAAACCATGCTTACCGCATCGGTCTTTGTAAGTTTAGAATCGGGATTAATTTCAAAGCTGAACTCATAGCGTGCAGGGGTATTTTCCTCACCCTTTGCAAAATAGGGGTTTGTAAAGCCCTCGTGAACTGTTTCACCTTTGGAATTTATTAAGGTGTATTTTATAAATGCAACCTTGTCAACGGGATTAAACGTATCGCTGTCAATTGCCGAGTTTTCAATTTTCGGAGAATAAACGCCATAAAAAGCAGAGGGATTATCTTTTGTAAGGACGAAGCCGTCATCGGAGACAAAATCCAGATAGGTGTTATCGCCGCTAACGGTCTCACTGCGGAGAATTTTTATGAAGGAATCCTCTTTTGTGGAAATAATGGTGCCCTCTTTTGTAAGCACTGAGCCGTTAAAAGTAAAGCTTATCTGCTTTTCACCAATGTCATAATAAAGATATGTTTTATTTGTGGGAACTTCATAAACCGCTCCAAGCATATTTATGAGCGTTTCATCGCTGAGGTCAAGATTATAAAGCAAAATGCTCACATCTTTTGCACTTTTGTATTCAAGAGCAATGTTTTCATTAAACCTCTTTGAAATCATGTAGGAAAAGTCCTTTGATGCAGGGAAATATGACGAAGGAGCCCAAAGGCCGGCAACGGAATTTGTAACAGTAAGGTTATTTTCATCGGCATAATCTGCAATAAGCTTGTTGTCGGATGCGATAACTCTTCCTTTGTCAACTCCGAAGGTAAGCTTTGTTTCGCTTGCGCATACTTCCTGACCGTTTAAATCAGTTGCGGTTATACGAAGAATGTAGTTACCCTTTGCGATGTCTGCTAAAGGCTTTTGATTTTCGTCAACATAGTCAAGCTCATATGCCTTTGTAGCACCGCCATATATAACTGCCGCAAAATAGTCCTCTTTTACAACTATTTTGTTATTCATTGAACGTATTGAATTACGGTCATTTCCGTCAAAAATAATATCAGGCGGAGTAAAAAGGTTTAAGCCCTTACCGTTAGAATCGTTAACTGCACTTCCCTGCTCATAGTCGAGAAGATAGTACTCTGCAGGGGTTGTTCCACGTGCACCAACGTTACTTTCAAGTAATCTGACAACCTTTCCGGAAGCATCAATAAGCTCAATTTTGACATTCAAAGGCATGCTTGCTGCACTCTGCCCCTTACGGTCAATTTTACCCACAACATAGAAATCCCTTGTAGGTGCAATTTCGCTTTCAGAAGGTGCAAAAAGAACTATTTCAGCACAGGATGCCACAAGAGTGAGAGATGCAAAAATTAAAAATGAAATTAAAAATGAAATAACTGTTTTTTTCATTGTTTTCCCTTTCAAAAAGCCAGAAGCGTCCGTATGGGACGCTTCTGCACATTTAAAATAAGTCTTATTTAAGCTTATAAATGATATCGTTGTAGAAGAGCTCCTTCTGCAATTCGTTCACGTCTGTGTTCTTATCGATAAGGACAAATTCCATATCGCACATTCTTGCAAAGTCACGAAGCTCGTCAACTCCTAAAGCTGTTGAAAGACATGTGTGATGTGCACCGCCTGCATATATCCAGCATTCCGCACTTGTTGCAAGGTCGGGATGGGGCTTCCAGAGAACGCTTGCAACGGGAAGCTTGGGCATTTTATGTGTATTTTCCACGACTTCCATTGTGCATACGATCATTCTGAAACGGTTACCCATATCAATAATTGTAGCCGCTACAGCATCACCGTTCTTTGAATCAAACACAAGTCTTGCCGGAGGATTTTTGCCACCTATTCCGAGGGGATGAACCTCAATCCGGGGCTTTGTTGCTGCAATGGAAGGACAAACCTCAAGCATATGTGCACCGAGAGCCATCTCGTTTCCGTCTTCAAGGTGATATGTATAATCTTCCATGAAAAGTGTGCCGCCTTCTTTGCCCTTTGCCATGTATTTCATGATTGCAGTAAGAGCAGAAGTTTTCCAGTCACCTTCGCCACCGAAGCCGTAACCGTCATAGTGAAGGTCCTGAACTGCAAGACCGGGAAGCTGATTGAGGTTATGAAGGTCTTCAAAGGTTGTTGTAAATGCCTTGTAACCACCATTATCAAGGAATTTTCTTATACCAACCTCATAAAGTGCCTGTTCACGTACTGCATTTACATCATCTGTGTTCATTTCATAACGCTCGTTGTAAATTGCCATCTGCTGGTCAATTTCTGCTTCTGTAACATTTGCAATAACGTCGGTAAGGTCACCAACGCCATAGCCGTTCACCTGCCAGCCGAACTTGATTTCAGCCTCTACCTTATCGCCTTCTGTAACAGCAACATAACGCATGTTGTCACCAAAGCGCGCAACCTTAAGCTTCTTGGAGAAATCATAACCTGCAGCAGCTCTTGCCCATGCTTCAATTTCCTTTGCAACTCTGTCTGTTGACCAGTGACCTGCAACAACCTTTCTTGCAATGCCCATACGTGTTGCGATAAAGCCGTGTTCACGGTCGCCATGGGCAGACTGGTTAAGGTTCATGAAGTCCATATCTATAGAATCCCAGGGGATTTCCTTGTTATACTGTGTATGCAGATGAAGAAGAGGTTTCTGAAGCATGTTGAAGCCTGTTATCCACATTTTTGAGGGTGAGAATACATGCATCCATGTAATTACACCTATACATTCATCGTCAGCATTAGCAGCCTTGAAAACAGCGGCTATTTCATCGGGAAGTGTTACAAGCCCTTTGGAAACAACACTCACGGGAAGCTTAGAATCAAGATGTGCAGCAATTTCACTTGAATGAGCGTTCATTTCAGCAAAAGCATCTGTGCCGTAGAGATGCTGACCGCCTGTAACAAACCAGATCTTCTTATTTTTCATACAAATCATCCTCTTTCTGTAAAAATATCGTATTTATCTGTAAAATCATTATAGCACATCAAATTCATTTCTGCAACAATTAACTTAAATATTGCACAAATAAAACAGCGGAAATTATTGCCGGGATGAGAATGAAGAAAAAATCATTACGACGTCCAACTTTAAGCTGAAAAAGTGCAAACGAAACCGTATATATTTCTACAAGTAAAAAGCTTATCCATCTGAGCATCCTCCTACCCCCTCCTCTCTTTTTGTGACAGTTCTCCGTAGGTTCTCATGGTAAGGTTAACAGAAATATCTATTTCGGATGTGGAGTATTTTTCTTTCCAGTTATAGTTCTCCCACGCATCTGTTGTAGCAAAACACGATTTTGCCGTTTCGGAAAAAGCACATATATCGCAATCAAGCTCAATTGTTTTCTGTAAAAATGCAGTTATCATTTCTTTAGCTTTACTTTCAAAGTACTTTTCAAAAAGATGCGGGTTTTCAATAAAGATATCTTCCTCTCCTACCTCAATGAAATCGCCTTCCAGGCGGACATCTATTAAAATTTTCGGAAAGGTATCACACTCTACTTTAACCTTTGTGTTTTTTGCCGTTGTAATATAGCAGGTTATCATTTTTTCAGGCCGGTAAGGGTTTGAAAGAGTGATATATGAAGCCGGCATACTGTTTGTTATCATTTGAAGCCCCATAGCCTCACTTCTGCCCATAACAGAAACGAGCTTTCCGTCCTTTATAACAGCCATGCCCTGAATCTCCGACACATTATCGCTTTTGCTGATTGTATGCCCGGCTGTTATATTTATTGCAAAGTCATCGGTGTTTGAGGCGAATTCCGAAGGCAAGGTTTCTCCTTCGCTTTCTTCCTCGGTAGGTGCCTCATCTGTTTTACTTTTATCCTTATCCGAATCCTTTAAACTTACCTCGTTTATTGCACAATACGGAAGCACCGTTGCACCACCTGCACCGAGCATGCGAAAGTAAGAATCATAGAGGTATAAATCACCTTTCTTTCCTGAGGTCATTTTGTTAAAAAGAAGCTGAAAATATTTTTCAAGATGATAGGTTTGCACCGGGTTAATCTTTTCAAGGAACTCCATTGATGATTTATCTGTTATGCACACATAGGTGTTTGGTCGGAAATGATTTGAGCGTACAAGCATATAAATGTGGTCCTTAAGTCCTTCCTTTGCAAGCTCTTCAGAGAAAATAAGTGTTTGGGTATGAGTAAGAACAATGCTCTGGCTTTTGAAATTGTTTATCTGTTCAATAGCGGAATATAGGGACGGTGCTTCAATTATTATAGTTTCGTCCTTCTTTTTTGCACTTGTACCCGTTTCCTTTGAAGGTGTGGTAAACACAAAGGTGAACCTGAGATTGTAATTTTCACCTTTATCAAGCCCGATAGCTGTAACAAAGGATTTGCTGTCAATTTCAGTAATACGGGTACATCCGGTTAAAACAATTAAAATCAGGATTAATGCTGCAAAATTCTTTCTCAAAGCTTAACCTCTCTTCTGTTTTTTTGAAATACAAACCGAAAGCAACAATAAACACAAGGGAAAAAGCGGATATGCAATATAGCTGTAGGTCATTAAAAAATCATAAATACGTTCAACGTTTGTTTCAGAGCCCGGTATAAGTGCAGTAAGGTACACAATGTACGAAAAAACAAACACAAGCGGTCTTGTACGGCTTAAGGAAAAGGTCTTTCTGAATATATGAGCTGCCATCCTGACAGTGGTGCTGATATAGGTAAACATTGCTGCTGACCATATAAAAACATTCAAAGGCTCTATTCTTTGAAAAAATGTGCCCGCCTTTATCATTCGGGTCATCTGATAAAGCGGTAATGCAAAGGTACTTGCAGACTCGTACGGGACTGCAAGCTGGTAACATAAAGTTATAATACTTGACAGAATAATTGAAATCGCCAAAGCTGTAAAGCTTATTTTCTTTATAGCTTTTTTATCTTTTAAATAAGGGAAAAAGAAGATGATAGTCCCTAATTCAAAGAAAGAGGCATTTTTCAGCAAAGCATTACTAAGCAAGGTCTTGACACCGGGGCCATAAACGGGAAGAATGTTTGTTACGGAGTATCGCGGAAGGTTAATTAGCAGCACCAGCACAATTGCAATTACAACAAACGGAAGTGCAAGTCCGGCTGAGCTTACGAGGGTGCGCATGCCAAGAAATGCTCCCGTCATGACTGCTGCAAGTATGAAAAAGGATATATCATCATATCCTATTCCCCGTATTACTGTGTTTCGTATCAGTTCACAAAAGGTGCGAAAAACGGCTGCAGAGCTGATAACAAATATTGTCACACTCAGAATTCCCACAAGCACTTTGCCCACGGTGCCAAAGCCTTGCTCCGAAATGTCGATTATATCCATATTATCAAATGCGGTAAAGAGTCTTAAAAGTATTGTAAGAACAAAAAGCTCAAATAAACCGCTGATTAATATTTCTATCCACCCTGCAGAAGCTGACTGCTTTGCAAAAAGTGATGGTGCGGAAATGAGCATTTTGGTGATAATAAGTGTTACAATTAATGAAACTGTGCCCCAGGTACCTGTTTGTTGCTTTTCCGTCATATTTTACCTCATTGTTTGTATTTCCATTGCCTTGAAATTTTACTTTCTTTGTATTTTCTTTTGGGGTTCTGAAAATCAGGCCTTCGTTCTCGCTTCCATATAGGGTTAACAAAAAGACCAGCCAAGGTCTCGCTCGATGTTTTGGGTGCAAAGGGTGCAAACATACCCACACCAAGAGATAAGGTGCTTACCCATAACAGTGCATGAATGTATAACCCGGCACATATTCCGAGAATTCCTGCGAATCCACCGAGAAAAATATACACAAATTTCATTACCCGTGCAGATAAACCAAGGTAATAGTTGGGTGTGGCGAATGAACCTATTGCCGCCAGCGAAACAACAATTATAACAACCGGGCTCACAATACCGGCTTCAACTGCTGCCTGCCCCAGTATGAGTGCTCCTACAATACTCAATGTTGAGCCTGACGGTGTGGGCACCCTCACCCCTGCCTCACGTATTATTTCAAGAGCTATTTCCATGAAAATAAGCTCTATAAATGCAGGGAAAGGCACCTCCTGCCTCGCAGCAATTATGGCTATTAAAAGGTTTGTGGGTAAAAGCTCATTATGAAAATTCATAACAGCAATATATATTCCCGGAAGAAGCATCGAAAAGAAAAATGCTACCGCTCTTACAAGCCGCATCATGTTCGCATAAGGATAACGAAGATATGCATCCTCCGTGGACTCGTTAAGCTCGTAAAAGGTGGCAGGCATTAAGAGAGCATAGGGCGATCCGTCCACAAGTATTGCCACCTTGCCGTCAAGTATTGCTTTTGCTGTGCGGTCCGGTCTTTCCGTGGATAAAAACTGCGGTATTGAAGAGTAGGTCTTTTCCTCAATGTACAATTCGAGCTCTGCACTTGTCATAATATAATCGATAGAAAGGTTATCAACCCTTCGGATAACTTCGTTTACGAGCTTTTCGTCTGCGATATTTTTCATGTAAAGTATTGAGCAGGGCGTACGGCTTATTTTCCCTATTGTCTTTTCAGTACTTATAAGGTCACTGCTTCGTACAAGCCTTCTTATAAGTGCCGTATTGGACCTTAGCTGTTCGTTGAAGGCATCATTTGGTCCGCGTATCACTTTTTCGCTCTGAGGCTCCCCTATAGGCTTTGAGTTCCAGCCCTTGATGTCGATTGCTATTGCTTTATCAAAACCGTTTACAAGAAGTACGGCACTGCCAAAATTGAGTGCATAGGATAACTCACCGGCAATATCCTCCTCTGTAGCTTCTGCCTGCGGCAAAAGAACGGTAAAAACATCCTTAACATTCTTTATATTCATTTCGCGGGAATGGATCATCATTGGCATGAGAATAAAGTTATTCAATATTGATTTATTTACAAGCCCGTCAACGTAAAAGAGTGCCGCATCTACGTCATTTTCATCGATATATACGGTAAATTCCCGCAATTTCACATCACCGCTTACTTTGTAGCCAAATTCCTGCTTTAAGAGGGCAAGGTCGGAAAGATAATAGCCTGAAAGCTTCTTTTTTGATTTATTCTCCTCTTTTTGTTCCCTCTCGTTTTCTTCTCCGAGAACAAAATTATTTTCATTATATATGAATGGAAACTTGAATTTCAAATAATCACCTGCCTGAGAATATATTTCCCGTAATGGCCGTTTTATATGCAAAAAAAAAGAAGGCCTTAAGCCTTCTTTGGGTTGGTTAATTGAATTGTGTGGGATCCTCGGAGGAGGATTCTGTAGGTTCCTCCGGTGTGAGATCGTAAGAAATCTGCACAAGAGGTGAATTTCTGAAAGCACGTGAGTTGATTGTGGTCAGCTCGCTTTTAAGAACAACCCCTTTAAGGAGAGGACAATTTGCAAATGTATCTTCATTGATTCGTACAAGCCTGGATGGCAGAATTACGCCCTCTAAGGCTGTACAGCCTGCAAAAGCAGAGGATGCTATATTGGTTATTTCCTTGCCGAATGTCACGTTTTTGAGGCTTGTACAGTTGGAAAAAGCCGCAAAGCCCAAAGAATGCATTTTTTCAGGGAAAGCCACCGTTTCAAGCCCTTTGCAGTTCATGAAAGCAAACTCGGAAACGGAATTGAGCTTTTCCGGCAGGATAAGGCTTTTAAGGGCACTGCAACCGGAGAATGCATACACATCAATAGTTTCCAGATTTTTGGAGAATACAACCTCTGTAAGGTTTGTACACTTATAAAAGGCATATTTGTTGATCCTTCTGATTGTATCCGGCAGGATTATCTTCTTAAGGTTTGCATTGTTGTAAAAGGCTTTTGCAGGTATTTCCGTTACTGCAATACCGTTAACAGTGGCAGGGATTACCGCCATCCCGTTTTCATCAACATAAGGGCTGCAGTCAACACCATCCAGCGGATTCGGGATATCAACAGGAACAATAGTGTTGGCAGTCACGCTCAGGGAAAATATGAGCATGGTTATAAAAAGACACAAACAAATATTTTTAAATTTCATCAGTATTCTCCTTAAAATATGGTAATATAAAATAAAATTCAACGCCATCGGGAAGGTTTCTGAAGCCATAGGTTCCGCCATGGAGCTCTATAACGGAGCGGACTATCGAAAGCCCAAGACCGCTTCCGCCATATTCACGGGTGTGAGCCTTGTCAACCTTATAGAACCTTTCCCAGATATTTTCTGCATCACTTTCAGGAATCTGAGGACCGCTGTTATATACAGACAATACAACATTTTCATCCTCTTTAATTACCGAAACCTTTATAGTCTTATTTTCATCAACATGATTTACCGCGTTTGATAAATAGTTGCTGATAGCCTGGCGTATTCGTAAAGAGTTGCCCTTGATGGTGCTGTCCGAATCAAGATTGCAAGTAATATTGATGCTGTTTGTTTTGAATATCAAATCAAAGGAATCGAGAACATCATTTACTGCTTCAGAAAGCGTGAGCACACTGATATCTATAGGCTTATCTGCCCCGTCAAGCTCCATAAGGTCAAGCATCTGACGGATAATTTTATCCATTTCCCCTGCTTCCTCAATTATTACATCTGCATACAGCTCTCTCGACTCACTGTCGGTTACTATACTGTCTCTTAATCCCTCGGCGTAGCCTGAAATAAGAGCAAGAGGAGTTTTAAGCTCATGGGATGCATTGGCAATAAACTCTTTCCGGAGGGTGTCGATCCTGCTTTTAAGCTCAATGTCCGATAAAAGCTTTTCGTTTTTTTCTTTAAGCTCGTTTATGGTGCTTTCAAGCTTTTCACTCAAAGAGTTGATGCTCTCTCCAAGGCTTGCAATTTCATCCTTGCCATTCACGGCATATTTACGGGAAAAGTCAAGCTGTTCCATGTTTGATGCTATCTGTGACAGCTCCTTAACGGGACGTGCAATTGTTCTGGAGGTTATTGCAACAATTATTATGCCAATAACAAGCATAATTGAGCCTACAAGAAGCAACAGTGTGCGGGTTATGGAAATTGCCTCGTCAATTGGTGCGTAAGGCATCTGGATTAATAATCTGTATCCGCCTGCAAGCTCGCTTCTTAAGCAGAAGGTCTCCTCGTCATAGCCTTCGGGCGAACCAAAGGAGAAAATAATGTAATTTTCTTTTTCGCTGAGAACATCCTCGGGAGCAATATCCATAAAGTATAAAAACAGCTCCATCCTGCCGAAACGGAAATTGTCATGGCGCTTATCGTAAAAAAACTTATTGTCCTTTTCTTCCGTCTGCCCGGGATGGCTGTCTTCTCTTTCCATGCCATAGGACAAAGGCAGTGAATCTATCACAAGTCTGTTTTCGCTGTCCCAAATAAAAACCCTGAAGTTTTCATTTGTAAGAAAGTTTTCAACAATTGTCATAATAGTATCAGTATCGGGTTCGGTCTTATACTCTGTTGCCAGTGCACTGTAAAGCTCCTCCATTGTACCAAGCTTATTTGTGCGATATACCTTTGACAAAAGAAGTTCATTAAAAAGGATATTCAGCATAACAACCGTTACGAGAATTGCAGAAAAAACAACGATAAGCTTTCGTGTAAGAGATTTTTTCACCATTATACAACCTCAAATTTATAGCCTATGCCACGTACCGTGCTGAGATATTTTCCGTATTTGCCCAGCTTTTTACGCAGCTTGGTAATATGTGTATCAATAGTTCTTGCATCGCCGAAATAATCAAATGCCCACACATTATCAAGTATTTTTTCTCTTGAAAGGGTAATACCTTTGTTTTCGGCAAGATAGCATAAAAGGTCAAATTCTTTTACGCTTAAGTATATTTCCTCATCATCAATGGAAACGTAATGAGCTGTTTTGTCAATCGTCACCCCGGTAAAGGAAAGTGCTTCTGACTGTGCAGACATTGTTCTTCTTAAAAGCGCCTCCACCTTTGCAACAAGAACCTTTAAACTGAAGGGCTTGGTAATGTATTGGTCGGCACCGATATCATAGCCCATAATTTCGTCGCACTCCTGTGCACGTGCAGTAAGCATTATTACGGGGACTGATGAGGAAGCCCTTATTTCCATCAGTACGTCAAAGCCACTTATTTTGGGCATCATAACATCAAGAATAACAAGGTCGATGTCTTTGTTTGCATAAAAAATGTCCAGGGCTTCTTCGCCATCTGCAGCTTCCAGAATCCTGTGTCCGTGAACCTCAAGAAAGTTCCTCATCAGACGGCGCATTTTATACTCATCGTCAACAACAAGTATTTTCGCTTTTGTAACAGATGTTGTCATAAATAACCACCTTATTATTCCCCTAGTGCATCAATGGTTTCATTGATGGTTGAAGTAATTTCATCGCTTACCTCGGGAGCACCGCCGGTAAGCTCATTTGCAAGATACATGTCGCACCTGGGAATGTATTTGCCATCAATGTATTCCACATAAACGTAAAGCTTGTTTACTCTTCTTGCCAGCTCGGGCGACTTAATCATTTCAAGCATAGACTCTGTACGTTCTTTCATAATTTCGTCAGCACTCTTTTCGCTGTTTCCTGTGGTTGCATCAATATATGAGGTTATTACAGAGCCGTACACCTCTGCCATATCGGGAGAGGTTATCTCCGTCATAACGCCGTACACGCCCTCATGCTCGGAAACATATTCAAGCTTGTACTCAATCTGAGGTAAAATTGCCTCGTAAAATGCAAGCTGTTCTTCGTCTGAAAAATTGAAGTACCATTTGTCATCCTGATGGAGAGCATTTTCAATTGCTGTAAAATCGCAGGAAACAAATGTATCGAGATAGTTTTTAACTGTTTCCTTCACCATCTTCGCTTCTTCGCTTCCTTCGGGAACGGATGCGGGGATAATTCCCGTTGCGGTTTCTGTCGATTCCTCACCGTATGGTGCAGTCACTTCTTTTTCTCCCGTGCATGCACACATAGAAATTACAAGAACAATACAAATTAAAGACAATGCTGCTTTTTTCATAAAAATCACCTTAATCACACATAATCTTATTCTATATTATATTGTCAAATTGCTTTTCTGTCAAGAAATAAGGAAAATTTCACTTTACATAATTTTTTTTGTGTGATAGAGTATATTAGATGATTTATGTCATGGAGTGAAGATAATGAAAGAGCTTTTCAGTGCTCCCTTTTTTAAAAAGCCGGGAGATTATATTTTGAATTTATTTAAATGGGCTGCATTGTCTGCAATTATCGGTGCGCTCTGCGGTCTTTCGGGCACCCTCTTCCACTATGCTGTGGATATTGGTGCTCATGCAAGAAGTGCACACCCTGCAATTTTATTTGGGTTGCCCATAGGCGGTGTTATTATCGTCTTTTTATATCACGTATGCAAAATGGATAACGATAAGGGCACAAATGCCATACTTATGTCGGTACAGTCCTCTGAGAAGGTGCCCCTTGTTCTTGCACCCCTTATTCTGACAGCTACTGCCATCACCCACTTTTTCGGCGGAAGTGCCGGCAGAGAAGGTGCGGCACTGCAGATTGGCGGAAGCATCGCATCCTTCGTTGCAAGGGCTTTAAAGCTTGAGAACTGCAACACCTCCGTCCTCGTTATGTGCGGAATGAGCGGTCTATTCGGTGCCGTGTTCGGTACACCTGTTACTGCAGCGGTTTTTGCTTTGGAGGTTGCAAGTGTAGGCTTAATGCATTACGGCGCATTCTTCCCCACACTTACCTCGGCTATTGTTGCACAATCAGTGGCACATATGCTCGGTGTGGAAAAAACAGCTTTTTCATTAGCGAATGTTCCAGCCTTTGAAGGCTTTGTTTCCATAAAGGTTGTTATTCTTTCGCTTCTTACTGCGATTGTAAGCATTCTGTTTATAACTGCAATGCACAAGTCTGCACATATTATGGCTAAATATTTCAAAAACCCCTATGTGAGAGTTGTTATTGGTGCATTTATTGTGATTTTGTTAACACTTGCAGTGGGCAGTCAGGCTTACAACGGAGCAGGTATGGATATAATTACAAAGGCTGTTGAAGAGGGCTCTGCAGCACCCTTTGCCTTTCTTCTGAAAATACTTTTCACAGCTGTTACCTTGTCTTCAGGCTTTAAAGGTGGCGAAATTGTTCCCACATTTTTTATAGGCTCAACCTTTGGCGTGTTTATTGCACCGCTTCTTAATCTTGAGCCATCCTTTGCGGCAGCCATTGGTCTTATAGCCCTTTTCTGTGCTGTGGTAAACTGCCCGGTTGCATCTGTTATCCTCAGTGTTGAGCTCTTTGGTGCAGACGGCTTCATCTATTTTGCAACAGCATCTGCCGTAAGCTACTTCTTCTCGGGCAATTACAGCTTGTATTCAAGCCAGAAAATGGTGTTTTCAAAGCTCAGGGCAATTGAGTACGAGTCCTGATTATTAAATTCTGAAAGGTGTTTCTAAAATGAAAATTATTATTGTAGGCGGCGGTAAAGTCGGATTAACACTTTGTGAACAGCTTGGTGCGGAGGGTCACAGCATAACACTTCTTGATTCTGACCCTGCTGTTGTTGAGCAGGCTGTTAATACCTTTGACATACAGGGCGTTATCGGAAACGGTACAAGCTATAAGGCACAAATTGAAGCGGGCATTTCATCTGCCGATGTTTTGATAGCTGTTACCGACAGTGATGAAACAAGTCTTCTTTCGTGCCTTATTGCTAAAAAAGCAGGTAACTGCAAAACCATTGCACGTGTACGTGACCCTGAGTATTACTCAGAAATACGCTTTATTCAGGAGGAATTGGGGCTTGCAATGGCAATTAACCCCGATATAACCGTTGCAAATGAAATTGAAAGACTTATCCAGATTCCCTCCGCTCTTGAGGTTGATACCTTTGCACGTGGCAGAACAACGATTATAAGAATACAGATACCGGACAATTCACCCCTTGACAATACGGCTATACATGAGCTTCACTCCAAAATTTCCGATAAAATGCTTATATGTATCGTAGAGCGCGGGGACGAAATCATAATACCTAAAGGCACAACCATCCTTCATAAGGGAGACTATATTTCCGTTGTTCTTCCCCTTTATGAAACAATGCCCATCTTAAAGAAGATTGGTATTGAAGCAAAGCCGGTAAAATCAACAATGATTGCGGGTGGCGGTAAAATAGGTTATTATCTTGCCGAAAAGCTTATAAAGGCAAAGCAGCAGGTTAAAATTATTGAAAGGGATCCTGCAAGATGCCAGGAATTAAGTGTAAGTCTTCCCAAGGCTATGATTCTTTGCGGCGATGCTTCCGATGAGGAGCTTTTAGAAGAAGAGGGCATTTCCGAGGTTGATGCATTTGTTTCCCTTACAAATTTCGACGAGGGAAATGTACTCACCTCCCTTTATGCCAACGAGGCTTCAAAAGGTAAAATAATTACAAAAATAAGTAAAATTTCATTCGAAAAAATTCTTGCTAACCTCCCCATCGGTACAACTGTTTTCTCAAAGTATATAACTGCCGAGAAAATTATAAGATATGTTCGTGCCATGAGCAATTCCGAGCATCCCGATGAAATATTAACTCTTTACAAAATGATTGGCGGTAAAGCAGAAGCGTTGGAGTTACAGGTAAAGAAAAGCGGTGCAAGTCCCTCTTTCGTGGGTGTTCCTATCATGAACTTAAAAATGCGTGACGATGTTATTATAGGCTGTATAACAAGAAAAGGTAAAATGATTATACCAAAAGGCAACGACACCTTAGAATACGGTGATACTGTAGTTATTGTGACAACGGCTGCACAAACAAATAAAATTGCATCGCTCACAGATATTTTCGAAAAGGGTCATTGATTATGAATTATTCTGTTATAAGATACATAACCGGCTGGGTTATATTTACAATTTCATTATTTATGCTTCTCCCTGCACTTGTTTCATTTATTTATGGCGAAACAAGTGTCGCATGGCTTTTTATTGTATGTAGCGCTGTTTTCGGAGCCTTGGGTTTTGTTATAAAATTTAAAAAACCTTCAACCAAACGCTTTTTTGCACGTGAAGGCTTTATTGTTGCATCTTTGTCCTGGATTGTAATTTCAATGATTGCAGCGGTTCCTTTCACCATTTCCGGTGAGATCCCTTCCTATCTTGATGCAATATTTGAGGTTGTCTCGGGTTTTACCACAACGGGCTCAACAATTCTTACAAATATTGAGGGGCTTTCCCGGGGCATGTCCTTCTGGAGATGCTTTACTAACTGGATAGGCGGTATGGGCGTTCTTGTCTTTATCCTCGCTATTATGCCGCAGGCAAGCGGTCAGGCAGTTTACATCCTTAAAGCTGAAAGTACAGGTCCCTCGGTCGGAAAGCTGGTTCCGAAGTTGAAAAACAGTGCGGCAATTTTATATTCGTTATACATTTCGCTTACCGTCTTGCAGATAATACTTTTACTTTGTGCCGATGTGCCGGTTTTTGACGCTTTTTGTGTAACTTTCGGTACTGCGGGTACCGGTGGTTTTGCACCACTAAATTCTTCAATTGCATCCTATTCAGTCGCTGCCCAGAATATTGTTACTGTCTTCATGCTCTTATTCGGCGTAAACTTCAACATTTACTTCCTCATTCTTGCAAAACGCTTTAAAGATGCTTTTTCAAACGAAGAATTCAGATGGTATCTCATTATTTATGTTGTGTTCACCGTAATTGTAGGAGCATCCTTGTTTGTATCGGCACCGGAGCATTTCAAGCTGACGGATATATTATTCCAGACATCCAGTATTATGACAAGCACAGGCTTTTCCACTACAGACTTTAATCTCTGGACGCCTCTTGCTAAGGGTATTCTCGTTATACTGATGTTTATAGGTGCATGTGCAGGAAGTACCGGTGGCGGCATAAAGGTTTACCGCTTTGTTGTATACGCCAAAACTGTTAAAAAGCAGCTTTCAACGCTTATACATCCCAGAAGTGTGAAGGTTCTTAAAATGGACGGAAAGCCCATTAGTCACGAGGTTATCCGAATTATAAATGTTTACTTTGCAACCTATATCTTTGTTTTTGTGGCTTCTCTTCTCATTATTCTGACTGATGGATTTGACCTTACTACAAGCTTTACGGCAGTTGCAGCAACCTTAAATAACATTGGTCCCGGTCTGGGAGAGGTTGGCCCTATGTACAACTTTGCAAACTTCTCCTCTCTTTCAAAATTGGTTTTATCCTTTGATATGCTTGCAGGCAGACTTGAGATTTTTCCGCTTCTTATATTCTTCTCGCCCTCTGCATGGCACAGAAAATAAAAAACAAA
This sequence comes from Clostridia bacterium, assembly GCA_017440585.1. Classification (GTDB taxonomy): domain Bacteria; phylum Bacillota; class Clostridia; order UMGS1883; family UMGS1883; genus RGIG1927. Next base: position 67,673 of record JAFSGW010000002.1, on the reverse strand, counting down.
ATCCCTTGCATCAAGCAAGGGATTTTTTGATAAGTGCTGTAAAATTTTCTTCAAACTTTTTATCGTCGTCCTTTGTTCTTTTTGGTACAGAATTGATTTTGCCTCCGCTTCGGCGTATTTTTTTGCCTATATGGCGTGAAAGGAGGAGCGAATCAATATTTCCTTCGTCGTAAACCATACCGTTCTGATTTATGCAAAAGCAGCCTTTACCAAGTGCCATTGCCGCAACGCCGTAATCCTGCGTGACAATAACATCGCCCTTAACAGCAAGGTTTATAAGATAAATATCGGCACTGTCTGCACCTTTATCCACAGTAATTATTTTTGCATAATCACTGTGGAGTATATGACTTGTGTCAATTACCATAATTACTTCTTTTTGAAATTCTCTGCCCACTCTGACTATTATATCCTTTACGGGACAAGCGTCAGCATCTACAATTATTTTCATGACAATCCAAGTGCCTCCAATACACCGTCGGAAATAGCGTTGGCAAGAGCCTGTCTGCCTTTTTCCGTCTTAAGGTAATTACGGTCACCTTCATTGGTTATAAAGCCGCATTCTGCCAGTATGGCAGGCATTTTGGTGTGCTTTAAAACATAGAAGGATGAACCGTCCTGAATTTGTTTATCCGAAAGCTTTGTATAACTCAGGATGTTTTTCTGCACAAGCTTTGCAAGCTTTTTGCCGAAATATGAATCCTTGTGGTAATAAACCTGTGCACCGTCAATTTCATCCTTGTTGTCCATGGCGTTTATATGAACAGAAACAAAAAGGTCGGCATTAATGCTGTTTGCGAGCTCTGCACGCTCCTTCAAAGTCGGATAAACATCGCTATCTCTTGTCATTACAACATAGATACCCGCTTCTTCAAGGTTATCGCGGACTTTTCTTGCTATATCCAAAGTAAGCTCTTTTTCAATAGCTTCCGGGTTTTTGGAGCCTGCAGGGTAAATTGCACCGGGGTCATTTCCGCCGTGACCTGCATCTACCACAACCACTACCTTTCCGTCAGTATCGGGAATAGTAACCTCCTCGTCGGGTATTTCAACAATTTCATCCTCAGGAGCTGTTGCTTCTTCGTCATAATCATATTCGCCCGTTCTTATAATTGAAATTTCAACACCGTTTCTGAGCTTGAAAACCTCATAGTCAGCATCTGCCTTCAAATCTGCCACAACACGGAAGCGGTCGGGATGCTGGCTGTAGCGTACAGATTCAACAGCTTGTCCATCTGCCTTTATACTTCCGTCATTTATGATGGATTCGGTGCCGTATATGTCAATTACAATTCTGTCAGGCTCCTGCATGCGGAAAATATTTGGGTTTACAAACTCATCAAGAGCAATGAAGATTGTATCGGCATCCTCTTCCTTTGCAAAGGCAACATTTGTAAGCCTTACGTCCTCTGCTTCGGGTGAGGTTATGCGCACTGTTCTTGTTTCATTTACCCACTCAACCTCAAAGCCGAATTCCTCTGCAACAAAGCGTACGGGAATCATGGTTTTGTCGTTAATTATCTTCGGTGCAGGGTCAGCAGGAGAAATTGAAGCGGAATTTGAGCCTATATAAACTGTTCTGGAATTTATGGTAAGTATAATGGTTTCCTCGTCATATTCAATGTAAACACGCTTCGCCTTGTTATCCCAGGTTACCTCTGCCCCAAGCTGTTCAAAAAATTCACGGGCAGGAACCATTGTTCTGCCGTTCAGAATAACAGGGGGCATTTCCTCTGTTTCAACGGTATGACCGTCTACAACCAACACAATAGGTGCCCAGGGATATTCCTCAACCTTACCGTCGTAAATGATTGTGAAAGCATTCACGGGAATTGCATACAAAAGAAGTATTACAGCAGTCATTATAAGAGCTGCTGTTTTTCGCATATAATCACCTCCGCATCTATTATACCACATAAATCGGCATGTTCCTCGAAAAAACATGCCGATTTAACAAAAACTTAATATAAGGATGTCTGTGCATCGTCAGGAGTAATATTATAATGCTCATATGCCGCACGTGTTGCCACTCTTCCGCGGGGTGTTCTGTTGAGAAAACCAAGCTGAAGAAGGTACGGTTCATACATATCCTCAATTGTACGGCTGTCCTCGCCTATTGTTGCAGCCAAGGTGTCAAGCCCAACAGGGCCGCCATTAAAGGAGAGCATAATGGAGGTCATCATCTTTCTATCTACTGCATCGAGCCCGAGCTTATCAACCTCAAGCATATTAAGTGCTTCATCGGCACTTTGCTTGGAAATTATTCTGTCACCCTTAACCTGAGCATAGTCACGTACTCTCTTTAAAAGTCTGTTGGCAATTCTCGGTGTCCCGCGTGAACGGGATGCTATTTCTATTGCTCCTTCATCGGAAATTTCAAAGCCTAAAATAATGCTGTTACGTTTTATAATTCTTGAGAGGTCTGCTGTCGTGTAAAGCTCCAATCTCTCTATAACACCGAAGCGGTCTCTCAAAGGTGCCGACAAAAGACCTGCTCTTGTGGTTGCACCAACTAATGTGAAGGGTTGAAGAGAGAGCCTTACGCTCTGTGCACTGGGGCCTTTACCAACAATAATATCAAGGGCAAAGTCCTCCATTGCAGAGTAAAGTATTTCCTCAACAGTTCTTGACAAACGATGTATTTCGTCAATAAACAAAACATCCTGGGGGCCTAAATTTGTAAGTATGGCAGCCATATCCATAGGTTTTTCAATGGCAGGACCGCTTGTTATTTTAATGTTAACACCCATCTCGTTTGCAATAATGCCTGCAAGGGTTGTTTTACCAAGACCGGGAGGACCGTACAAAAGAGTATGGTCAAGTGCCTCGTGTCTTTCACGTGCCGCTTTTATATAAATTTCAAGATTGTTCTTAACCTTATCCTGACCCACATATTCTTCCATGGTCTTAGGACGTATGCCTGCTTCCATCTCGTCCCCCTGGAGCATATGTGGAGATATCATTCTGTCATCAAATTCCATTAGAAAGCCTCCTTAACGCTTCGCGTATGATTTCCTCGGTGGAATAATTGCCCTCACGGGATATCTGCATAACGGTTTTCTGTGCCTCGCTTGGTGAGGAGCCGAGTGCAATAAGTGCATTAACCGCTGCCGAGTCTGCCGTAGGCTTGTAAACGACTTCAGGTTTAACGCCGGTGTCAATAGCATCTTCTGTTTCAACCTTGCCCTTTAGTTCGAGCACAATACGCTGTGCCATTTTAGGGCCTATACCCTTCGCCTTGCCGATTGCCTTTGCATCGGAGGAAATTATGGCAAGAGCAAGCTCACTTGGTGTAAGAGCTGACAAAAGGGCAATTGCAGCCTTCGGACCAACACCCGACACACTTATAAGCTTTTTAAAATACTTTATGGAATCTTTATCGGAAAAACCAAAAAGGTCCATCACGTCCTCGCGCACGTACAGATATGTGTAAACAAGCACATCTGCACCTGCCTCGGGCAATTTGTTTATATCAAGAACGGGCATTATAACGTTGAATCCTACACCGTTTACGTCAATAACTGCCCCTCCTTCATCACTCGAAACAAGCTTACCTTTGAGAAAAGCTATCATAATGAAATTCCTCCGATCATTTTTCCGATATTGTTGAATCTTACGCTGTTGCCGTGACAAATTGCAATCGCAAGTGCATCGGCGGTATCGTCAGGCTTTGGCACCTCAGAGAGCCCCAGAAATGATTTTACCATTTGCTGCATCTGCTTTTTGTCGGCTCTTCCGTAGCCCGTAAGCGCCTGTTTTACCTGAAGCGGCGTGTATTCATAAAAAGGAACACCATTCTGCTTTGCCGCAAGAAGAATAACGCCTCTTGCCTGACCTACTGCAAAGGCTGTTTTTGCATTGTTGTTAAAGAACAGCTCCTCTACCGCCATTGCGTCGGGCTTGTAGGTATGTATCAGCTCCACTGTTTTATTATACACCAATTCGATGCGTTCCTCAAGAGGTGTATGTGCTTTTGTTATTATCGAATCATAATATACGGGATTGTAGCTATTGCCCACTTTATCCACTATTCCAGTGCCCACTATTGCTATTCCCGGGTCGATACCTAAAATTCTCATAAAAATACTCCAAAAATTTTAAAAAAGTGTTGATTAATTATACAAACTGATTTATAATATACGGAAGATATGTATAAATTACATAGTTTCTTAATTATTTTATCATATTTAGGAGGAATTGCAATATGTCAAAAGAAAAAATTGTTCTTGCTTATTCCGGCGGCCTCGATACATCTATCATAATTGCCTGGCTCCGTGAAAACTACGACTGCGAAGTAATCGCAGTATGTGGTGATGTTGGTCAGGGCAAGGAAACAGATGGTTTGGAAGAAAGAGCCAAGAGATCAGGTGCTTCCAAGTGCTATATCGCAGACCTTCGTGAAGAATACGTAAGAGATTACATATTCCCCACAGTTAAGGCAGGTGCCGTATACGAAGGTAAGTATCTTCTCGGTACATCTCATGCTCGTCCCGTAATTGCAAAGAAGCTTGTTGAAATTGCTCTCGCAGAGGGTGCAACAGCTATCTGCCACGGTGCTACAGGTAAGGGTAACGACCAGGTTCGTTTTGAACTCACAATCAAGGCTCTCGCTCCCCACCTGAGAATTATAGCTCCCTGGAGAATGTGGGACATCAAGAGCCGCGAAGATGCTGTTGACTACGCTGAAGCACACGGTATCGAAATTCCCGTTACAAAGAAGGACCTTTATTCCCGTGACAGAAACATCTGGCACATCAGCCATGAAGGTATGGACCTTGAGGATCCTGCAAATGAACCTATGTTTGACTCTCTCCTCAAGCTTGGCGTATCGCCCGAAAAGGCTCCCGATGAACCCACATATGTTACAGTCGGCTACGAAAAGGGTGTTCCCGTTTCTCTTGACGGCGTAACAATGGGTCCCGTTGAGCTTGTTGAAAAGCTTAATGCTATCGGCGGTGCAAACGGTATCGGTATTGTTGATATCTGCGAAGACAGACTCGTTGGTATGAAGTCCCGTGGTGTATACGAAACACCCGGTGGTACAATTTTGCAGTACACACATGATGAGCTTGAATATCTCTGTCTTGACCGTGATACTCAGGCATTCAAGAGACAGGCTGCAATCAAGTTTGCTGAGCTTGTTTACGACGGCAAGTGGTTCACTCCCCTCCGTCAGGCTCTTTCCGCTTTTGTTGACAGCACACAGGAAACTGTTACAGGCGAAGTAAGAGTAAAGCTTTACAAGGGTAATATCTCTTCTGCAGGTGCAAAGAGTAAGTATTCTCTCTATAACGAGCAGATTGCTTCCTTCGGTGACAGCAAGGAGCTTTATAACCACAAGGATGCAGAAGGCTTCATTAACCTCTTTGGTCTTCCCTTAAAGGTTAGAGCTATGATGCTTCAGGAAAACGGTGAGCTTTAATTAAAAACCAATAGGGCGGATTAACTCCGCCCTATATTATTAATGAGGTGAAAACTATGAAACTCTGGGGTGGCAGATTTGAAAAAGCAACCGACAAAAAGGTTGATGACTTCAATTCTTCAATCAGATTTGACCAAAGATTATATAAGCAGGACATTACAGGCAGCATTGCACATGCCCGTATGCTCGGTAAGCAGGGTATTATATCTCTTGAGGACAGCGAGCTTATTATAAAAACACTCTCTGAAATTTTAACTGATGTTGAAAACGGAAAGGTTGAGTTTGAAATAGATGCTGAAGACATTCACATGAATGTTGAAAAAATTCTTATCGAACGTATCGGTGACACGGGCAAACGCCTTCATACCGGAAGAAGTCGTAATGACCAGGTTGCCCTTGATATAAGAATGTATGTTAAGGACGAAATCCTGGAAATCAACAAAATGCTTTCCGAATTGGTTGAAACTCTGCTTAAGCTTGCAAAAGAACATACCAGAACAATCATGCCCGGCTACACACATCTGCAGAAGGCACAGCCTATAACCTTCTCCCACCATGTAATGGCTTATGTAAATATGCTCCTTCGTGACCTCGACCGTCTTACGGGAACATATAAAAGAACAAACGTAATGCCTTTGGGAAGCGGTGCTCTTGCAGGCACAACGCATCCTCTTGACCGTGAAGCTGTTGCTGAGGAACTTGGCTTTGGATCTGTAACCATGAACTCTCTTGACGGCGTTTCGGACCGTGATTTTGCAATTGAACTTACAAGCAACCTCTCCCTTATCATGATGCACCTCTCCCGTTTTTCCGAGGAGCTCATTTTGTGGAGCAGTAATGAATTCCGCTTTGTAACAATGGACGATGCCTTCAGCACGGGCTCCTCCATAATGCCTCAGAAGAAAAACCCCGACGTTGCAGAGCTTATCCGTGGTAAGACCGGCAGAGTATACGGCTCACTTATGGCACTTTTAACAGTAATGAAGGGTATTCCCCTCGCCTACAACAAGGATATGCAGGAGGACAAGGAAAACCTTTTCGATGCTATTGACACAGTAAAGCTTTGTGTGCCCGTATTTAATGGCATGGTAAGCACAATGAAGGTTAATAAGGACATTATGCTCCAGGGTGCCAAGGGCGGTTTTGCAAATGCAACAGACGTTGCCGATTATCTTGTTAAAAAGGGTGTTCCCTTCCGTGAAGCACATGCGATTGTAGGCAGAATGGTGCTCTTTGCAGAAAAGGCAAATAAAGCTCTTGATGACCTCACCCTTTCCGAAATGAAGGAATGCAGCGAATATATCGAAGAGGATATCTATGAAGCAATCAGCATGACAGCCTGCGTTGAAGGCAGAAGCCTTATAGGCGGCCCTGCAGAAAGTGCAGTTTTAAAATCTGTTGAAGTGGCAGAAAGCCTTTTAAAAGAATACAGAATGTAACAATAAAAGCCGTGAAAATCACGGCTTTTATTTTATGTATCTGCTCTTTTCGGGAGCTTTTGAATATTTTGTTTTAACAGGGCGTTGTAAAAGCTCTATAACCTTATCCGTAAATTCTTCTCCGGACTCAAAAGAGGCAAATTCCATTGCATCAAGAAGGGCTCTTTGTAAAGATACAGCTTCCTTTTCCATATTGAATTCTGCTTTAAGAAGTTCGGAAAAAGCTGTTATATAGGAATAAAGAGAGGGCGTATAGTCGCCCGAGGCGGAATTTGTTTCCGCTGCTTTAACTGTATAAAAGGGCTTTTCGCTGTTATATTTTTTAAAGGAGGCATATTTATCCTTCATGAGAAACCGGAATACACCAAGCGTTGTTTCCGTAAAAGCTTTCGATGCAAATATAACATCAAAGGCAGCTATATCGCACAAAATATCGTGGCATATTTCCCCGGAAGTGTACTTAACCATTTTAAAATTGCTCATGGGCATAGTAAAGCTTTCAAAGCTGTTTGAGAACATATCGGCACAATACTCATTGTCGGCATCCGTAACAAATGCAAGCCTCCGACGCCTCTTTTCTGCAAGCCTTGAAACATCTTTAACAATGTTTAATGCGGTATATGCTGAGCAAACTCTTGTTTCAGAAGAGCCCTCACGGGTATTTTTCCCGTCTCTCATTTTAAAGCCGCCGTCAAAGTAGGATGCAATGCAAATATCTGTATCAGCCATAGAAACATACGTGTATTCAATATTTGCAGAAAGAGCATATGCAATGTCACCTTCGGTGTAGCTTATTGGGTTGGTATCTGATGCAAAGTCACCTGACAGAATACAGTCATATTCTTTTATATTTTCTGCAATTTCCTCAGGTATTTCTCTGCCGTGTTCTATATAATTGCCGCAAGGTATTTCCTCATAGGTTATATGTGAACGGAAACGCTTGTTAATAGCCTTTATAAGCCTTATAATACAGCCGGTTACAATATAGCCTTCACCAAAACCGCGTATTATACCTAAAGAAGGCATACTATTCTTCCTCCTCGCAAAGCTTTTCCCATTCTTCCATATAACCAAAAAGGCTTTCGTTAAGCTCGTCAAGTTCACTGTTTAATTCAATAAGCTTCTGGTAATCAGAGCCACAGTTATTAATATCCTCCGAAACAGTATTTATTTTCTCCTCTGTTTCGGCAATTAACCCTTCAAGCTTTGCAATACGGCTTGCACGCATTCGCTTTGCTCTTTCTCTTTCCTTCTGCATCTTATAGTCGTTGATTTTTTCGGCTTTCGGCTGAGAAATTTCCTTGACGGGCTTTTCGACATTGTCCTTTAACGCCATATATTCGTCATAGGTGCATCTGTATTCACGTATGGTGCCATCTTCAAACACGAAAAGCTTATCTGCAAGCTTATTGATAAGGTATCTGTCATGGCTTATTATAAATACAGTACCGCCAAACTCCTCTATGGCATCCTCCAAGGCTTCACGCGATGCAAGGTCAAGGTGGTTTGTAGGTTCGTCAAGGAGAATATAATTTGAGCCTTTAAGCATAAGGCACAAAAGTGCTATTCTCGCCTTTTCACCGCCCGAGAGGCAATCTGTTTCCTTGAAAACATCATCATCCTTAAAAAGGAATGCCGCAAGGGCATTTCGCACCTGTGTCTGTGTCATTTTGGGAAATCTGTCCCACACTTCATCGATAATGGTTTTACCTGAGGAAATATCAAGTCTTGTCTGGTCAAAATAACTGCACTCAATATTGCTTCCGAAGCGTACTGTGCCTCCGTCTGCCACCTCATCACCCTTAATTATTCTGTAAAAGGTTGTTTTTCCGCAACCGTTAGGACCTAAAACAAATACACATTCATTCTTTTTCACAAGAAGGTTAACATCCTCAAAAAGCTTCTTATCTCCATAGCTTTTCTTTAAGGAGTTTATCATCATAACATCGTTTCCGCCCTCAAGGGTTGTTGTAAACTTGAAACGAACCTTTTCGTTGTCAGACTTTGGCTTTTCAAGGTCCTTCTCAAGGCGGTCAATAACCTTCTGCTTGCTTTCGGCAGTTTTAATATTTTTTTCACGGTTCCATCGTTTTTGCTGCTCAATCATGCCCTCAATGCGATGGATTTCCCTCATGGTATTGTCATATCGTTTCACGGCAGCATCAAAGGCTGCTTTTTTCTTTTGTGCAAAAACGCTGTAATTTCCGTCGTACTGTGTAAGCTTTTCACATTCAAGCTCAAAGGTTCTGTTTGTAACCTTGTCAAGAAAGTATCTGTCGTGGCTTATAACAATAAAAGCACCGTTATACTCCTTTAAAAAATTTTCGAGGAATATGATTGCCTCAATGTCAAGATGGTTTGTAGGCTCGTCCAGGAGCAGTAAATTTGCATCAGAAAGCAGAACACGAGCAAGTGATAGCCTTGTTCTCTGTCCACCCGAAAGCTCATTTAATTTGTTTGATATTTCTGCTTCAGAAAACCCAAGTCCCAAAAGCATGGAACGGCACTTTGCCTTATATACAAGCCCGCCCTTGTCAATATATTCATTGTTGAGCTTTTCCTGCATATTTATAAGGTTTTCCGTATCACCTCTGCCTTCTTCTATATCGGTGCGGATTTTTTCAAGCCTTTCTTCAAGTGCCTCCAAATGCGAAAAGATGCCCAGAACATAGGTGTAGGCATCAGTTTTGTCGTCCTCGGGCGGAATCTGTTCCATGTAACCGATTTTAAGAAGGTTGTTTCTGTTCAGATTACCGTTGTAGCTTTCCTCCTCGCATAATACGCGAAAAAGAGTGGTTTTGCCCACTCCGTTTGCGCCTATTAGACCTATTTTCGATTTTTCATCGATGTTGAAAGAAACATTTTTAAATAAATCTCTCTCACCGAAGGATTTTGCTAAATTTGTTGCTGTAAGTAAATTCATAATATCAGTCCTGTATAGTTAAGAAAAATTCTGCCATTTCCTTTGTTGTGCGGGCAATATATTCAGGCTTTTCCTTTAATGCATTTTCATAGGTTCCGAAGCCGTAATCAACCCAAAGGCAGGGTATATTGTTATAGTGAGCACCGTATATGTCAAACTCGGTATCGCCTACCATAAGGGTTTTCTTACCGCAAATTCCATCCTTTTGTAGCACATGATTTACAATATCGTTCTTTTTTATAAGCTTACCGTCAAGGCTTGCTCCCTGTATAACATCAAAAAGGTCGAAAATGCCTGCCAGTTTGAGAATATGAATTGCCATAACCTCGGGCTTACTTGTGGCAATGCCAACCTTAATGCCTTTATCCTTTAAAATTTTTATGGCATCCACAAGCCCGTCATAAATAATGAACTTATCAATAGCCTTTACGTGATAGTGCTCCCGAAACTGCAGAACCATTTCCTTTGCCTTATCACGGGAAACGTTGCAGTACTTTTCAAAGCTGTCATCAAGGGGTGGACCTATAAAACGGTCCATTTCCGTATCTGTCATGAGGGGCATCCCGTTAAGCTCAAATACATGTCGGAGCCCTTCCTTAATACCGGGCGACGTATCGGCAACAGTGCCGTCAAAATCAAAAAGAACAACCTCAAACTGTGGCATTTCTTTATCCTCCGTATTACTGTATCACAATATCAAAATTTGCCCATATGGGTTCGTCAAACACAAAGTTGCCGAACTCTGCACCCTTTTCGCCTTCGATAAGTATCTGTACGCTTTGTACACTCTCTAAGCTGCAAAGGGAGTTAACTATGGAATATACCGTAAGAATGCCCGTGCCTCCGGAGAATTTTGTTACAAATTCCTCCGAAAGGTTAACATAGCATACTCCATCCTTTGTTTCAACATTTAAAACCTTTGTGCCCGAAGGCATTACAGACGTTAACTCATGTGAAGACGGACCCTTAAGGAGCTCATTCATTATTGTTTTTTCAATGGAAATAGTGTTCTGGGTCTTTACGTTACGGTTTTCTGCCTTAAGGTTCATTCCGTCACTTGTTGCAAAGAACATCCTTATCGTTGCGGTTACGCTGTCACTGTCAACAATGTCAATATCGAGAACACCGTCTTTTTTGCTGAGCACGCCAACCTCATTGCCCGTTGCATCGGAAACAAGGGGGTTTCCTTCCACAGTTATGGAAACCTTCGTTATGCCCGGAATGTCACAGAGCGTTCTTATAACGCTGAAGCGTGTAAGCAGTTCATCAATTCCGCTGTAAGAGGTAAACTCCTCAGAAAAATCGACATTTGCAACACCGTCCTTTACACTGAGCCCGAGAAGCTCGGTATCTTCGGGAAGTGTTTTCACCAGTTTGACGTTATCGGGACCCATAAGTAAATTGCCAAGTGCAAAGTTTGCCATATCAACAATATTCTGTGAGCCGGTGTATTTAATTTTATCTGCGGTAAGCTCGCCCGTCTCTTCATTTTTAAAATAAATGTTTATTGATTTTGTTTCCTTCGTGCCAAGACAGGAGCAAAAAGTAAGGCACATTACTAAGGAAACTATAATTGAAATAAGCCTTTTCATAAAAACATAGCCTTTCCTGGAATTATTTAAGGGTAATGGGTATTGTTATCTTGAAGCGACTTCCTATGCCCTCCACGCTTTCCACATGTATGTTTCCGCCGTGAAGTTCAACAGCAGTAAGTGCAATTGAAAGCCCAAGTCCCGTACCGCCTGTTTCCCGTGAACGGGCTTTGTCAACTCTGTAGAAGCGATCAAATATTTTATAAATTTCATCTTCTGCAATACCTATACCGGTATCGGAAATTGTGACAACAGCACAGTTATCCTCTCTTTCCACAATCATTTGCACTTTACCGCCCGGTTTTGTGTATTTAATGGAGTTGTCAAGAATATTATAGAAGGCTTCCCACAGTCTGTCTTTTTCGATACGTGAGAAAATGCCTATATCTGACTTATACTCAAGCTCAATATTTTTAGACTCTGCAAGGGGCTTTAACGCCTTTACAACTCTTGCAGTAAGGTCGGATATATCCATAACCGAAAATTCCATTCTGCTGACTGCACCGCTGTCATCCATTTTGGTGAGTGCAAGAAGCTTATCTATAATTCTTGCAAGGCGGTCAACCTGAACATTCATATCATTTAAGAACTCAACTTCCATCTCACGGGGTGCGTCAGGTGTCTGAATAAGAGAGTCGGCAATGAGTTTTATAGACGAAAGAGGTGTTTTCAGCTCATGTGAAGCATTTGAAACAAATTCCTGCCTCTTCTGCTCCTGCATTTCAATTTTATCTATCAGCTTGTTGAAGGAATCCACAAGCTCACCTATTTCACCACCATTGACAATATCGAGCTTTTCCTCACTGTCCTGCTCGCTCATGCTTACAACAGAGCGTGTAAGGTTACGTATAGGCTTTGTAATAATACCCGAGAACAAAAATGCCAGAAGTGCAACAACAAGTGCAACAATAATTGCCAGGGTAAGAATGCTTCTTGTCATCTGACTTGTATACTCCCCTATGCTTTCGGCACTTGACTGCATCAAAATAACACCGGTAATAGTTTTATCAACGGTAATTGGTACTGCTGCACTTACAACCATTTCACCGTCTATGGTTTCCTCAGAAACGGTAATGTCGCTGCCGGAAAGTGCAGTAAGCACTATCTGCTTGAACATTGTTTTGCCTACGAGAGAGCCTTCCTTTATGGAGTCGTATGTTATAACCGCATCTGCATCCACCATTATAACACGGGAGGATGTTGAAATATGCTGCTGTGTGAGAAGATATGAAATTGTGTCTGCACTGAGGCTCTGATACTGTGAAACATAGCCCGACAAAACATTTGCCTGGGTGAGCACATCACTCTTCTTCTGATCAAGAAGATAATTTGTCATTGAATTTGTTGTATAAGAAATAATCAGTACCGCAGTGAGAGTAATAATAACAAGATAAGTTAAAACCAGCTGAAAACGGATAGTTGACAGAAGGTGCTTAATTTTCCTTAAAATAGTAGCCTACCCCCCACTTGGTAAGAATATATGTGGGATTTGCCGCATCAGGCTCAATTTTTTCTCTTAATCGTCTGACATGCACATCCACTGTACGGGCATCGCCCGGATAATCATAGCCCCATATAATGTCGAGAAGATTTTCTCTTGAATACACCTTGCCGGGATTTGTAGCAAAGAGCTCGCAAAGGTCAAACTCCTTGGCAGTAAGCTCAATAAGCCTTCCCGAGACCTTAACACGCCTGAGGTTATAGTTAAGCTCAATGCTTCCAGAGGAAAACTTTGTCTTGTCTGTGTTGTCCTGATTTGAAGTACGCCTTAAAATAGCTTTTATACGTGCCTTTAACTCAAGAATGTTAAAGGGCTTTGTCATGTAATCGTCTGCACCGTAATCAAGCCCCAGGATTTTGTCCATATCCTCGGTTTTTGCAGTGAGCATTATAATGGGCACCTGAGAAAACTCTCTCACCTTCTGGCACACAGTAAGCCCGTCAATTTCGGGAAGCATAAGGTCAAGTACAATAAGAGAAATGCTTTTATCCCTTGCCATTCTTAATGCCTCTTCGCCGTCATATGCCGTTTCCACGTCATAGCCATCCTGCTCAAGATTGAATTTTATACCCTTAACAAGGAGTTTTTCATCATCAACAATTAAAATTTTCATAGTCTCAATCCCTTATTACACATATTTGATTATATTATAACAGCATTATATGTTTTTTTCAATAACTATTCAATATAAAATTTGCTCAAAAATTCAATATAAAGTAGAAAATATCTTGCAATGAATATATATATTGTGGTATTATATAGAAAAATGCTTTTTATAAGGAGCGATGAAAATGCTTACTGATATTCAAATTGCACAAAGTGCGAAAATGGAACCTATTGCAAAGGTTGCTGAAAAGATAGGCATCAGCTTTGACGAGCTTGAGCTTTACGGAAAATATAAAGCAAAGCTTTCCGAAGAGCTTATTAAGAGAGTTTCCTCCAATCCCAACGGTAAACTTATTCTTACAACAGCCATCAACCCCACTCCTGCAGGCGAAGGCAAGACAACTACTTCCGTAGGTCTCGGACAGGCTCTTTGCAGACTTGGTAAAAATGCCGTAATAGCTCTCCGTGAGCCCTCTCTCGGTCCCGTTATGGGTATTAAGGGCGGTGCTGCAGGCGGTGGCTATGCTCAGGTTGTTCCCATGGAGGATATCAACCTTCACTTCACGGGTGACATGCACGCTATTACAGCTGCACACAACCTTCTTGCCGCACTTCTTGACAACCACATTCATCACGGCAATGCTCTTGGCATCGATGCCAGAAGAGTTACCTTCAAGCGTGTGCTTGACATGAATGACCGTGCACTTCGTGACATTGTTGTTGCTCTGGGCGGCAAGCTTAACGGCTTCCCCCGTCAGGATGGCTTCATGATTACGGTTGCTTCCGAAATTATGGCAATTCTTTGCCTTGCAAATGATATTACGGACCTTAAGAAGCGTCTTGGTGAAATTATCGTTGGCTATAACTACGAGGGTCTTCCCGTAAAGGCTTCTGACCTTAATGCACAGGGTGCAATGACCGTTCTTTTAAAGGACGCTATCAAGCCCAATCTTGTACAGACTCTTGAGCACACACCCTGCATTATGCATGGCGGTCCCTTTGCAAACATAGCTCACGGCTGTAACAGCATCGTGGCTACAAAGCTTGCATTGAAATTAGGTGACTATGTTGTTACAGAAGCAGGCTTCGGTGCTGACCTTGGTGCAGAGAAGTTCCTTGACATCAAGTGCCGTATGGGTAACCTTAAGCCCGATGCAGTTGTTCTTGTTGCTACCTGCCGTGCTCTAAAGTATAACGGCGGTGTTCCCAAGACTGAGGTTTCCAACGAAAATGTTGATGCACTCATCAAGGGTCTTCCCAACCTTGAAAAGCATATTGAAAACATAAAGAAGTACAACCTTCCCGTTGTTGTGGCAATCAACCGTTTCCCCCAGGACACAGATGCAGAGCTTGAGGCTGTAAAGAAGGCGTGTGAAGACCTTGGTGCAAAGTTTGCTCTTTCCGAAGTATTCTCCAAGGGTGGCGAAGGTGGCGAGGAGCTTGCAAAGGCAGTTCTTGAAGCACTTGAAGAGCCCTCTGATTTCAAGCCCATTTACGAGCTCGAAGGCTCCTACTACGAAAAGTTTGAAACTATTGCAAAGGAAATCTATGGTGCAGATGGCGTAGACTATCTTCCCGCAGCGAGAAAGGCCATTGATGAAATAACACAGCATGGATACGTTAACCTTCCCATCTGTACTGCAAAAACACAGTATTCACTTTCGGACAATCCTCAGCTCCTTGCCCGTCCCACAGGCTTCAGGATTACTGTTAAGGAGGTCCGCCTTTCTGCAGGTGCAGGCTTTGTGGTATTCCTTACAGGCGATATCATGACAATGCCCGGTCTTCCCAAGGTACCTGCCGCAAATAATATTGATATTGATGAAAACGGCACTATTACAGGCCTTTTCTAAGGGATGATCAGATGAACTTTATTTCTCACAACGTTGAAGAAACTGAAAACTTCGCCTATAACTTAGCCTCAAAGGTTTCTGCACCCCGTGTTATCTGCCTTATAGGCAACCTTGGTGCAGGTAAAACGGCTTTTACCCGCGGTTTTTCCCGTTTCTTCGGCATAGAAAAAGGCGTTGCCTCCCCAACCTTCACAATCCTTATGAAATACTCAGGTACGGAGGAAATAAATCATTACGATTTATACCGTGCAGAGGACTATGACGAGCTTTGTGACATAGGCTTTGAGGACCAGATTGAAGAAGGCATTTCCCTTATCGAATGGCCCGATAAATTTATGGAATACCTTCCTTCTGATAAAATAGTTATACGCATTGATTATACAGATAACGAAGGCGAACGCAAAATTACTGTTGAAGGACTTGAATAGAATGAACATACTTGCTGTAGACACCTCAGCCCTCACAGCTACAGTTGCTGTAATGAAAAACGGTGTTCTCGTTTTTGAAAACAACATAACAAATGCACTCACCCATTCGGAAACCTTAATGCCCATGATTGACCATGCTTTAAAAAGCGTTAAGCTTACCGTAAGCGACATTGACCTTTTCGCTGTAAGCTGCGGTCCCGGCTCCTTTACAGGCATCAGGATAGGCGTAAGTGCAATAAAGGCGCTGGCATATGCAACGGGTAAGCCCGTTTACGGCATGAGCACTCTCCTGGCTATTGCCACAAACCTTTCCGTTGTGGAAAACATGCCCGTGTGCCCTATAATGGATGCAAGGCGGTCCCAGGTTTACAATGCCATATACAAATTCAAGGATGGTGCCGCAGAGGTTATCGAAGAGCCGAGAGCACTGTCAATTGAAGAGCTTTGTGAATCGATTAACGAGAAAACAATGTTTGTAGGCGATGGTGTTAATGCATACCGTGACAAAATTGTGGAACTGTGCGGTGATACTGCTCTTTTTGCACCACCCCACCTTATTTTGCAGAAAGCAGCAAGCATTGCATATGCAGCAAGCATTGCAGATGAAAGCGAATATTTAACGCCCGAAGCCTTAGAGGTTATTTACCTGAGAAAATCTCAGGCGGAGCGTGAAAGAGAAGAAAGGATAGATTAATATGAAAATTGCAATTGCAGCCGATCATGGCGGTTTTGAATTAAAGGGTGTTATTATTAAGCACCTTGAAGAAAAGGGTTTTGAGGTTATCAACCTTGGTACAGACACACCCGACAGTGTTGACTATTCTGATTTTGCTGAAAAGTGTGCCTCCGAGGTTCTTGACGGAAATGTAGCATTCGGTATCGTTGTGTGCGGAACAGGTATAGGAATTTCAATTGCCGCCAACAAAATCAACGGTATCAGATGTGCTCTCTGCCACTCTCCCGAAACTGCAGCTTTGGCAAAGCAGCACAACAACGCCAACATAATTTCTCTCGGAGGCAGAACAACAAGTGACGAAATGGCACTTAAAATTGTTGACGCTTTTATGGAAGCTGAATTTGAAGGTGGTCGCCACCAGAGAAGAGTAGACAAAATAATGGCTCTTGAAACAAAATAATACGGAGGTATACCTATGAAATGTCCTTTTTGTGACTTTACAGACAGTAAAGTAATTGACTCGCGCCCCACTGAGGAAGGCTCCTCTATAAGACGCAGACGCGAATGCATAAACTGCGGCAAAAGGTTTACCACCTATGAAAAGGTTGAAAGTGTTCCTGTTATGGTTATAAAGAAAGACCAGACACGTGAGCCCTTTGACCGTGAAAAGGTGTTGTCAGGTATTATTCAGGCTTGTCGTAAGAGACCTGTTTCCATGGAACAGATGGTTTCCATGGTTGACAATATCGAATCTGAGGTCCAGAATCTTATGGACAGAGAAATCACAAGCACAAAAATTGGCGAAATGGTAATGTCGGAGCTTAAGAAAACTGACGACGTTGCTTATGTTCGTTTCGCATCTGTTTATCGTCAGTTTAAGGATATCAACACATTCCTTTCTGAGGTAAACAAGCTGCTTACAGATAAAAACTAAACAAAAGGGTGGTTCACCACCCTTTTTGTTGCACATATTCTGAAATTTAAACAAGGTGATACACATGGAAATTCATTCATCTAAAAGACTTGAACATTTTAAAACAGGTATTTTCGCTTTTCTTGACGAAAAACGAATCGAGATGGAAAAGAAAGGCAGAAAGGTTGTAAATTTTTCTATCGGCACGCCTGATTTCACAGCACCTGACGAGGTTGTTGCCTCTTTGGTTAATGGTGCATCAAAGCCTGAAACCTACGGCTACACACTTACTGAAATCCCCGAACTGAAGGATGCTCTCTGCAAATATTATAAGAGAAGATTTAATTGTGACATTTTCCCCGATGAAATAACAGCAACCAACGGAAGTCAGGAAGGTATAGGTCATCTCGCAATGGCTCTTTGTGACAAAGGCGACATTGCCCTTCTCCCCAACCCCGGCTACCCTATCTTCTCCGCAGGTGCATATCTTGGCGGTGCAGATGAATACTACTATCCCGTGCTCGAGGAAAACAATTATCTTCCCAAGCTGGATGAAATTCCCGAGGATGTTTTAAAAAGAGCGAAGTACATAATTGTTTCCTATCCTTCAAACCCCGTTTGTGCAATAGCTCCCGATGAGTTTTACGATGAGCTTATCGCATGGGCAAAAAAGCATAACATTATTGTTGTTCATGACAATGCTTACTCCGATATTATTTACGATGGTAATATCGGCGGTTCTTTCCTCTCTCACGAAGGAGCAAAGGATGTTGGTATTGAGTTTTTCTCTCTTTCCAAGTCCTTTAACCTCACCGGTGCAAGAGTTTCCTTTGCGATAGGTAATAAAGAGGTTGTTGCCGCAATCAAAAAGCTCCGCAGTCAGTACGACTTCGGCATTTTCCGTCCCATTCAGGAGGCGGCGGTTACAGCCCTTACAGAAGACTATACTGAATTTCTTGAAAATCAGCGTATGAAGTATCAACTTCGTCGCGATGCTCTGTGTGACGGTCTTTCAGCTATCGGCTGGAAGGTGCCCAAGGGCAAGGGCACAATGTTTGCCTGGATGCCCATTCCCGAAAAGTTCACCTCATCAGAAGCATTCTGCTTTGAGCTTCTTGAAAAAACAGGTGTGCTCTGCACTCCGGGCAGTGCCTTTGGTTCACTTGGCGAGGGTTATGTTCGCTTTGCTCTTACAAAAACTGTTGAAGAAACACAGATGGCTATAAAAATGATTGATGAAAGCGGTATTTTAAAGTGATCGAACTTCCATTAGACTTTAAAAACAGAATGAAAAATGATTTAGGTGACGAATACGAAGCCTTTATTGAAGCTTATTCCTCCCCGCCTCTCTCAGGCTTCAGGGTAAACACCCTAAAGCTTACCCCGGAGGAGCTTTTAAGTATATTCCCCTATTCAAATGGTAATGTTCCCTGGTGTGATACGGGCTTTTACTACGATTCGGGCTTTGGCAAGCATCCGTGCCATCGTGCAGGTCTTTTCTACTCGCAGGAGCCCTCTGCCATGATTTCCGCAGAGCTTCTCAATGTAGAAGAAGGTGATGTTGTGCTTGATTTGTGTGCCGCCCCCGGTGGCAAAAGCACACACCTTGCAAGTAAGCTTAATAATACGGGGCTTTTGGTTTCAAATGAAATAGTCCGTTCAAGAGCAATGATTCTTCGTGAAAACATTGAACGTATGGGCATTTCAAATTGTGTTGTAACAAATATGTCTCCTGATGAAATGGAGCTTGAATTTTCTGAATTTTTTGATAAAATATTAGTAGATGCACCGTGCTCAGGCGAAGGCATGTTTCGAAAGGACGATGAGGCAATAAGAGCCTGGAGCATTGAACATACTGAATCCTGTGCACAGAGGCAGCAGCTTATTTTAACTTCTGCCGCCAAAATGCTCAGAGACGGTGGCAGTATGGTTTATTCAACCTGCACCTTTGCCCCCGTTGAAAACGAGGAAAACATACTTCAGTTTGTAAAAATGCATCCCGAGTTTACAATTGAGTGCATGGAGCATATTTATCCCCACAGCAAAAACGGTGAAGGTCATTTTGCCGCAAGACTTAAAAAGAGTGGTGAAGGAACCCGTAAAGAGCGTAAACCACTTCTTAAAGAGGCAGACTCTTCCCTTTTCAGAAGCTTCGAAAAAGAAAGCCTCAATACAAAGCTTGAGGGGAGTTTCCTCCTTTTTGGCGAAAACATGTATCTTATACCCAAGCTTTTTGGTGATATAAAGAGTATTAAAATAATTCTTCCCGGGCTTCATTTGGGAGAGGTTAAGAAAAACAGGTTTGAGCCCTCGTTACACCTTGCACTGGCACTTAAAAAAGAAGACTTTAAAGTTACCTATACCGCCAATGACAAGGAAACAGAGCTTTATTATCAGGGCAACGTAGTAAATGCAGAAGCCCCCAACGGCTGGGGTGCAATGCTTTACCATAAATATCCCATAGGATGGTTTAAATCGGTTGGTGGTCAGTTAAAAAACCACTATCCGAAAAAGTTCAGAGGTTAATTATTATTTTAGAAAGGGTGTACATAAATGAACATTTGGCATGACATTTCCAAGGACAGAATTAAAAAGGACGATTTTGTAGCTGTTATTGAAATTCCCAAGGGCTGTAAAAACAAGTATGAGCTCGATAAGGAAACAGGTATGATTGTCCTCGACAGAGTACTTTACACATCCACTCATTATCCTGCAAACTATGGCTTTATCCCCCGCACATATGCAGGTGATAATGACCCTCTTGACGTGCTTGTTCTCTGCCAGGAAAGAATTGACCCTGCAGTTTTAGTACGTGTATATCCCATTGGTGTAATTAAAATGATTGACGGCGGAGAGGTAGACGAAAAGATTATCGCCCTTCCCTTCAAGGACCCCACCTACTCCGGTTATAAGGATCTCCGTGATCTTCCTGAGCACATATTTAAGGAAATCACACACTTCTTCGAGGTTTATAAGCTTCTTGAAAACAAGGAAACAGCTGTTAAAGAGGTTCTCGGCAGAGCTGCCGCAGAAGAAATTATCGAAAGCTGTCTTAAGGAATACGAAAAGAAGTTTGGAAATAAGTGAAATTAAAAGGATGCGTTTGCATCCTTTTAATTTTGGCGAAAAATGCTCTCTTCCTTTGCTATCGGATAATTAATAAGCTTTTTTCCGTCAAGGTTTTCCTTGCACATATCAACACAGGTTATTCGATGGTTTTTGTATGTTGTGTAATAATACTTCCCTTCATTCAGATTACAGCAGGAGCTGTATTGAGTAATCTCACTCCTTCCGTTTACTCTTACAGAGCCTTCAGGCATTGCAACAGCTGAAAGCATGTGAAAAAACTGACCAACACCTGATAGTTCATCTTTTTCACAGCCTGAATGGAACCTTACAAACACAGCTCTTGCAAAGCGCGACATGCTTGACCAGTCACCCGGGAGCCCTGTTGCCCCCGTCCCACCGGAAAAATACTCATCTTTTCCTGCATCGGGTTTGTCATCAGGCGAAAGCTGTGAATACTTCTTATAATTCTCAAGTTGTTTGTCAAATGGAGGATTGTTGGTGAGGACATCACATGGGTTATCATAAACCTTTAATCCGTCATTAACGCTTTCTACCACAATAGATGATTCTTTATCTGCAATCATCCAGTGCAGCGGTGAAAGAGGCAAATCCTCCGAAAAATTCTTATTTATAAGATTAACATTGCAAAGAAGCTCTTTTGCAGATAACACATTATTACACTTTGATAGGACATATGGTATAAATTCAAAGGGAGAAACATTATCCTTCCCTTCCTTGTAGTCATTATATTGAGCGTTAAAGGGAAAATTCAGCCCTGCCATGCCAAGCCCCTTCTCGTTTATCCCGTCATAATATAAAGGGTAATCATTTTTAACATATGCCATCCCGATTATTGCATAGCCGTCAAAAATATAATTTCTCGGCATTATGGTAACGGTTTCATCGTAGGTGTATTCAAGGTCAAGGTTTCTGCCAAAATATGTTTTATAATGAATTGCAGTACACATTTAAATCACCATATTTATTTTACCCTTTAAATTCCCATACATACAAAAACCCGATGGTATAAACCATCGGGTTTTATATATTTAATTAATATTTAACACTTATAATTAGTCTTCGTTTCACTGTATCTAAGCGTATTCTTTATGTAAACTTAAATTATTTCTCATGTAGTGTATTTGCCACGTTTAATTATTCAATGGTAAATCCTCCTACGCAATCGGATTTAATAAGATACGTTTGATTTGTTTTGACGAAATGAACTTTAACATTTGACTATCCCTCCGTGCAAAACGAAAACTTTTAATTTGTGCCGTCTATTTCCGAATCGGCACCATTTATATGATATCGATCCGGACAATCAATGATTGTACATTGGTCCATCCTCCGTAATTTACTTTCTGATAAAGTACACTGCTCTGATCATTTTCATCCTCTAAGCACATCCTTTATAGAATTTTGGATTTTGCTTAATACACTGCTCTGATCATCCTCATAAGAACAACTCCTTTATTAAAAACCATCTGCTGAATTATTCTTTGTTCAGCTTTTCTTCTGTTCCCTTTCTTCAATTATAAAATAACACATTTGTGCATTATTGTCAATAAAAAAATTAAACTTTTTGTAATTTTGTGCACAATGCACAAAAGGAAGGTCCGGTATTTGTGAAGTTGATATCGTGTCTCACTTAATGGCGGTTGTTCTCCACTTTCCTCTTGCATAGAAAAGAACCGTAAGGACAGCACCGAGAACCCATGAACAAAGAAGCGAAAGCTGTATACACTCGCTTCTGCCGTAAGGTAAAAGCTCTGTTCTTGTCAGATAAGAAATACCATAGGCTACGGGCACACGTACCGCAACAGTTGTAATGAGAGATATCCACATAGGAGTCATAGTGTCGCCTGCTCCGCGCATAACGCCCGAAAGGCTCTGTGTTACCGCAACTGCAATGTAGCCAAGTGCGAGTATTTTCATCAGATAATAGCTCAGTTCAACAAGCTCACTTGTTTCAGTGAAAACACCCATCAAAGGCTTACCGAAAATAAGTATAATACCCGTAATAACAGCAGAGCATGTAACGGCTATTATTGTTCCCTGCTTTGCACCAAGAGAAACCCTGTCATAAAGCTTCGCACCCACGTTCTGACCTGAGTATGTTGTCATGGCAGTGCCAAAAGAAAAATTAGGCATCATTGCAAATCCGTCAACTCTCATGATAACAACGTTTGCAGCAATAAACATTTCACCGAATCTGTTTGTGAGGGACTGAACAATAATCATTGCCGAGGAGAATATTGCCTGGGTAAGCCCCGAAGGAATACCAAGACGGATTATTGTTCCCACATACTGGCGGTTAAATTTAAGGTACTTAATCCCGAAGTCAAAATATTCGCTCATTTTTGCAAGCTTTATAAGACAAAGTATTGAAGATATTATCTGTGCAATAACTGTAGCGAGAGCAACACCGCCAACACCCATGTTAACAACTGCAACAAAATAAATGTCAAGCACAATATTAATAACGGTAGCAACAAGCAGATACACAAGTGCAGAGAAAGAGTCGCCCATACCTCGTATAATACCGCTTAAAATGTTGTAATATGCCATGCCTGCAATACCAATAAGAGAAATTGTAAGATAATCTGTACAGCCATCAAGAATACCTTCAGGTGTGTTGAGCATAACAAGCACAGGTTTTATAAGCGGTGTTGCAACCACAATTAAAAGAACACACGCCACTAAGGTAAGGGTTATACAGTTTCCTATTGTATAAGAAAGGCTTTCACGGTTTTTCGCGCCAAAATATTGCGATACCATAATGGTGGCACCTGCCGAAATGCCTATGAAAAGAACAAGCAGCATATTTATAATGGGACCTGCACTGCCTACCGCCGCTAATGCGTTGTCGCCTATATATTTACCTACAACTATACTGTCAACAGTGTTATAAAGTTGCTGTGCAATATTACCTATAAGCATGGGAAAAGTAAACAAAAGTATACTCTTCCAGGGGCTTCCCACTGTCATGTCTGTAGGTGCAAATAATTTCTTAAGCATAATCGTCCTCCAAATTAAATTATCTTCATAAGCAAAAATAAGTACATATGAATTATATTACACATTGTGCTTTTTTGCAATATTTTAATTTAAATCGGTTGATATTATTAAATTTTTTTGTTGACAAACTCAAACATACGTGCTAAAATAATTAAGTAGTTTGAATTTGGCCTTATAGTCTAGCGGTCCAGGACGTCGCCCTCTCACGGCGAAGACCGGGGTTCGAGTCCCCGTAGGGTCACCAAAAGAGCAAGTCTTTTGACTTGCTCTTTTACTTTTTACATGTTTACTCTTCCCTTTTTCCTGCAAAAAAAGCCACAGCTTAGCTGTGGCTTTTAATGTTTAATAAATTATTTGCCCTGACCGTAATAAGCGTTTGCCCCGTGCTTACGAAGGAAATGCTTATCGAGAAGGTAGCTGTCAACATCGCCTATGGAGGGATTAAGAAGCTTTGTGTTAAGTGCCATCATAGCAACTTCTTCCATTACAACAGCGTTGTGAACTGCTTCATCGGGATTCTTACCCCAGCTGAAGGGACCGTGGCTGTAGCAAACTACGCCGGGTACATGAACAGGGTTAATACCAAGGTTTGTAAATGTTTCAATAATTACCTTACCTGTATTAAGCTCATATTCGCCTTCAATTTCTTCCTGGGTAAGACGTCTTGTGCAGGGAATTGCACCGTAGAAATAGTCAGCATGTGTTGTGCCGAGAGGAGGAATGCTCATTCCTGCCTGAGCCCATACTGTTGCCCATCTTGAGTGTGTATGAACAACACCACCCAATTCGGGGTACTGATTGTAAAGTGCAATATGTGTGGGTGTGTCGGAGGAAGGACGCATATCACCTTCAACCTTATTTCCCTGAAGGTCGAGAACAACCATGTCACTTGCCTTCATTTCTTCGTAGCTTACGCCGCTGGGCTTAATAACAATTAGGCCCTTTTCACGGTCAATACCACTAACGTTACCCCATGTATATGTAACGAGATTCTTTTTTGGAAGTTCCAAATTAGCCTGAAGAACGGCTTCTTTTAATGCTTCTAACATTTATCTCTCTCCTCTTTTAATTAACCAAAGGGATTTTCATCCTTGTAAGGAAGACCTGCAGGCTGGTTGTAAGCAACGTCTTCAACACCGAGAAGCTTCATTGCAGCA
The DNA here is from genome assembly GCA_017440585.1 of Clostridia bacterium. Lineage (GTDB taxonomy): Bacteria > Bacillota > Clostridia > UMGS1883 > UMGS1883 > RGIG1927. The sequence continues at coordinate 43,073 of JAFSGW010000002.1, read as the reverse complement.
AAGAGTGTCTTGCCTGCATGCTTGAATGCGATACCTGCATGGTGAGGATAGCACTTAGCAACAAGAACGTGACGGTAGAATCTGCCCATTTCCTTAATCATGAATGTACCAATACCACCGAAGCTCTTACAGTCAAGGTTAGCGATTTCGCCCTCTGCTACATAAGAACGAAGAACGGAATCCTTTGTGGACTGAAGACGGAAGATTGTTGCTTCACCGGGCTTGAAGTTACCTTCAAGTGTACCACGTGTAATATCGGGTTCTGTGTTAGGTTCAAGGTCTCTCTTCATGATTCTCTGGTAGCTCATGGAAGCACATGTCAAGCATTCCTTAGCTGTGTTACCGCAGTGGAAGCCCATGAATGTATCTGTATGCTTATAGCCTGCAAATACTTCGGGGTTAGCATCGAACATGTCCTTGGGAACAGAGTTATTAATATCAACAAGTGTAGCTGTCTTTTCTGTAGCACATGTGATGATGTATTCACTTACTGCACCGTAAATATCTGTTTCGCAAGCTACGGGAATACCGCGAGCTGCAAGACGGCCGTTTACATAGCAGGGTACAAAACCGAACTGTGTCTGGAATGCAGGCCAGCACTTGTTAGCAAATACAACATACTTACTTGCACCCTTGTTTTCTTCTGCCCAGTCAAGAAGAGTAATTTCGTACTGAGCAAGACGAGGAAGGATACCTTCGTAAGGATTGTTAGCACCGATTTCAGCAGCCATTTCTTCTACAAGAGCAGGAATTCTTGCATCGTCCTTGTGTGCATGGTATGCAGCATAAAGGTCGAGCTCGCTGTTTTCCTGAATTTCAACACCAAGATCCTTGTAAAGAGGAGAAATAGGTGCATTACAAGCCATGAAGTCATAAGGACGGGGACCGAAGGAGAAAATCTTAAGTCCGTGAAGACCGATAATAACTCTTGCGATAGGCTCAAAATCAGCAATCATCTTAGCGATTTCGTCAGCTGTACCAACGGGGTATTCGGGGATATACGCCTTTACGCCACGAAGGTTGAGGTTGTAGGATGCGTTAAGCATACCGCAGTAAGCATCGCCTCTGCCGTCGAAAAGGTCCTCCTGTGTTTCTTCTGCGGCAGCAACCACCATAACGGGACCGTCAAACTGCTGAGCAAGCATTGTTTCGGGAATTTCGGGACCGAAGTTACCAAGGTAAAGCACAAGTGCATTTGCACCAACACCCTTGATTTCTTCAAGAGCGTTCTTCATATCAATTTCATTTTCAATGATAGTATCTGCAACGTAAACGTTGGAAAGACCAAGCTTTACACATTCAGCCTTTACAGCTTCTTTTCTCTTTGCACTGAGGCTGATGGGGAAACAGTTACGGCTAACAGATACAACCGCGGTTTTTACTACGGGAATATTGTTCATAATACTTCTCTCCTTTGTATAAATATTTAAAATTATTCTGCTGATTCGTTTGCCTTTGCCTTTTCAAGCTCAACACCATCAACAAAAACATTTACTGTATCAACGTCAAGACCTGCCATTGTCTCAACAGCACCCTTGATATGCTCCTGAATAGAAGCAGACACTTCTCTGATCTTTACACCGAACTTAACGGTGATATGAACATCAATAACAAGACCATTCTCGCCAAATTCAACCTTTACGCCCTTGCCCTGGTTTTTCTTTGCAAGAATATCGCCGATATTGCCAAGAAGGTTACCACCCATGGATGCAAGGCCTTCAACTTCCTTTGCGGCAATTGCAGAAATTACGGAAATAACATCTTCGGAAATGCTTATCTTTCCGCCATCTGTTGTAATAAAGTTTTCGTTCATAACATTTTCCTCCGCTTTTTAAAATTCGAAGTCGATACTTCTCTTTGTATTATATCAATTAAACGATGAATAATCAAGTATTTATCAAAAAAATATTGCGTACACATGGCACGCAATATTAATTAATTTATTTCTACCACCTTAATTTTCTCAGGCGGGATTGATGTCTGCTCCGCTACAATTTCGGTTATAAGTGCAACCTGCATTTCATCAAGGCTTTCAGCCTTCACAACAACATTTGCCTGAGCATTATTTATGTAGCAAACTGCATCAGAAAAGCCACGTGCTTTTATAAGGTTTTCAATTGCCGTCTCTGTTTCGGTGTTGTCTGCCATTTCAAGAATGCCTCTTTGTGCCGTTTCCTTGCTCGCCACATCTGTGTTTACATTGTTAATTATTTCATTGAAGGTTTCAATGGACTTGCTCCTTCCGCTTTCTCTTTCAAGCCTTGCTCTCGAGAAGAAATCCTCTGCATAGGAATCCTTTCCCATGTTTCCTACAAGCTTTGCTTCACCCATGTAACCACTTCCTGCCTCCTGCACACTCTGGTCTGAATACAAAAAATTCAGATAACCTGCAAAGCATACGAGAAGTGCAAGCATAATCAGCGAAAGCTGTTTTCTTTTTAAAATCATCATTTCATCTTCCTTTCAAAAATCTTAATTCTGTGGGCTTCAACACCCAAAAGGGCACTGACCGCCTCTGTAAGCTCACCCTTTACCTTGTCGCTCCTTCCTCCCTCTGCAACTATAATTACACCTTGTATCAGTGGGTTTCTCTCCTCAGATATAAGTGCCCCCTCTCCACCGCCCTTTTGGTTGAGAATTACTGTTTTTTCCTCTGCATTCACCACATCTCTTACAAAAACCGTGTTGCCGTAGTTTTTTAAGGTTACCATCACACTTACCTTTCCTACATTGGCTATGTCGGGCAGTATTTTTTCAAGCTTTTCCTCTATCTCCGTGCAATAATCCACCTCTGTTTCTTTAATGGCTTCCCGGGCGTTTTCCTTCGGAAATGAAGAAATGAAAATCAGAAAAATCCCCACGAGTCCTAATATGTATATGTATTTCTTATTTGAAATATTTGCAATAAGCTGTTTTAAATCAAGTGTCATCTTTATTCCTCTTTGAAAACCTTATATTATCGCAACCCAGGGTTTGTTTAAGCTGTGAAAGCAAAAGCGGGTTATTTGTATCAGTATAAATAATTACCTCTCTCACCTGCCCGTCGGAGTATAAATCTATAAATACTTCCGCATTTTCGCCAATAATTTGTCTGATATACTCTCTTATATTTTCCTCATGAAGCTTCAGCACATAAGCATCACTTTTTGCCGTAATTTCCTCGTTGCTCATTTCTGCATCAAATGAAAACTCAAAGGGTGTGGTGTTTATGAAACTTTTTACAGGTGCAATAAGTGTGCACATCATCATAAAGCCAAAAGTGAGGCTCATATATTTTTTAAGCGTCCCCTCAGGCATGAGCATGTCACTGACAATAGCAAAAAATGCAAGGGGTATTACCCCCGAAAAGAAGCTTCTAAACATTATTTCAACCCCACAATCAAAGAAAGTGAAATTATCATCATCATAACGGTTGCAATTACCGCTGCGTTTATCATGCTTAAGCTATCTGCAGCCGAAGAGAGTATCTCAATACCTTTACTTCCTGAAATTGGCTCACAGATTGCCGTGCACACCCGTATGGCAATTATCGTTGTTGCAATCTTAAGAACAGGTATCACACATAGGGCAACCATTGTAATGATAGCAGTTATCCCAACTGCATTCTTAAGAAGTACAGATGCAGAAACAACGGCCCCCATTGCATCCGATATTGACCGCCCCACAAAAGGCACAACGCTTGATACTGCAAACTTAACGCCTTTAGCACCCACTGAATCGAGTGAATGCCCTGCAAAGGAGCTCACGGTCAGAAGCCCTGTAAAAATTGTCATAATCAATCCTAAAAGGAAATTGTAAGCTTTTTTTATAAGCTCACGTAATTTTGTAAGGTGCACAGTATCTGTTAACAGGTCTGTCAGAGCTATTGCAAAATACGCCACCGACAAAGGGATAAGCACCTTATTAAAAAGCTCTGCAAACATGTTGCACATAAAATAAAGTATTGGGTTTGTAAGAGCAACTGTCTGTACAAAACCACTACCTGCCGTAAGTGTTAGCATCGCAGGTAAAACTGACCACATCAGCTTAGTGATGTTTTCTGAAACTTCCCCAGCATAAGATCCCGACTGCAGAAATATTTCACCTGCCAATGCACTTATAAGAGCTATAATAACAAATTCTGTCCCGAATGCACCTTTTCTGTTAAAGGAAGTTTTAAGGTTTTCAAGAAGTGCACCAATAAGCATAATTGCCGTTATAACAGCAAGTATTTTAATCGCACTGTACAATTCCTTCGCAAATAATGAAAACAAAGAGTTAAATATATCGTCAGGTCTAAAAATATTCTTCCCGGAGCTTATCTCCTCCACAAAACGCGAAAAGTCAAATTCAGGCAAGGCTGTATCAAGCCATAGAGTTCCCGTTTCGCTGAAGTTGTCCACAGAAGGCATGTCAACATATGTATCCATATATTACCTCAACAAATCAAGTATAAGTGAAAATACATCCTCTACAATGGGAAGTGCTATATATGCCACGGTTATTTTACCCAAAGTTTCAACCTGCTTTGAAAGAGAAACCTCACCCGTATCTGCACATATATCGGAGGCGAATTCACAAAGGTAAGTAATCCCTATTATTTTCAGAACAGCAGCTATGTAATCGTCCCTGAATCCGCTTGTTTCAGAAAATGACCTTATATCACCAATAAGAAGGCTTATTCTCGGGAAAATTCCGTAAAAAAGAAATAAAACGCCTGCTAAAGTAACACAGAGTCCAAAATCCGGTCTTACTTCTTTCACAAAGAGTGCCAGAAAAGCAACAATTATTACTGCCGCAAAATATATAATTACACCATTCATAACCCAAATACAGCTTTTACCGTCGCAAACAGATTGCCAATCTCTTCAATCAGCATCAGCATAACCACCACAAGTCCTGCCAGAGTTGTCATAAGTGCCTGCTCATCTCTGCCCGATTTTGACAAAAGCAAATTTAAGACAGCAACTATTATGCCAATTCCCGCTATACGAAAAATCAAGTCAATGTTCATATTTTCAGTCCCTTAAATCAGTAATATGATAATTCCCATTCCTGCAATGGTGCCACCAGCTTTATAAAGGCGATTTTTCGTATGGTACTCCTCCTCAGAATTACGTATACAACCTCTCAGGTTTTCAAGAAACAGGTTCACATTTGCTATCTGTCCTCCTATATCCTCAGCATAGAGATTTTCAGCATATGCATTTATAACCGAACGGTCCGCCTCGTTAAGTTCTTTTAAGTCACCGCAGGCCTTTTTTAATGCATCGGCAGGCAACATTCCTTCGTCAAGATAGATTGATGCAGTTTTGAAAAGCCTTCCCCGTCGCCTGAAGCAATCGGCAACATCTGCCCCTCTGTATTCAAGCTCCGATTTAATATGTATTACCGAATCGTAAATTTCTTTTAAACATAGCGTTCTTTCATTAAGCTCCTTTGCCATAATGAACCCCATCACGCTGGAAGCAATAAAAATTGATATCATTCCCATCAGTTTAATCATGTGCACGCTCCTTTGTATGTATGATTTTCTCTATTGTGCCCGGACCATGCCTTGATGAAAGCACAACAATCCTTTCGAACAGCTTATCTATTTTCTCCTCCTTGAAGCACGCACGCTCAAAAAAGTCTCTTTCACTATATCCGTGTGCTGTGCATATAACCTTAACGCCGGAATTAATAAGGCTTATAATTGCCATTTCGTCCTCCTTTGTACCTATTTCATCCGTCAGTATTACCTGAGGTGCCATGCTTCGGAGCATGGAAAGCATACAGTCGTGCTTTCTTGCACCTTTCATTACAAAAGTGTGCCTGAAGCTACTTCCACAAGGAACAATTTCTTCCCTTTCATCGGCTATTCCCACCTTAAAGTCTTCACCAAGCCTGATGGCAAGGTCTCGCAGGATGGTGGTTTTACCTGCCCCGGGCGGTGCAATAATAACGGTGTTAAAAACCCTCCCGTCATTTCTTATATGGTCAATAATTTTCCCGGAAGCTCCTTGTATAAACCTTGAAATTCTTATATTAACACTCTTTATGCATCTTAAGTGAGATATTGTTCCGTCTCTTTCTGTAACTGCAGTTCCCGTCATACCTACTCTGTAACCGTTTTCAAGAGTTATATATCCCGTTTTAAGGGTGCTTTGGTTTGCATATAGACTTCCTCTGCAAAGGCTTGTCAGTATATTCTGAAAATCCTGTTCAGTTACAAAACAGTCGGTGTCCACAATACTGCCGATTACTGTAAGATACATGTTTTCATTTACGGATAGGGTAACATCGGTAACCGTGCCCTTATATCTTTCAATCCATAAACACATTTTCTGTGGCAAATATTCTTCAAGCATATTTTATCTCTCCTATACTTTATATATATGGGACAAATTCTTTTTTATGCAAAAAAAGAACAGTACGGAAAACCCGTACTGCTCCGAAATTTAAATTTATCAGTCCAATTCTGCGATAACCTCAACCTCTACCAGTACACCCTTGGGAAGCTCAGCTGCCGCAACACAGCTTCTTGCAGGCTTGGATGTGAAGTATTCGCCGTAAATAGAGTTGAATGTTGCAAAATCACTCATGTTCTTCAAAAAGCATGTTGTTTTAACTGCTTTTTCAAAGGAGGAGCCTGCCGCCTCTAAAACAGCTCCCAGGTTTTTCATAACCTGCTCTGTCTGCTCCTCAATAGTAACTGCTTCAACATTGCCCGTTTCGGGGTTAATTGCAATCTGTCCCGATGTGAAAACTAATCCTCCAACCTTTACTGCCTGAGAATAAGGGCCGATTGCTTCAGGTGCCTTATTTGTATATACCTTTTCTGCCATTTTAAATCTCCTTATACCAATTTATATCCGCCATCAACAAGAGCCTTTTTAATTTCATTAATATGCTCCTGGTTTCTTGTTTCCATGATAATACGAAGGAAACAACCATTGATGTCGCTGTTTTCGTTTGCTCTTTCGTGATGAACGCTTGTTACGTTACCACCGTGGTCTGCAATAATCTTGGAAACGCCAACAAGCTGACCGGGCTTATCAACGAGTTCAACAACAAGCTGACAGCTTCTGCCGCTCTTGAAGAGACCGCGCTTGATTACTCTTGATAAAATAGTAACGTCGATATTACCGCCCGAAACAACGCAGACTACCTTTTTGCCTTTAACAGGAACCTTGTTGAAAAGTGCTGCCGCAACGCTTACTGCACCTGCACCTTCAGCTATAAGCTTATGCTGTTCAATAAGCGTAAGGATAGCTGTGGAAATCTCGTCCTCGGTAACTGTTACAAGCTCATCAACGTACTTTTCGCACATTTCAAAGGTAAGCTTGCCGGGCTCCTTAACAGCAATACCATCAGCAATTGTTTTTACGCTTTCAAGCTTTTCAATCTGATGGTCATGTACAGAATTAACCATACTGCTTGCACCCTCTGCCTGTACACCGTAAACCTTAATGTCGGGATTTAAGCTCTTAATAGCAAAAGAAATGCCCGAAATGAGACCACCGCCACCAACGGGAACAATAACTGCATCTACATCACTAAGTTGGTCTAAAATTTCAAGACCGATTGTGCCCTGACCTGCAATAACCAGCTCATCGTCGAAGGGGTGAATAAAGGTATAGCCCATTTCATCCTTCAACTCAAGAGCCTTATTGTAGGCATCATCGTAAACGCCCTTTACCATGCAAACCTCTGCCCCATAGCTCTTTGTTGCCTCAACCTTGGAAATGGGAGCACCATCCGGAAGACAAATGAGAGACTTTATACCCGCCTTCTGTGCAGCGAGGGCCACACCTTGAGCATGGTTGCCCGCAGAGCAGGCAATAACGCCTCTTTCCTTTTCTTCGGCAGAAAGCTGAGAAATCTTATAATAAGCACCCCTCACCTTGAACGAGCCTGTAATCTGTAAATTCTCTGTTTTAAGATAAATATCACTCTCGGGATTTATTTTGGGAGCCTTAATCAAAGCTGTGCTTCTGATAACGCTCTTCAAAATATGAGATGCATGATAAACCTTATCCAATGTAACCATAAAAACACCTTCTAAATAAAAAAGTTGTATAAAATTATACAACTTTTTTTCTTAATTGTCAACTTTCAGATTAATTTATAATCCCTTAAAAGTTGAATTTTTTCATTTGCAATTTGCTCACTTTTCGAAAGCATCAACTTTTTGCCGGTAATAACACGATATATATAACGAATGATTCGCCATACCCACATAACCGGCAAAAGATACGGATGACGATATAATACCTTAAAATGGTTTTTCATTTCTGACATGGGAAGAAAAAGCATTTTAAAGGCGTTCGGCTTACTTCCGTTATTCATGGTAGAATATATGATAACCTCACTGCCTGCAAGCTCTTTTGTGCCATTTCCGAAGGTGCCCGTTGTAAATGCCGACTTCAGAAGCCTTTCGGGGTCAAATGGCTCAAAACAAGTGTCAAATGCATATCCGAAATACGTGTTACCTATGCTGATTAAATCTGCATATAACTTTTCAAGCCCAACAGCTTTAATGCTCGCCTTCAGCTTATTTGAATCAATCTTATCGGAATATGCCTCCATAAACTTGTACATGTCAAGCATCTGTCTTATACCAACGCCCTTTGCAATATGCCTTACAAAATGGAAGAAAAGATATATAAATCCGTCTGTATAATTAAGCGTGTAAAACTCACATCCGTCAATTTCAACCATTATAAGGTTATCGAAATAAGCATCAAAAGCTTCACTTAAAAGTCTGTTTATCCTGTTTTCTTTACCCAGAGGATTCAGATGCACCTCAAGCTTCAATTTACAAGATTCGTTATAATACGTGATTTCCTGTATTTCATCCAGAATTTTTTCTGTTACATTCTGCATATCCGGCATATAGCCGTTATCTGTAAGCACTTCGTGCACAATAGAAAATTCCTCACGCCTTATAATAAGATCTTCATCACTCGAAGGTCTGTGATTGCACTCTTCACCATAAAGGTTTCTGAGAACGATACCTTTGATAACAACAGGTTTAATTCCGCTATCGGTCAAACATTTATAAATTTTCTTAAAATGATCGTTTCTTACAGCTTGAGCCATTACATTGCCTATTGCCCTTTTCTGATATGCAGCATGCCTTACACAATCAAATCCGGGGGCACTGCTTAAATGCTCAAACACCAACGGTAAAACAGACTGATGTACAGCCATATTTAAAACAGATTTTATGTTATACTCAGAAATATCTTCACAAATTAGAGTTGTGAGACTTTTCAAAAACAACAATTGCTCTCTAGTCATATTGATTCACTTCCACTGTTTCAATCGATATTAATCCTGATAATGCCGCCATGACGCACAGGGACAAGTACAAATTCATCTGAAACAAGTGCTGTACCAATGCTATCTTCAACGTGGTATTCCGCCATAAGGTACGGACGTGCAGGAACACTTATATTTACAATCTGTATTGCTCCGCTTGCCATATTGCACAAAACAAGAACATCATCATTAAGACCTGCTATACCGTTTAATTGCGTATTCGGAACATACATTCTTTCAGCAGTTACAGAAACGCCTGTCGGAGTATTCAAAGGGTTGTATATTACATAGCCGTTTTTATAAACAGACAGAATTTCGTTCCCGTTAGTCATTGCTGCACTGCCATTGCCTTCTGAATAAAAGCTGTTAGGGTAAGTATTTCTCAAATATAAATTACCGTTCCTGGATTCAAACCAAAGCATGCTCGAACCGCCACCTATACCCACCGCACCATTAACCGTACCATTTACGATACTTCTGTAGGGCATATTTCCGGGGCGTGATATCGCACCTGCACTTAACGGATTTCCGTTGTTATCCAGCACTTCGGAAACAAAAGATGGCGTACTTTCGTTCTTTAAATCAACAATTTCAAATGTTGTACGCGACGACTGCACTATAGCATAATTGCCATCTCCTGTAACACCTACAGCTGTTACATTTTTTAAATGTGTATTTGTTTCAATAAATCCTATCCTCGAAAGAGCGTTTTCATGTACCTGATACACGCCAACGCCAACTTTTTCTGCAGTTACAACATAGTTTTCATTTGCCCACTTAACGTCCTTAACGGGATTTTCCGTTGCATATTCAGCAACCTTGTCCAAATTGCTGTCAAGCAAAACAAGCCCTGTGCCGGTAGCCACAACATAGCCGTCATTATATTCTATCAATGCGTTAACATCGTAATCTGCAAGATAAAGCTCATAATCATGGTGCTGTTTTTTATCATTTGCAATTGTAAACGATGCTTCATTTGTGCTTTTTTCATCAGCTTTCGCTTTTGAAAAATCCACTTTGTACACATCGGTATAGGCCCCTGCATAGTATACTGCACCATCAGCAACATATACACCCATTACAGGTGAATAAATAAACTCTGTCATGTCGTACGGAAAGACCGCTCTTGGATTTTTTGAATAATCCACATAATTCTTGCTATCCTTGTGCAAAGGTGTTCCCATATGAGCAACAGCTATAGGAGCTTTGGGCTCCGACACATCATAAACATATAAACCGCCAAAGGAATTTGTAAAATAAGCCAGCCCTGCATTTACGCTCAAAGACCAGTCTTCACATAAGTTGATTGCCATACTGCCTTCTGTTTTAGCGGTAGACAACCACTTCGGATGCTTTATATCCGAAATATTATATATTGCCATGCCGTTTCCGGTGGCATATCCGGGGTCACCAACATCGTTCGAATCATCACCATCCCAATACCCGCTTACAATATAAATTAAATCATCTTCAACAAACGCCTCACCACACCGTCCGTCAACTGGAATTGAGGTTATAAATTCATGCTTGTCAAGTACCGAAATATCATAAACTTCAACTTCATTTGTGGACAAACAGCTTACAAAAAGATGATTTTTATCAACAGCACAGCGATATCCATCTTTGTCGTTGGATATTTTGCTTATATATACGGGTTTTTTAAGGTTTGAAATGTTAACAATTTCGACACCGGAATATCTGCATGCAACAAACATATAATTGCCTGAAAAGCAAATATCGCTTGCAGCATCAAGTGTATCGTAAAAGCTTTCAATGTAAGGCTTGGTTTTATCCTCAATGTTGACTAAGCATACACCGTTCTCACTTGATGCCAATCCTAAAATCTTATCGTCACGAATTTCTATATGTTTAACATTTCCAACACCCGTTAAAGATGAAACAACATCCGCTCCGTTTTCACTTTGTTTGAAAATGGTCAGAATATCTTCTCCTGCAGTATATATATATTCACCACTTCCGGCAATATCCGCCACCACTCCTGCACCGATTCCGCTACTCTCTGAAAGATAATACATATCATATTCTTCCGTAAGATATGCACCATTCTTGATTCTTGCAGGTTTAACGCTCATAGAGTCATATTGCAAAACCTGAACATCTGAAAGATAAAGCTTTTGAAAATCTGTCAGAAGCATAATCTTTATAGTGTTAATTTTCCCTTTTATACACGGCACATAATAATCATGCCACTGTGTCGTAACATAATATGTATGCTTAGCACCGAAATCCACATTTATCTTCGCCGCTTCCGCATCACTGCACATTTTAAAGTGCAGCATGTACACGTTATTACCGCCGGACGTCAACTCTCTTGCGAGACGATATGTCGCGCTTGTCTCACCGACATGATAACTGGTGCGTTTTGCATTCTTCAAGAAATCCTCATAAGTCAAAAACACATTTGCCTCATCATTCATCCCCGTAAGACCAGAACCTGTTACAAAGTTAATGGCGTTCTCATCAGTTGGAATACGATTCTTGCTTAATTCTGTCTCAGCTTCCCTCATAGCCATCTCTCTTGAAACAGCCTTATAACCTTCAAAAGCCGCTACCAGAATCAATATAGCAATAAGTATCGGTATTAAAATGTTCAAAAGCTTATTTGTTTTCATATTGTTTACGTCCTTACTGTCAAGAGTGTTACTAAATGTCTTTAAGGGATAAAGCGTTTAAATCCTTCACTGTCAGAGTAGTTTTATCTACATAAGCAGGCCATTTTATATTAACATTTTCGTCGTCATATTTCAACGCCTTTGCAGCCTCACCGCAGTAGTCGTTATCCACACAATACTGTAAAACAGTATTATCCTCCAGTGTCAGATATCCATGAGCAAAACCGCGAGGAATATACATAACCTTGTTGTTTTCAAAGCTTATGACTTCACCGCACCATTTCCCGAAAGTGGGGCTGTTTGTTCTTATGTCCACAGCAACAGAATAAAAGCTTCCGCAGTTTGCACTCACAAGCTTTGCCTGGGCATGCTCCCCCTCCTGAAAATGCATTCCGCGTATTGTGTTCGCTTTTATACTGTACCCTTGATTAATCTGAACAATTGAAAAATCAATGCCATTATCCTTCAATTGCTTAACAGAAATCGGCACGGCTAAATACCCCCGATGGTCTTTATGTACATCAGGCTCTATTATTTTGATATCAGATATGTTTAAATTGTAGAGTTTCATTCATGCGTCACATCCATGATTCGGGTTCAAACATAATACTCATTGAATCTGTTATTCAGGAAGAGATTACCTATTTCTCAACGACTACCATACATCTTATCATAATAATTCTGGTATTCTCCGGAAATAATTTCTTCCCACCAGTCCTTATTATCAAGGTACCACTGAATTGTCTTCTGAATACCATCAGCAAACATTGTTTCGGGAAGCCAGCCAAGCTCCGTGTGTATCTTCGTAGGGTCAATAGCGTAACGCATATCATGCCCCTTACGGTCCGTTACATATGTAATAAGACTCTCAGGCTTGTCAAGAGCCTTACAGATAATCTTAACAATATCAATGTTCTTCATTTCGTTATGACCGCCTATATTGTAAACCTCGCCTACCTTACCTTTATGAATAATGAGGTCAATAGCTTTACAATGGTCTTCAACATAAAGCCAGTCACGGACATTCAAGCCTTCGCCATAAACAGGAAGAGGCTTATCGTTAAGTGCATTTGCAATCATTAAAGGAATGAGCTTTTCAGGAAAATGATAGGGGCCGTAGTTATTTGAACAACGAGAAATGGTCACCGGAAGTCCATAGGTTCTGTGATAAGCCAACACAAGCAAATCAGCACCCGCCTTACTGGAAGAATAAGGTGAAGATGTGTGAATGGGGGTCTCTTCAGTGAAGAATAAGTCGGGTCTGTCCAGAGGAAGGTCGCCATATACTTCGTCTGTTGACACCTGATGATATCTCTCAATACCATATTTACGGCACGCGTCCATAAGCACGGCTGTTCCTTTAATGTTTGTCTCAAGGAAAATGCCCGGGTCTTCAATAGAACGGTCAACATGGCTTTCCGCTGCAAAATTAACCACAACATCAGGTTTTTCTTCTTCAAAAAGCTGGTAAACAGCATCTCTGTCACAAATGTCTGACTTTACAAATCTGAAATTAGGATTGTCCATAACGCTCTTCAAGGTAGAAAGGTTTCCTGCATATGTAAGCTTGTCAAGACAAACTATTCTGTAATCAGGATACTTATTGAGCATATGGAACACAAAATTACTTCCGATAAATCCGGCACCACCGGTAACAATAATAGTCTTATTCATATAAAAAACCTCCTATAATATAAAACGGTCAGCCCATGCCTCAATTGAATAATACTTACGCGTTGCTTCAGAATAAGGCACAAACGGCTTTTCAAAAAACTCTTTGATTTCGTTACAGTCAACATTATCTGAATCAATAATTAAAATATTATTTGGATTATAGAAATCTGCACCATACAATGCAACGTTAGATGAGATTAGTTTCTTATTAAAGAAAATAGCCTCCATTACACGCATGGAAAATCCATCCTGCCCTTTTTGGGCAATGTCAAGGATGGAACCACTGTTTTCAAGCATTTTAAGATAATCGTAGTAGTTAACATAGCCTGTTCGGAATTCAAAAGGAAGTGATTCATCTTCCGGATTGCTTGAAACAATAATAAATCTTGGATTGAGTGAAGCATCTTTTAACAGATTATAGAGCTCAAGAATTTTTTGCTTTCTGTCCTTTAAATATCCCAGGAATAACGCATCATATTCCACTTTTTCAATTGAAGAAAGCTGTAATGAGTTATCGTACATTATAGTATTAAAGTTAAGATCGTATTTTTCACAGCTTCCGTGATCATAACAGAAAAATTTAAATCCATTTCTGTCTGCTGCCTCACGTTCCTTAGCATATCTCGCTTCATTGAGAATGGTATTCCATGAATAAAAATATTTCTCAATATTCGGAGCTTTCTTTGCTATGTTATCCAAAAGCTTCAAATCGGAATGAAAAGGTGTGTCAAAAACAACGATTTTGTCAAAACCATTTAATTTTTTGTACCAGGAACGGTAAAACCACTTTGTGAAAGGCAACGAAAGCTTTCTGAGAACCTTTAAAACAAATTTTTCAACGCTGTTGCAGTCTTTGAATAAGCCATCAACATACAGATTTTCACTTTTAATTCTTCCAAAATAGTAAGCGTCATCTGTTGTAAATAAAACAAGAGTCTTTTTCATGACAAAACACCTTTCAGTCAGGATTGATTTTGAATTATGTAAACATTGCTTTATTTTAATATTACATTGCAGATTCTGTCAACATCATCAAGACTTAAATCAGCAAATAAAGGCAACGTCAATACTCTATTTGCCAAGAACTGTGCAACAGGTGTTTTTTCTGCTCCCGCTGTAGGAAAATCCTTATAACAGTCAAAGCTGTTCGTCAAAGGATAAAAATACTTTCTTGCAGTAATACCTTCTTGGGCAAGCATAGAAAAAATTTCATCACGGGTATACTTATATCCGTCAAATATCACAGGAAAATAAGAATAGTTTGATTTAACGCCTTCCTGTTCAGGGCAAAGCTTAATGCCTTTAATTCCCGAAAGCCTAGAGCGATAGCGTTCAACAACAGCTCTTCTCTTAGCTATTTCTTCATCTATATGACGAAGGTTGCAAATGCCCATTGCCGCCTGGAATTCGTTCATTTTTGCATTTCCGCCAATATAGGCAACCTCTTCCTGACCTCTTATGCCGAAATTTTTCATATCATTAAGCAACTGTACCAATGCATCGTCAGAGAACGTAATGGCACCGCCTTCGATTGTGTTGAAAACCTTTGTTGCATGGAAACTAAACATGGAAGCATCACCAAAATTGGCTGCATTTACTCCATTATACGAAACACCAAAGGCATGTGCTGCATCATATATCACTTTAAGAGAGTACTTGTCTGCAATGCTCTTAATC
The DNA here is from genome assembly GCA_017440585.1 of Clostridia bacterium. GTDB lineage: Bacteria > Bacillota > Clostridia > UMGS1883 > UMGS1883 > RGIG1927. Next base: position 27,804 of record JAFSGW010000002.1, on the reverse strand, counting down.
GCATCTACATCACACAAATTTCCGTATACATGAACAGGAACAATAGCAACTGTTTTGTCAGTAATCAGTTCCTCTATCTTGTTTACATCAATAGTATAGTCTACATCGTTAACATCACAAAAAACAGGTACAAGCCCATTTCTTACAATCGCATGAGTAGTGGATGCAAAAGTAAATGGGGTTGTAATCACCTCTCCACCCTTGGGCAAATCCATCGCTGCGATAACATTTTCCAATGCAAGATGACCATTGGTGTATAAAATTGCATGAGGTGTGTTAAGATAGTTTTCCAATTCACTTTGAAGCTGTTTATGCTTTGCTCCCATATTTGTCAGCCAGTGGCTGTCCCAGAGCTCCTTGATTTCCTCGCAATATTCCTCAAATGAGGGCATGGAGGAACGAGTTACATTAATTGACATTCTACTCATCCTTCTTTCCTGAATCTTCTGTTGCAACGGTTTTCTTAACAGAGAAAGCTTCTATTTTTCCAACATACATCGCAACCCATCCTACAACCACAGCTAAACAGCCTAAAATGATCACAACAGGATAATACTGTTTATACAGGAAAACAGCAATTGCTTCTCCAATCTCCCCACCAATTATTATCGCAAATATAAAAGGTATAAGAGGAAGAAACCCTGCAAAGAAGGAAACCGACATCATAAAGCCATAAACTCTATTTAAAAACTTATAAATATTCGCTCTCATAAATCTACCCCCTTAGCCTATTAAACCCCATATCGGTAACAATTCCAACAAAACTACTACCGATAAAACATAATGAACAATAATCCATATCATGCAGTTTACCAGAGTCGGCTTTAATTCAGATTGAGCTATACCCATACCCACATATACACATGCACAATATGGAGGTGTAACCCCGTGCATAGCTCCACAAATACAAGGCAACATTGCTGCAGCGAGCATAGGATTGGTACCTGCAGCGGCAAGCATAGATATAATAATACCACCGAAAATCTTTACCTGCGTCGAACCGGGTAAAAGCATACCAAGAATTGCAGTAAATAAAGGCAATAATAAGCATAATGTCACTCTGCTCATATTTAAGGAATTGATCAATTCGCCGATTGCTACCTCAACATTCAAGGTTTCGAACACGTTACTTACAAAGTACGCAAACAAAACAAGTGATGCTGTGGGAACAACCTTCAACATACCATCCTGAATACAACGGCTCATGTAAGGAATAGTCATCTTCTGTCTGATTTCTTTACCCGATAACAAAATGCCACATACAACAATTATTGAAGGAATAAGCAAAATCAGACTATTGTTTAATGAAGATACACCATCTCCAAGCCTTGCTTTGAAAAATTCTTCAAAGGTAGAAGTTAAAAAGAACGGCAAAAATACAATAATTGGCAAGAACACCGCTTTCCAGCCCTTCTTTATCGATTCAATAAACCCCGGTATATCCTCCTTATTCATAGCTTCAACTTTGTAATATCTGCACATAAGATAAAGAGTTATAATTCTTTGGAGTGCAAACCACAATACTATACCCCACAACAACATCCAATACTGAGATAGCGTGTATGTATCGGGATACAGTGTATCCAAGGCTGCAAAAGCAATAGCAATCATACCAGCAGGCGGAATCATGTTGCCCATTGTACTGGAATGTGCTTCAACGTTTGCTGCAAGATGAGGAGGAAATCCCGAACGAATCATTGCAGGAATGGTGAAAACACCTGTGGTAGCAACGTTTCCGGGGCCGGAACCTGAAAGTGAACCCATATAAGTACTACCGATAATTGCAACAAACCCTGCACCGCCTCTTAAACGACCGAAAAGAGATAATATAATCGCAATACAATCATCTATTATGGTAGTCTTCGATAACAATGATGCAGATATAACAAACACAAATATAACATACATTGTAGGTTCGCATAAGGCATCCCATATAAATGTTCCTATACCTGACCAGGTACCACTAACTGTAAGCAACACGAAAAACGCCACTAACATACATTCATACAAAGGACGTTTTAATATGGAAAAACCAACAATACAAACAGCAAATACAACAATAAGATATAATAATTCAACCGGCATTGCACTTACCTCCCGCTTTCAAAGAATTTTTTTCGTTTTAAAAATAAATCAGTATCATACCTGGAAACAATCATGCTTTCGCCATTTTCATCCAATATTTCCAAAGTATTATATATACAATCAACTGCATTCTTCATTTCATCATTGTTGTCACAAACTACATCAATTTCACAAAAACGTTGATTTACATTATGTGTTTCCACAATCTCATCGCCTATTGCAAATCTTTCAAACGCAGATACAACCCTTGGATGCTTCTTTATCTTTTCCATTCCTTCAATAGATGAAATCCTTCCTGCTCTGAGTGTAGGCAATACTTGTGCCGCAACCTTTCCGCCTAACCAGATATCATCCTTATTCAAGGAAACTGCATCCTCAGAAACCTCGCCTGTAAGTGCGTATTCTATAAGAGGATAGAATACATTTTTATTCATTGCAGCCTTGAACATACGTTCATATTCGCCACCCGGGAACCTGAGACCCGGGTCATAAAAACGAACTGTATCTCCATCTACAAACCCTTGCATAAACACCGGAGCGTTAACAAGACCAATATCTTCAATAAGCTTCTGCACTTTATCATGAACCTTCGTCATATACAGCTCTGTAAAGACAGATGGCATTGCTGCACCAACAGCCAGCTTGTCAAGACCATCCTCCATTGTTCCGAGAAAACGGTCAACCGTTCTGAATGGATAAGCTTTTCCGTTTAAAACAATTATAGTCATTGAAAAGTCGTTGTTTTGTCCCATATATTTCTCTATAACGATTTTACCTATGGTGCTTTCACTCATCGCAAACTTTATGCCATCCAATGCTTCTTCGTAAGTATTGCAAATAGTTTGTCCACGTGACCCTCGACTGTCACAAGGCTTGATAAAAATCGGAAAATTTACAGTCTGCATACATGTATCCTTATCCGAAAAATCTTCCATTCGGTATTCGGGAATAACATCTACGCCATTTTTCTTGCAATACTCCTTAAATACATTCTTATCCGTTAATATACGATACTGTTCTGCATTACCAAAGCAAGGAACATTAAGCTTTTCGCAAATCTGCTGATAAGGTCTCTGGCAAGCATCCAAGGAGGTGGCAATAACTCCGTCAACCCCTTCATTCCGGCAAAACTCTACAATATCATCAATATCTGTAATGTTATTCATATAATATTTGTCAGCCAATTGTTTTGCAGGAGCTTGCTCCAACGGAAGATAATCTGTAACAATCACCGTTACGCCCAATTCATGTGCTGCTTCAACCAATTTGCAATGCTGAAATGCACCACCTAAAACCAACAATTTTTTTCCTTTCAAATTATTCATATATAACTTCACTCCATTCTCCTATTAACATCGGTTATAACTAACTCTTTATATCCAAGAAAGCCAACCTTCGATTGAAGCAACTCGTTTGAAATTTCTTTCCCTTCTACCCAATCCACTATTGCCTTCGGAAGATTACATCCACTCATATGACTGAAAGGATAGCCCCCTCCAAACCTGGCGTTCATTTCTAATATATATGGCTTACTATCTACCAAAAACACATCACAGTCCATATTACCTATATGTCTTGTTAATTTACCGAGCCTTTCAAGCTCCGCTTTAATAACAGGCATCTCCACAACTTCCGAAATGTCGGTTTCACCTGCTCGCATAGCTATTTTTGTTTTTACAATTACATTTCGTGTATTCTTATTCAGATCATTGATTATATCCACGCCATACTCTTGTCCGTTAAGACATTCCTGATATAAAATTTGTTCATCCACCGGCACGGCGGCAGATTCGTATTTAAGATAGCTTTTCCCTATTACACGTGTATTTCTTCGGAAATAATAAAGCAAAGCCATTTCATCTTCTGCTATAGACATGCCTATTGAACCACATCCGAAACGGGGCTTTATAATAATCGGATACTTTAATTCCCCGCTTTCCAAAGCTAATAAAACCCTTTGTAGAGAAATGTATGTTTTAGGTACCGCAAAGCCGTTTTCTTTCAGGAAAAGATATGTTTTCCATTTGTCATTACAAACACTTATAAGCTTTTCATCAGATACAACAACTTGAGTTCCTATTTCTTCAAACTTAGCTTTGTTACGCGCAAGAACCAATAAGTCAATGTCAAAAAGAGAAAGTAAAATATCAATCTTGTTTTCTTTACAATAATCAAGCAAAAACGGTACATATGCATCATCATAAATCAACGGTGAAATCACGTGCTTATCAGCATAGTGAAAGGCTACGGTCAGGTCGTCGGAATTACAAACATGAACCTCTCCATTGTTGCCTATCGCCTCTTTAAAATACTTTACCATATATGCTCTTCGTCCAACAGAGGTCAACAATACATTCATTCAATTATTTCTCCTTGTTAATATAATATATAAAATGAATATCATCGGGCCTGATTTCATTTAAACATGAATAGTGTTCAAACCCCAGGCGTTCGTACATTTTTATCGCAGGTTGATTACGACAATCAGTATATAAATGAACTGCCGACAAATTCTTCCTCTCGCATTCTGAAATAAACTCAAAAATAAGCTTTTTCGCTAAGCCTTTGCCTTGAGCACATTTCAAGGTAGCAACAACGGAAATATAAGCCAATCCATCAATAACGTTATCAGTATATCCTGCAACCATTGCAATAATTTCCCCGTCAATAACCTCAGAGCAAATCGTTGCCTTTACGGAAAACTTTTCTGAAAGTTCCTTTAAATCCTGTTTTTCTGAAAGAGGCACAGGAAATTCTTTATCTACTATAGTTAAAAACCTTTCCAACTGTGCCTGAGTTACCTTTACCATCAATTATAACTCCTTACTTTTGCCAGTACCGATAAATTTTTCAAACAAAGGTTTAATCATATTCAATAAATATGTAAATATCTCAAATTTGAAGATTACAGATGCCGCTACATAAATTATAACACCAAGTATAACCTGAATTATCAAAGTAATAAGGTCCGGCATCCCTAAAAGGGTTACCAGGCTTACACATGCTCCCATGAAAACCGCCAGAAGAATACTCGGAAGGATGTCCTTCAACTGCTCAAGATAACCGTAATTCATCAGCTTGCGATTAGGCCAGGAATTGATTATCTGGCTTGTAAAGGTTGTTACAAGCAAGCTACATGCCATTGCAAATACACCCTGCCACATTGTTGCTAACAAAAGTATTACGCCTACTGTTTTCTTGACGATTTCAAGCTTCAGGAATAAATCGCTTCGGCCCATAGCTTTAATTGCATTAAGATTTGCTGTGTGAATAGGATGGAACATATACGAAATACAGAAAATACACATATAAGGAACACAGGGAATCCATTTTTCGGTTAAAATAATTCTTATAAGAGTTGGCGCAGTAAATGCCAACCCCATCATAAGCGGCGCCATAATATAAACGCTCGTCTTAATAGCTCTGCGAGTCATTGCTTTTATTCTGTCCTTCTTGTCTTGTTCGTTTGACAAAACAGGGAGTAAAACGCTATCTATTGAAGTGTTCACATTCGTTACAATAAGGTGAGGAAACTGCTTTCCTCTATTATAAAAAGCAAGATCGGCTGAGCCGTACATTTTTCCGATAATCAACTGTCTGATATCGTTGTAAACAGTATCCAAAAGGCTTGATGCCAACAGCTTCCATCCGAATGAGTATAAGCCCTTCAAACGCTGGAGTGAAAACACTTTCTTTGGTCTCCACTTCACGGTAAGCCAAAGAACGACTGTTCCTATCGATACATTTATAATCTGCTGGGCTACCAATGCCCAGGCGCCACCTCCGCCGTAAGCAATTGCAATACCAACAACCGCAGCACAAATTGTACCGCCGATTGTTGCAAAAAAGAATTTTTTAAACATTAAGTTTCGTGATATATATGCCTGCTGTACATTTTTTACTCCGGATATCACTATTGTAAGCCCCAAAACTCTCAAAAGTGCTGTCATAGACGGTTCGTTATAAAATGTTGCTATAAATGGTGCACAGAAAAAGAGAATTAAGTACAAAACTGTACAGAAGATTATATTTGTATAAAAAACAGTAGAAAAATCAATATCATCAGCGTTCTTTTTCTGTATTAAAGCATTGCCTAATCCACTATCAACAAAGACTTGTAAAATTGTAGTAAAAACAAGAATTGTTGAAATAATACCATATGCATCCGGAGTCAGAAGGCGTGCAAGGATAATTGATACCAAAAAGGATACCAGCTGTGCTCCACACCTTTCGGCGAACCTCCATATCAGATTTGTTAAAGTTTTATTCATTCAGATTCACTCCAGAATTTTAATCTATAACACGAACATTAGGAATTTTACAAGTTTTCATTTTCTCAACTTCGCAACGATACTTTATTTTTGCTTTAAGCTTTCTCAACTCAGCCTTTGCTTGTTGCATTATCGGGTTTGGCACTTTGGCATTTTTAATGGCTTTTCTTTGAGCTCTTACACTTAAGCTCTGATATTTCTTGGTTTTCTTTAAACCATCTATATCATGCTCCAGGGTTGCAATGGTAAACAAACGCATATCAATAGTTTTATTTATTGCATCTATGTACTTGCCTTCCGTGTATGCGTTCAACCGCCTGAGCATTTCAATTATTGCATAATTATGCTTAACCTGCTTAGAAGGGTCTTTAGAAACCTTCGCAGATACGGAAGAAACCGACATTCTTCTGTATGCACTCATGGGTTTATTGAAATAATAAACTTTACCTTCTAAGGAAAGATCAATCATTGTAGGATAATCACCTACCGGACAATTACCTCTGAAAACAGGTACATCACTCTTTTTACACACTCTTCTGTAAACCAATGATGCCGTAGGAAACAGCCATCCGGAAATCATTTCTTCCGTTGTAACGGTTTTATCACAGTCGAATGCTTTAAAAAGGTTTTTCTGCAAGACACCATTCTCGTATGCATAGTAACCCGAATGTACACAGAGAGAATAATCAGGATGAGCTTCTAAAAAATCAACCTGCCTCTGCAGTTTATTTTCATCGACCCAGAAATCGTCACCCTCGCAAACGGCAACATATTTGCTCTTTGCTTTTGATCTCAATAATGTAGATGGCGACACACCCTTTGAATACATATTTTCTTCCTGATAAAAAGCTTTAATGATGCCTCCATGTTCTTTTTCATATTCTTTAATTATTTCTGCTGTTCTGTCAGTGGAAGCATCATCATTAATTAAAACCTCATAGGGAAAACTTGTTTTTTGCATTAAAAAACCATCTAAAGTCTGCCTTATGTATCTTTCATGATTAAAAGCAGTGCAAATTATCGATACCAAACATTCACTCATAAATACTACCTCTCTAAATGATACTGTTTATTATGCATAGAAAACCGAGTTCTTTGGGGGTTATAAAACAGAATTAACAGCGGAATCATAATTACGCAAGGATAAAATACTTTTGACTGCGCCAGACCTGTATACATGAAAAATATGACATATGCTATCTTAGCGTACAGGCTGATATATTTGGTCTTTAAAACAGGTTTAATTGACCATATAATAACCGACACAAACGGAATAACACCCAATGCTCCGCCAAACAGCATCAATGCGCCACCTGCAGCACCCTGAAGGTGTGATTCTATAATTGCGAAAGCTCTGTCAAATCCAACCCCTAAAGGTTTTGTGAGCATTATTCCCAAGCTTGCGGTTATTGTGCCAATTCTGAAAACACCGGTTGAAACAGAAAAGTCTAAAGTGTTATCCGAGCCTATGATTTTCTCAACAATCGCCGTACCTAAGAAGCTGTCAGCTCCTCTGAAAATATAATCCAATATTAAAACAAGGGTGCCTAAAGCAAAGAACCTGAATATTGTTTTCTTTACATGTCTTGATTGTAATATTTCTTTGTTGCTCAGAAGATACGCCGCCATGAGAATAAACATACATATATAACCTGTTGTTGATTGACATGTCAAAATTGCAATAATTATAATAATTATTCTTCGCATATATTCTTTCTTTGAAAAAGAATAATACTTCTGACAGAACAATAAAAGATACAATGCAGCATTCAACACGATCTGATAGTTTGCCGGTTCACTGAACATACCCAGATTGCGTCGCATTTCTCCCTCTCTCATTGAGAAAAACAACTGCCCCCAAGCCGGCTGATAATATACAGTATACTTGGACGAACTGTCCCAGATACGCTGTCCGAAAATAGAATTATATCGTTTTAAGAACATTTTCAGAATTTCCGGTTTTACTAATTGGATTACATAGCAAATAAGACTGATTATAGCTAATACATAAACTGAATTAATTAGTCTTTGTGCGAACTTTTCCTTGTTCACCGATACAGCAAGAAACGTTAAGAATACATGTGCCGCATATTCTATAAACACCTTAACCCCTACGCCTCCGGCAGTATATCTTACAACAACAATGCTTGCAAAAACTATTGCCAGTATTATACAGCAATACATATTTTTGTATTTTTTTGGCTTATATACATAGCTGAATAAACCAACTCCTACAATTGCTATCAATAGCAACCAATATAAAGAGGAATGTTGTTTTGAAAAATTAATATATAAATTAGCCCCATTAAACACCAGCATTAAATAAATCAGAAAATACTGTATGATGGCGTTTCTGTTTATCTTCATAGGATAGCACCTCGTTAAGCATCATTACTCCAAGCTATTAAAACTTAAAAGTATCCTTTAATCCCAGCATTTTTTGATCTTTTTCGCTGAGGTTGAGCTTTGTTCCGTCTAAAAGAGCGTATCCGTCAGCACACGGAGTACCTCTGTATTCTCCTGTTACCTGGGGCCATTCAATCCCGATTTCAGGATCATTCCATGCAAGCCCGCCTTCATCACCGGGATGATAAAAGTCTGTTGCCTTATAACAGAATTCTGCCTCATCACTCAAAACAAGAAATCCGTGTGCAAAGCCTTCTGAAATATAGAACTGCTTCTTGTTTTCTGCAGTAAGCTCTATGCCATACCATTTTCCGAAAGTTTCGCTTCCACTCCTGAGGTCAACCGCTACATCGAATACCCTTCCCTTGATAACTCTTACAAGCTTTCCCTGCGGAAATTCTTTCTGAAAGTGAAGACCTCTGAGCACGCCTTTCGTACTCATACTTTGATTATCCTGTACAAACACCATATTCAGACCGGCTTCTGCCATATCCCTTTGGTTATATGTTTCCATGAAATAACCTCTGTTATCACCATGTACCGCAGGTTCAATAATGTATAAGCCCTCTATCGGACACTTTATTACTTTTATCTGTCCCATAATAACAACTCCTAATATCATTTAACTTTTCTGACTTTTCCATCAGCTACTGCCTTAAGATGTTCGCCATAGGGCGATTTACCGTAAAGCTGAGCAGATTTCAAAAGCTGCTCTTTATCAATCCAGTTATATCTGTAAGCAATTTCCTCAGGGGCAGAAATCATTATTCCCTGCCGCTCTTCTACCATATGTATAAAGTCCGCCGCTTCAAGAAGGCTCTCCATCGTTCCTGTATCAAGCCATGCAAAGCCTCTGCCTAAAAGCTTAACATTAAGGGCATCTTTTTGTAAATACATATCGTTGAGTGTTGTAATTTCCAGCTCTCCGCGGGCAGAAGGCTTTACCTTTTCCGCCATTTCAGAAACTCCCGCAGGATAGAAATAAAGCCCTGTAATAGCATAATTACTCTTCGGATTCTTCGGCTTTTCCTCGACAGATATAACTCTGCCGTTATCATCAAATTCTACTATTCCAAACCTCTCGGGGTCTTTGACATAATAACCGAATACTGTAGCTTCGCCATCGTAAGCAAGCTTCTTGGCCGAATCAAGTAAGGTGAAAAATCCGTTTCCGTAGAAAATATTGTCCCCCAATACCATCGCACAAGCATCATCACCGATAAATTCTTTTCCGATTATAAACGCCTGAGCCAATCCGTCAGGAGAGGGCTGAACGGCATATGAAAGCTTAATGCCGAATTGCGAACCATCACCTAAAAGTTCTTTAAATCTCGGTGTGTCCTGTGGTGTGGAAATTATCAGAATATCTTTAATTTCTGCCATCATCAATGTCGATAACGGATAATAAATCATCGGCTTGTCATAAACAGGCAAAAGCTGTTTACTTGTAACCATAGTTAAAGGATAAAGACGGGTTCCAGCACCGCCGGCTAAAATAATACCTTTCATATTTTACCTCCACAATCATTTATAGAATAAATATGCGATTGCTAATTTTCAGCATTTAAAATCAAATCAATCTTCGAAGAATTTCCCCAAACTGCTTTTGAATCATAAGGTCTGTCAGGGAATTTGCCATAATCGAGCTTTATTTTAAAGTTATTTTCTTTAATAAAACGTTCTACGCGGTCAGCCAATTTCTCAGGTTTGCCGGAGCAGATGTTAATAATACCCAGTACCTCGTTCTGTGAAACCGCCGATGCCACTTGCATGCAGAACTCATCGTAATCAAGGTAGTCGTACTGATTCTGACCGGTTGTAAATGGAAACAGGTCTTTTCCTTCACTTTCAGCTAAAGCAATTTTAGAAAAAATTGAATTTCCGTAAATTGTATTTGCTACAATATAGTAAGCTCTGAACCATTGAAACTCAACATTATTTGTTTTGCACAAAAGCTCAACAGTATTTCTTAAAGCATTCTTTGATATACCATATAATGTTGAAGGATTACAAGGTGTATTTTCGTCTATAGAACCTTCCCAAAAGCCTATTTCATGCATTGTTCCCATAACTGCAATGCGTTTAACTCCGCCTTCAGCCATCTTTTTAATGAATGAATAATGCAGCGGCAAATCTTCCATATGCTTCTCTGAATTATGGACAAAGCCATCTCGCCATGCAAGGTGCAACAACACATCAGGTTTTCCGAAGTAATCGTACGGATCTTCTTGGGCAAATATATCAGATTTAATTATTTCGGCTCTTTTGTCAATATGCTCATCGCCAAAATCAGTAGCAATTACTGAATTTCCATTATCTAAAAGCTTTTTAACAATACCCGAACCCAGGTATCCGTTTGCACCTGTAACTAATATTTTCATATGTTATCTCCTTCTTACAGAAAACTCAAAATCGACTATGACAGCATCACATCTTCCCAGGCTTTGCATATACGTCCGGTTTCAAGCTCGCGTTTTACAGCAGAAGCCCTCTTTCCCATCATGTCAGCTTCTTCAGGATGCTCAACCATATAACACATTGCATCACAGGTTGCATCACTGTCTCCCACAGGAACAAGCAATCCGTTTTCTCCTGAATTGATAAACATCTTCGCTCCTCCGGGAGGACAATCAGTACAAATTACAGGAAGGCCAATCGCCATTGCCTCAAGCATTGAGTTCGAAAGTCCTTCGTAATCGGATGGTAAAACAAAAGCTGCAGCATTAAGAATATTCTCGTGTACATTCTTTGAAAAACCTGCAAATACAACCTTATCGCCTATTTCGCATTCATCAGCTTGCTTCTTCAACTCATTTTCCAGCTTTCCCTGGCCGTATAAAACGAGAGTGTAATCAGGATGAATTTTTGAAAATTCCTTATATGCCGTCAAAAGCATGGCATAGTTCTTTTGCGGTTCCAGTCTTCCAAAGGAAACTATTTTCTTTTCTCTTACTCCTTCAAAGGGTTCAGGCAACCCTTCTCTTAAAGGATTGGGAATAATAACGCCTTTTGCCTGTACTTTCTCAGGGAAAAACTCCTTCGCTTCCCTGGTCTGAAAAACAATTTTATATGCTCTTTTGTATAAAAAGTTTCTCAAAGGAAAGAGATATTCCTTGTTTGACATGCTCTTTCTCGGGTCAAGTCTCTCTGAAACCACAATTCTGCGTTTCATTCCTATTCCACTGCCAAGAAGATAGAGGTTGAACATTGTGAAAAAAGAAACAAAAACTGCGTCAGGGTTATCCTTCATAAGTTTTCGAATATCCTTAATTCTTTCTACAGACTTTGCCACTCCGGTTTTTCCCTTTATAAAGGATGTATCAACTGTTACATTCTCGGGTAAATTGTATTCTATTGTTTTATTATTGAATAAACATATTGTAACTTTATTGCCATTTTCAACAAAAAACTTTGACAGTACGGACACCACTCGCTCTGCACCGCCGCCTTCCATCGCAGGCATTATAAAATATATATCCTTCATTCTGTTCGTCCACCTTTAATCATATATTACTTTTCTGTAATTCCAACGATATATTTATGAATGTTTAAAACACTTTTAACCTGGGCCAAATCATCTCTGTTTCCCATAATAACACCCATAAACTGATGCCCACCCGATATAATTTCATGCATAGCATTTATTCCGAAGAGTCTCTTTCCGAACAAACCTCGGTCCACGCCATAATCAGGAAGCATTCTGTATACAATATCCGGATAATTTTCAACCTTAGCACCTTCATATATATCCTCCCTGCGTTTAACCCAGAGCATGATAGGCTTTCCGTGGTCCTTTACCTCCAATAATCCGTCAATTATCTGTTGTCTCATCTCTTCATATGCCTCGTCAGATTCAAATTCTGAACGGTTTACCATAATACCTCCAAAGGGGTTGGTACCGTCAAATTTAGGAGCATAAATCTTCTGTTTGTTACCGGTAAATACATAATCTGCATTTTTTACCTTGTGAGCGAACTTGAATTTTTTAAAAAACTTAGTTCCCTTATTGACAATGCGGAAAGTTGCTAACGTACGGAAAACAGTATTTTTCGCATATTCTATCATTCGCTTCTTTTTGCTTTTATCAGCAATAAAGCCCATATTAATCAGCCACTGGTTTACGTAAAAGGTCTTCTGGCATCGTCTCGCATGACCGTGGTCACTGATAACCACTACGTTATAATCGTTTCCGTATTTTTCCATTATATGTTTTACATTTGCTTCCATGAGCTTATACATATTAATAATGGAATCCTTTAATTTTCCGTTCTTTGGATGCGTTCTGTCCTCAACGTCTGTATAGCGCCAAAGGAAATGCTGCATTCTGTCAGGCGTTGTAACTCCCAAAAACGCAAAATCGTACTCATCCTTCTCAAAATATTTACAAAATGTATCAAACTGATTTTGAGAAAGCTCCATTGTGTTATTGTAAAAATCCTCCATTTCCTTGTCGGATGGCTGTTCAACCATACCTCCGATCGAAGGAATTTCGGAAAAATCAACTTTTTCAGGTTTATTTGTACTTATGTCTCCGCCTTCAAAGACGGGGCCACAAATCATAAGGCCGTTGATATTCCATGCCGGGTAAGCCATAAAAGGGTTGAAAACAAATACTTTCTTTCCTTTTTTATTTAAAACATCAAAAAAAGTATTACCTTGAATTATAGAGTAATCGCCCTTTTTCTTATTTTTGAAATCCAGATAGTCAATAGATTCTAAAATCCCATGTTCGGCAGGGTTAAGCCCGGTATAGATAGTTGTCCACGCGGGGATAGAATCAGCAGGAACAACCGACTCTAGGGGTGACAGCTTGCCGTCGTTATGTAAGCTTTTGAAAAACTCAAGCTCATCTATATGCTTTTCAATATAGGAATAATCAAACCCATCAAGAATTATCATTATTGTCTTATTTTTATCCGACATATACGTACCTCCAATATGATTTGGTCGGAAGCATTACAACACTAGCTTTTTAATATTCAGATTTACAGTTTCAAATGCTTCTTCACCATCAACAATTACCCAACCCGGATTTTTACACAATTCTTCATATATTTCGTATCTTCTGTTCAGATAATCAAGGTTTGGTATATCGTCTTTTCGTTTGTAACATGTTTCAGGAGAAACTCTTATGTATACAATCTGATTCATTTTTGGAAACAAAAACTGATATTTTTTAATCTCTCTGTCAATTTTTTTAGGTGAATAACCGAAATTTATACCTTGATCAACAAAGAGATCCAAATAAAATCTATCAAAAATTATGTTTTTCTTTGTTACTATTGCTTTAAAGGTTTTAAAATGAAACTGAAAAAAGTAATCAATCAAAGCTAAAGCCATCCACGCTCCGCGAATTAAAGGGTTTTTGAAAATCTTATTCTTAATTCCGCTCTTCGCATTGTAATCTGCTTTTAGCTTTTGCTGTTCTACAGAATTCTTAACAATGCTTCCCTCGGATTCATCCTTTTGAAGCACATCTGCCTTTTTATTGTTGATATTTTTCCCTAAAAACCAATATGCCGGCTTTAACAAAGTAGGTTTCCATCGCACCCACATAAAAGAGAAGTCGCTATAATCAACATCCGTTTTCATTCGTTCAATATTAGCAGATTTTCCGGATCCATCCAAACCAATTAAAGCAACTCGTTTGTAGTTCTGATTCTTCATAATATAATCCTCATACTTTTAAGAGATTTTCAATAGAGCAATTCCAGTCATATTGTTTTACACACAAGTGGTTTTTAGTTTTCTTTCCGCTCATTTCATCCAATGCATTGTTAAGCTCCTCTTTATCCAATGCTTCCACGAACTTAAAACCGGGTTGTCCGACAAAAGCTTTAAGCTCACCATACTCTGTTGCAACTACAGGAACATTGCAAGAAGCTGCCTCCAAAACGGATAAAGGAACATCAATACAATTTTCAGTTTCTTGAACTGGGAAAAGATAAACATCTGCCATTTGGTAGACTTCTTCAATATTTTCAAGATATGTATCAATTATTGTAGTGTTTGGTCTGTTGCTTAACTTCTCGCGAAGGTCTGCTTCCTTTTCGTGCTCCGTAACAGAGCTGACAACTAAAACCACATGATAATTCTCATTAACATTAAGAAGCTTATCAACATTTCTACCGCTCTTCAGATGGCCCACATGCAGTAAAACCCTCTTACCCTCTGCGATATTGAACTTTCTCTTAAGCTCGGTCTTTTCATCATCGCTCACAGGTGAAAACTTTTCCGTGTCTACCCCGGTTGTAAGATAGGTGCATTTTCCACCTATTTCACCCCGAAAGAAATCATATGATTCTTTTGATAATGCGATAATTTCAGCTTTACTGATTTTTAACAACAGCTTTGTAGCTTTGTTCATGGAGTGTCTTAAAGAAAAAATCACTTTTACTCTGTTCTTCGAGAACAATGAGAGCACGCATGTACGTAATGCACTTGCTGTAGTATTGGATGCAAAAGGTATGTATAAAACAGGTTCATCCTTTTTTCTGAGCAAGGATATCAATTTCTTGTTAATAAACAATTTATTTAATTTTAAATGAATGTCAGACAATTTAGCCTCACGTTCATAAGAAACTATAATAGTATCGGGACATTTACACTTGATTCTTTTAGCTAAACTGTTCGCTACCTTTAAGCAACCCTCATCAACTTTTTCAGAAAAACAATCAGAGAGAATGATCATTCGATTTCACATCCATTTATATAATAACTTATTTGTTGTTTTTATCCCATAAATAATTACATATTTCATTTCGGGATAATGATTGATTGTACGGTGGTTGGGAATACAATTTATTACGCTTGCTCGCATACTCATCAACCGAGCCAATAACTCTTGCAGGATTTCCTCCCACGATAGCCCCTTCAGGCACATCTTTTGTAACAACGCTCCCTGCACCGACTATCGCATTAGGCCCTACTTTTACACCCGGCAAAATTACACTGTGAGCACCTATCATAACATCATCCATAAGCTCAATTGTATTAAAATGTATTCTTTTACATTTGTTATCTTTGCCGTATTTCTTAGAGTTTGTAAGCATTCTCCACGAAACATCGTGTGTAATCAGTTCAACACCTGCACACACCACAACATTGTTATGCAGCTTCACAAACTCAGGGTCTGCAGGAATTTTAAACGGATGCCAATAGCAGTTATCACCCATAGACCTGAAAACACCGGCTTTTTTCAAAATCTCAGCTCTTCGCACACCGGGCACCTTATTTGAAAAATTTGCAAGAAGAAGCATTCCCATAACCCTGAGTTTCTTTAAGTTTGCCATAAATTTCACCCTTATTCCTTCATCTGAGCAGCAATATCTGCATCAACAATTTCTTCGCCTGTTTTATCACGGAGTTGCTCTTTGCTCGCTTCAGACAAGCCGTCATTCACAACTGCACACAAATCACAGGTAGAACACTTGTCAAGCTCTTCCTTTGTTACCTTGCCATCCCTCAGATCGCGAACAATTTTGTTTTCATACATGGAATAGGGCTTCTTCATAAAGAGAGACTTGAACTTATGCCATACAACCCAGATTGCGGGAACCCATATGTATTTATGCATAGCAGGAGAAACAGAGCCTATCATCCAGCAATCACGGTCGCAGCAGCGAACCTTTTTACGGACAGATTCAGCTTCGGGGCTGTTCCAGAGCTCGTCCCAGGTCTGTGTATTCAAATTACCCATAACTTCCTTGTCTTTAGTACCGTTGCAAGGCATAACGTCGCCGTAAGGGTCAATAAAGAATGTATCAAAGCTCATGTCGCAAGGAAGAAGTCTCTTCTGACCATAGATATAGTTTATAAGACCATGGTTGAAGTATGCTCTCATCCACTTTTTCGGAGATTTGCTCTTCAAAAGCTCATTTACAAGGTTTTCAAAATTCTCGGCAACCATGGGTCTGTCGTGAATAATGTTCTTTGCCTCAACGAAATAGAAAGAGTTATGAAGAGAAGCTGTAGCAAACTCCATTCCCATTTCATCGGATATCTTGTAAAGAGGAACAAGGTCGGGTGCATTTTTATCCTGCACAGTCATGCCAAAGCCAACGTCCTTCATTCCCATTTCACGAAGTATCTTCAATGTGCCGTAACCCTTCTGATAACCATCATCAAGACCGCGTATTTCGTTATTTGTCTTCTCCAAGCCTTCGATAGAAATACGAATACCTATATTGGGGAATTCTTTGCATAAGTCAACTATTCTATCGGTGAAAAAGCCGTTTGTGGAAATAACGATACGATCGCTCTTTTTATAAAGCTCACGCACAATATCCTTAAGGTCTGTGCGGATAAAGGGTTCACCACCTGTGATGTTTGTAAAATACATCTTAGGAAGCTTCTTTATTGTTTCGATTGAAATTTCTTCCTCAGGCTTTGAAGGAGCCTTATATCTGTTACACATAGAGCATCTTGCATTACAACGATACGTAACAATAACGGTACCATTCAATTTCTTTTCTGCCATTTTAAATTCCTCCAATTATTCATAAAATTCCTTATACCACTTTGCAAATTTTCTCAAGCCATCACGAAGAGATGTTGAAGGCTTAAAGCCAAAGTCTCTCTCAAGTGCTGTTGTATCTGCATATGTAACAGGTACGTCACCGGGTTGCATGGGAACAAGCTCCTTATGAGCTTCAAAATCGTAGTCCTCAGGTAAAACCCCTGCTCTTACAAGCTCCTCCTGAAGGATGGTTACAAAGTCCAGAAGGTTTTCGGGCTGATTATTGCCGATATTATAAACGGCATAAGGTGGTATGGGAAGTCCGTCCTCACCCATCACCTTTTCGGGGGCCTTCTGCATAACTCTCATTACGCCCTCCACAATGTCATCAACATATGTAAAGTCACGCTTACAGTTACCATAGTTGAAAATCTGTATCTTTTCACCCTTTACAAGCTTATTTGTAAAGCCAAAATATGCCATATCCGGTCTTCCTGCAGGACCATATACAGTAAAGAAACGGAGTCCAGTAGATGGAATATTATAAAGCTTGGAATAGGCATGTGCCATAAGCTCGTTTGACTTCTTGGTTGCTGCATACAGTGAAACAGGGTTGTCCACCTTATCATCTGTTGAATAAGGCACCTTTTTATTGGAGCCATAAACGCTGGACGAGGATGCATACACCAGATGCTCTACAGGACAATTTCTGCAGGCTTCAAGGATATTGTAAAATCCTATCAGGTTGGCCTCAATATATGCATCGGGATTTGTAATTGAATACCTTACCCCCGCCTGAGCTGCAAGGTTAACAACTATCTGAGGCTTGTGTTGTTCAAATATGGAATTAATCAGCCCTTTGTCTGCAATACTTCCCCTCACAAATACAAACCGTTCGTCGTTACCAAGCTCTTTGAGACGATACTCTTTAATAGACACATCATAATAATCGTTCATGTTATCCACGCCGATAATTCTGATGTTTTCACACGCTTCAAGCAATTTTTTTGAAAGATTAGATCCTATGAAACCGGCTGCACCGGTAACGAGAATTGTTTTTCCGTCTAATTGAGAAAAATTCATACAATTTCCTCCAGCTTAATTTTAGTGGTAAATTTCTATTAATTTATTTACATATTCTTCTATAGTGTCAAATGTAATATTCTTACAGTTTTCACTCATGGTATCGGTCAAAGCTTTATCGTTCCAAAGCTTTTCCACTTTATTTTTTAACTCATCAACGTTTCCGCTTTCAAACAGCAAGCCTGTTTTCTCTATGTCAATAAGTTCGGGAATACCGCCGATGTCAGCACCTAAAACAGGTGTTCCGTACATCTGCGATTCCATTACAGAGAAGGGGCAGTTCTCGTACCATTCTGAAGGATAGATGGAAAACCTTGCTTCTCTTATCAGCATTTCAAGCTCTTCTCCTGTTTTGAAGCCTACATTCTTTATGTTAACAACATCATTGATTTTTTCCTCTAAAGGACCGCCACCTGCAAATACAAACTTAACTTCAGGCAAAGACTCACACACCTTAATTAATGTTTCTATGCCCTTTTCTTCCGAATATCTGCCGAAATACAAAACATAATCCTTCTTTTCAGTTTCCTTCCACTCAGCCTTATCTATAAAGTTATGCATCGCAACTGTTTTTTTGGCAAACAATGCGTTGGAATCCAGCTTCGATTTTAAAAATTCAGAACAACAAATCATGG
Organism: Clostridia bacterium; assembly: GCA_017440585.1. GTDB lineage: Bacteria > Bacillota > Clostridia > UMGS1883 > UMGS1883 > RGIG1927. The sequence continues at coordinate 8,866 of JAFSGW010000002.1, read as the reverse complement.
TGTCGATATGTTTGTATACCTTGCCTAAATTCCAGAAATACGCCTCCAGCATACCAATAGCAGACTTTGCTGTTGAACCATGAATACATTTGCCCTTCAAGCAATTAATAAAATTACCGCCAAGGCACTTTTCGCAATTTTCACGAGTGTTAGGGTTGTTACACATATGATTCGGGCACACAAGCTGATAATCGTGTGCTGTAAATACTATCTTGCACTCTTTTCCTGTCTGCTTACTCCATTTTTTTATTTCAAGGATAACAGATGGTGTCAGCTGATAATTAAAGTTATTCAGATGGCACACATCGGGCTTAAACTCGTCAAGTACAAGTCTTATTTTCCTTCTTGCCTCCGCAGAATAGATGGTTTTCAAAGGATATGTAAGCTTATCAAGCTTTGACGCATTGTGAAAATCCATATCGGAAGTATATGCATCAACACTGTTTCCGACACATCTGCCTTCATGCTCCATACCGAAATACTGCACTTCATGCCCTTGAGATATAAGATATTCCCCTAATTTGAAAATATATGTTTCCGACCCTCCGTTAGGATACAGAAATTTGTTTATCATTAGTATTTTCATCTTTTTATCACCTGTTTATCATACAATTCCAATGTTTTTTTCGTTACATCGTCCCAGTTATATTTGTTACAAATATAATCTCGTGCCTGATCCTTATATTTCTGAACAATCTCCGGCTTATCACAAAGCATCTGAAGCTTTTCTGTCAAGTCCTCAACATCGCTCTTTTTGAAAACTACCGCCTTATCCCCAACAGTTTCCGTACATTCCGAAATATCAGAAACCAGACAGCAGTTTCCATAGCTCATGCCTTCGAGAAGACTTATGGGCATACCTTCAAGGTCCGATGGCAAAACGTATATATATGCATTGCTGTAGAGCTCTTTTAATTCCATGCCCTGCACAAAGCCTGTAAAAATAATGTTTTTGTTGTCTCCTGCTGATGCAATCAGTTGTTTCATGTAGCCATCGGTATCGCTTGCGCCACCTGCTATAACAAGCTTTTTATCAGTGTTGAGCTTGTTGTACGCATCTATAAGGTAGCCGATTCCCTTCTCGGGTACAATTCTGCCAAGGAACAAAATGTAAGAATCCTTTTCAAGACCCCATTTTTCTTTTATAACATTAACAGGTCTTATTGTATGCTTAGTAATACCGTTAGGAATGAAAACAGTGTCTCTATTATAAGTATCCTTAAAATAGGATTTAACATTGTTGGACAATACCACTATTTCATCAGCATACTTTACTGCCATTTTCTCACCGAAGAGTATATACTTGGTGGCAAATCCGCCCCATTTAGCTCTTTGCCAGTCAAGGCCGTGGATAGTTGCAATAATTCTTTTGCCGAACATTTTCGGAATAAAGCACATTGCACACGGACCTTCGGAGTGAAAATGTACAACATCGTACTTTCCTACAGCAGCTTTAACTGCAGCAAAGAACGAGGAGGACATTGCTGCAAGCCCTTTTGCATTGATAGTAAATACTGCCTTTAACTTAACACCCATATATTCATCCATCAGCTCTTCGTTGTAGCTTTTCCCGCTCACATGGTCACCTTTTCTGTTATAGCAAACAACTTCGTGACCCTCAGCAACCATACGCTTGCTGAGTTCTTTTACAACGATTTCCACGCCGCCTTCACGTGAGGGTATTCTTTTGTGTCCGAGCATTGCTATCCTCATAAAATCACCACATCATAATAAAGTTTGAATTCCGTCCTCAAAGCCGATACCGGGAACAAAGCCCGTATCAGAAGTTAATTCGGTTATATCTGCTACAAGGTGCATAACCTGGTTTTCATCGTATTTTATCGCACCAAGCTTAATCTCGCAATCGGGGTTTATTGTTTGCCCGATAATTTCAATATATTCCTTTAATGCCCTGCCATTTCCGCTTCCAAGAACATATGTTTTTCCGCTGACGCCTTTTTCTCCTGCAAGGTAAAAGGCCCTTGCTGCATCAAAGGAATGGAGATAATCCCATATCTGTTCACCCGGGGTAAACTCAGGTGCTATATTATTCTTCAATTTATTCACAGTAGACATTACCATACTGTTTTCAGCATCAAAGGGGCCGTACACGCTTAAAACCCTAATCCAGATGTGCTCAATGCCCACCTTTTCAGCCTCAATTCTTGTCATAAAGCCTGCCGAGAGCTTTGCTATGCCGTAGCCGGTTTCCGGCATTACGGGCGTATCAGGCTTCAATTCGCCGCTAACCCTGCCGTATTCAGCCTGGCTTCCTGCACCAACGAACCTTTTGCAACCTAGCCTCTTTGCAAGATTTACCGCATCAAGCGCATATTTTACATTGTTATTCTGTAGTGTCATGTCGTTCCGTGCCGTGCCGGTTGTTCCCATCCAAGCTAAGTGGTAAAACACATCATACTCTTTCCCTGTGTCATTTTCCAGCATTGCAAAATCTTTTAAATCACAATATTTTCTTGTCACAAGCTCGGATTGAGGAATGTTTTCATTTCTTTCTGAACCCTCTCTGCAAATAACAAGAACTTCAATATTCTGTTTTATAAGTTCATTTACAAGTGCTGTGCCAATAGCACCTGTAGCACCTGAAATAACAGCTCTTTTCATTTCATCACATTTCCTCTGCTAAGGGATTACACATCTGTTCCTTTAACTCTTCTCTGTCGAGAAACGGAGCTAAGTCCTCCAATGGCGGGCTTACAAGAGTTCCGTCTTCAAGACGCTTTGTACTGCTCTTAGGCTCCCACACCTGCTCTGTATCGGTGAAAATTTCACAGAATGCCGCACCTTCAAGTCCGAGCACCTTGTCAACAACACTTCTCATTTCCTCGTTTGTTGATGCCTTGAAATATCTATACCCGAAAGCATCGGCAATTTTTCTGAACTCAGGAAAGGACAAATCTCCCGACTCGGGACCAATGCCTATTTTTGCCTTTTCTTTAAACAGATTATTCTGTGTAAGCCTTATGGAATGGTAGCCCTTGTTATTTATCAGAAAAATTTTAACGGGGAGCTTATTGGTTATAACAGTCATTAATTCCTGCAGATTCATCATTATGCTTCCGTCGCCCTCAAGGCAGATGGTATTTTTCCTTCCGCCGCCTATGCAGGTGCCTATAGCTGCAGGCAAGCCGTAGCCCATGCTTGCAACAGCACTGTTATTCGCCATCCTGGAGCCTTTCTTTATAACATAAGCCTGGTTGCCTACAACACAGCAAGCACCGTTGGAAACCGCCGTAAGGCTCTCTTCCGGGAGCTTACTGCTCATATATTTCATAAAGGCATACACATTTACGCCTTCACCATTATACTCCTCCTGCTTCTTTGTAACAACAGGATAGTTTTTCCTCCAGGATTGGCACCTTCCAATCCACTCTGTTTTGTATCCTATCGGGCCGTCAAGCTTTTTGTCGAGCTTTTCAAGAAAACCCTTTGCATCCGCCCATATGGGCATATCTACGTGGATTGTATGCTTTTTCATTTCTGCCTTATCAATGTCAACCATTATAACGTGAGCATAACGAGCCCAGGTTTTCCAGTTGTAGCCAACCTGACGGATTGAAATACGCGTACCTATTGCAAGGATAAGGTCAGAATTCTGTATAGCCCAGTTGCCTGCCCTGTCTCCCATATTGCCTGCTCTTCCAGTATATAATGGGTTTTCGTCCTCAATAAGGTCAACGGCATTCCAGTAGGTGACAACGGGAATATTGAGCTTATCAATCACCTTTCTGAAGGCGTCATATCCTCCCGAAAGGCGTATACCGTAGCCTGCATGTAAAACAGGTCTTTCTGCATTCTTTATCTTTTCTATAATTTCATTTAATATTTCGTCAGAAACCTCGGGTGGCAACAACATATCATCCTCTGTGCTGTCATAGCCTGCAAGCTCATCTGTTTCGATAAAGCTTCCCTGAAAATTTACGGGGATATCCACCCATACAGGACCTGGTCTCCCCGTTGTTGCCATATGCCATGCTTTTTCCAAAACATAGCGTATATCAAGTGGGTTTTCAACCATTACGGCATATTTTGTCATATGCTCTACTGACTTTACAATGTCATACTCCTGGTCACCTACAGCACGGAGTTTCAAGCCCTCTGTAAACTGCTCAGCGTAACGTGCAGTGGTGTCATACCGTACCTGCCCGCTTATTATAAACATGGGGATGGAGTCAAGCCAACCGCCAAGCACACCCGTAAGGGCATTGGTGCCACCGGGGCCTGTTGTTACGCAAACAGCAGCTATTCTATTGTCAATACGTGCATATGCCTCCGCGGCAATTGCACAAGCCTGCTCGTGATGATTGTACGTAACGTGAAGCTTGTCGTGGTGTCCGAATGCATCATTAAGGTGCATTGCACCACCGCCAACAACGCTGAAAACATCACTCACGCCCTTTGCAACCAAAAAGTCAGCCACATAGTCTGCCAAGCGTATCCTCATGCTTTATCTCCTCTGTCAACTTACTGCTTCAATAATGACATTTGCCATATAGTCAATCATTTCGTCTGTCATTCCCGGGTACACGCCAACCCAGAAGGTGTTGTTCATAATGTAATCAGTAACCTCAAGACTTCCCGACACTCTGTAAGCATCAGTATCTCTTATCTGGTCGAAGCAAGGGTGCTTTATAAGGTTGCCCGAAAAGAGAAGCCTTGTCTGAATGTTTTTATCTTCAATGTATCGTGTAATGTCGTTTCTGTTAAGTCCGCAACCCTCTCTCACGGAAATGAGAAAACCAAACCATGAAGGGTCGCTGTTTTCACACTTTTCGGGCAGAATAAGCTTGTCTTCCACGCAAAGGAGAGCTTCTCTCAGCCTCTGCCAGTTATGCTTTCTTCTTTCTATAAAGGATGGGAACTTTTTAAGCTGTTCACAGCCGATTGCCGCCTGCATATCGGTAACCTTCAAATTGTAGCCAAAATGACTGTAAACGTACTTATGGTCATAGCCCTGAGGCAGCTGACCATGCTGACCGTCAAAGCGGTGCTTGCAAAGGTTGTCCATCCCTGAGGGGCAAACACAGTCTCTTCCCCAATCACGGAAGGATAAAATAAGCTTATGAAGAAGAGGGTTATCGGTATATACACAGCCACCTTCGCCCATCGTCATATGGTGCGGAGGATAAAAACTGCTTGTTCCTATATCGCCCCATGTGCCCGTAAACTTTGTTACGCCATCTATTGTGTATTTACTTCCTAATGCATCGCAGTTATCCTCGACAAGCCATAAATTGTGCTTTTCGCAAAATTCCTTCACACATTTAAGGTCAAAGGGATTGCCAAGTGTATGAGCAATCATAACAGCCTTTGTTTTATCGCTCAGAGCCTCTTCAAGCTTTTTTGTATCAATATTATACTGAGGCACTGTAACATCCACAAACACAGGTACTGCGCCATACTGCAGTATGGGAGTAACCGTTGTGGGGAAACCGCAGGCAACTGTTATAACCTCATCGCCGCGTTTTATCTGTCTGTCACCAAGCTCAGGTGAAGTAAGCACCATAAATGCTATAAGGTTTGCACTTGAGCCCGAATTTACAAGGTGTGCATATTTAACGCCTATCCACCGGGCAAACTTCTTTTCAAATTCGTCCGCGAACCTGCCTGTTGTAAGCCAGAAATCAAGCATTGCATCAGTTAAAGCACACATTTCGTTTTCATCAAAAACTCTCGATGCATAGCTTATTCTGTCGCCTTCCTTAAAAGGGTCCTTCTTTTCCTTAAAGTCATGATAATATTCACTTACAAGAGCTTTAATTCTTTCTCTTGCTTCCTGTTCACTATTCCAGTTTTTCATGTCATTCTCCTAAAAATTCGCCTATCTGTTTATCCATGCAGGCACGGATATCCCCCTGTGCAACATAGCACTTTGACCATTCAACGGTCTTTTCTATTGCAATTTCGAGATTCCACTTAGGTTTCCAGCCAAATGTTTGTTTCAGCTTAGAGCAATCAAGCTTCAAAAAGTTTGCCTCATGAGGTCCGCCATCGTGCTTGTTTATCCATTTGAGGTTATCCCCCCATTTTTCAACGAATAAATCAACCAATGCTCCCGTCTTAAAGCAGTCAACTTCATCGGGGCCCACATTATAATATCCTTCATAACTTATATCTTCATACTGCTTTGCCGCAATCATAAGATATGCATACAAAGGCTCAAGAACATGCTGAAAGGGTCTTGTAGAATGAGGATTACGAACAATTATGTCCTCTTTGTTGATTGCCGCCCTTACGCAATCGGGAATAATTCTGTCATTTGCGAAATCGCCACCGCCTATTACATTACCTGCTCTTGCAGTTGAAACCGGAACTTTTTTTTCAAAAAAGCTCTGTTTATAGCTGTGTGTAACAAGCTCTGAGCAGGATTTTGAATTGGAATAAGGGTCAAAACCGTCAAGCTCTTCATTTTCACGGTAACCCCATTCCCACTCGCGGTTCTTGTAAACCTTGTCTGTTGTTACATTGAGAAAGGACTTCACACAGTCAGAATTTCTCACACATTCAAGAATATTCACCGTACCCATAATATTGGTTTCATAGGTATACTTCGGGTCTTTGTAGCTCTCTCTCACTATAGGCTGTGCCGCAAGGTGTAACACTATTTCGGGCTGAGCCTCGTCAAAAGCTTTTTTAAGGCTTTCATAATCACGTATATCACCAATAACGCTCTTTACGTCTTTTGCAATATCTGCGATATGGTAAAGGGACGGCTCTGTGGGCGGTTCAAGCGAATAGCCGGTAACAGTGGCTCCGTAATTTGCAAGCATTTTGCAAAGCCACGCACCTTTAAAACCTGTATGCCCCGTCACAAAAACTCGTTTATTTTTATAAAAACTCAAATCAAACATATCATACACCTTCATCGGGGTCTGTTTTTTCACATTCTGTCATTAGTCACGTCTGAACACATCACGGGTGTATACCTTGTCAACTACATCATCCAGAACTGAATCATATCTGTTTGCAATAATTGCATCGCACATACCCTTGAATTCATCAATATCATTTACAACCTTGCTTCCGAAGAAAGTGCTTCCGTTTTCAAGAGTGGGCTCGTATATAACAACCGTCGCTCCCTTTGCCTTTACCCTCTTCATAACGCCCTGTATACTGCTCTGACGGAAGTTGTCGGAATTTGACTTCATTGTAAGACGGTAAACACCTATCACTACTTCCTTTTCCTTCTCTGCCGAGAAGGCGTCATTTGCACCATATGTACCTGCTATTTCCAGCACACGGTCTGCAATAAAGTCTTTTCTTGTTCTGTTGCTTTCAACAATTGCGCTCATCATATTCTGAGGCACATCCTGATAATTTGCCAGAAGCTGCTTAGTATCCTTAGGCAGGCAGTAACCGCCATAGCCGAAGGAGGGATTGTTGTAGTGTGAGCCTATTCTCGGGTCAAGGCAAACACCATTAATAATCTGCTGAGTGTCAAGTCCCTTCATTTCAGCATATGTATCGAGCTCGTTAAAGTAGGATACTCTCAGTGCAAGATAGGTGTTTGCAAAAAGCTTAACAGCTTCTGCCTCTGTAAAGCCCATATAGAGTGTATCAATGTCTTCTTTAATTGCACCTTCCTGTAAAAGAGCTGCAAATTCCTTTGCCTTTTCCACAAGGCGCTCATCGTTCATGTCTGTACCAACAATAATTCTTGAAGGATAAAGGTTATCATATAAAGCCTTTGACTCTCGCAAAAACTCAGGGCTGAACATAATGTTTCTGCTGCCCGTTTTTTCGCGTACAGACTCTGTATATCCAACGGGTATAGTGGACTTGATAACCATTATTGCTTCAGGGTTATATGCCATTACAAGCTTAATAACAGCTTCAACCGCAGAGGTATCAAAGAAATTCATTTTTGAATCATAATTCGTGGGTGCTGCAATAACAACAAAGTCCGCATTTTCGTATGCACTCTTTGCATCAAGTGTTGCAGTAAGGTCCAAATCCTTCTCTGCAAGATATTTTTCAATATAATCGTCCTGAATAGGTGACTTACGGTTGTTTATCATTTCAACCTTTTCGGGAATAATGTCCACAGCTGTAACCTTATGATTCTGTGACAATAAAGTTGCTATTGATAACCCAACATAACCTGTACCTGCAACTGCAATATTATACTTTCTTTTCATGATAATTCCTCCACAAAATCATATTATGGGCACACTATCCCATACTTATAATTATTCTACCACTAATCGCTTGTTGTGTCAACGAAAAAACACACTATATTGTAGAATTAAGACGCATAAGGCACAAAAAAGTGTACATTTATGGCAAAAAAAACACCACCCAAAATTGAGTGGTGTGTAATCTGTAATATTAAATTACTTGCTTGCTTCTTCAACTGCAACTGCACAAGCTACTGTCAGAGAGCCTATGGGTTGTTACCGGAGCCCATACACGACCCATCATTTCTACGTGAGCGGGTACAGAGGAAGAACCTGTCTTTTACACAAAAACACACCACCCAAAATTGAGTGGTGTGTAATCTGTAATATTAAATTACTTGCTTGCTTCTTCTACTGCAACTGCGCAAGCTACTGTCATACCAACCATGGGGTTGTTACCAGCGCCCATAAGACCCATCATTTCTACGTGAGCGGGTACAGAGGAAGAACCTGCAAACTGAGCGTCAGAGTGCATTCTGCCCATTGTATCTGTCATACCGTAGGAAGCGGGACCTGCAGCCATGTTATCGGGGTGAAGTGTTCTGCCTGTACCGCCACCGGAAGCAACGGAGAAGTACTTCTTACCCTTTTCGATACATTCCTTCTTGTATGTGCCTGCAACAGGATGCTGGAAACGTGTGGGGTTAGTAGAGTTACCTGTGATGGAAACG
>JAFSGW010000022.1 GCA_017440585.1 Clostridia bacterium | reverse complement strand
GCGTAGTGACTGCCTGATTCCTGGGGACGAATATATTTGTGGTCATAATTTTCCTGTGCAGAGCTTACATAATAGCCATAATCACAAGCCACGTGTTTATCTACATAGCTTTCGGACGGGCCAAAGCCTACATAAGAGAAGTTACTGTGAGCCTTATCTACCCCGAATTCAATACCAAAGCGAGGGAAGCTTTCAATATAGTCAGCAAGAGTGTATTCGATGGTTGCAGTGAGCTGATTGCCTAAAACTGTGTAGAATAATTCAAATTCTACCGCGGGAATAAGACAATTTGCAGCAAGGACACCTTTGAATTTATATGTATTCTCAGTTTTTTCACAAGAGAATATATGGGGTGTGCATGCTTCAAGATGACAGCGGTCTATCCAGTGGGGAACAAGCTCGCGATCATTGTCTGTATATCTTGTTATATTGAAGTGCATGGGGGTACGGAGAATTTCTTTTCCGTCGGCTTTGATAGATGTTATTTCGCCTGTATGCTCGTTAACTTCAATAGCAATCGCAGATGAAAATTTATATGTACTTGCAGGGATTTCAATATCGCAAACTTCGGATTTGGTTCTGCCACCGTAAACAGCCTTCATTTCAAGTGCGTTGGACTTGATTTTTCTGTCGGGAGTCAAAAGCCCATCGGCACAGAAGTTGCCATCGTGTTCGGGTTCTTTGAAATCACCACCGTAAAGGAAGCCTTTGTCGGTTTTAATTCCGTGGTCTGCCCATTCCCAAACGAATCCGCCCATCATCTGGTCATTGTTATAAATCATATCCCAGTATTCGGCAATATCACCGCAGCTGTTACCCATAGCATGAGTGTATTCACAAAGAACGAAGGGGCGGGTTTCCTTTTCGTTGTTGAGAACATCCTCATAAATTTTTTCAAAGCTGGGATACATCATGCTTACCATATCAACAAGCTCGCTGTAATAGTACTTGGGGTCTGCATTCTGTAAGCCTTCGTAATGAACGGGACGAGTGTTATCTCTGTCTTTTATATAACGAGCACCGTCAAAGAATGCTTTGCCGAAAGAAGATTCGTTGCCAAGAGACCAGATAATTACGCTGGGGCGATTTTTGTCACGTTCAACAAGAGCAATATGTCTGTCTGTAATACCGGGAGTGAAAAATTCGTTTTCAGCATATTCTGCCCAAAGGTCAAGATCGTATCTGCCATCACGGCTGCATGCTCCGTGCATTTCCAGGTCAGCTTCATCCATAACATATATACCGAAAGTATCGCAAAGCATATAAAATTCGGGGCTGTTGGGATAGTGGGATGTTCTTACCGCATTGACATTTAATTCCTTCATGAGGTGAATGTCCTTTGCAAGGTCCTCTAAGCTTACTGTTGCTGCTGTTTCACAATGGAAATCATGACGGTTAACGCCTTTAAGCTTAACCGGTTTACCATTGATTTTAAACACCTTACCGTCGATAGAGACAACTCTGAAGCCGACACTTTCAATTATCTTTTCACCATTGGCGTGAAGCTCAGCAGTGTAAAGGCAGGGATCTTCTGCAGTCCAGAGCTTTACATTGGGTATTGTAATTTCAGCCTTGCCTTTGGCGGGAGCAATTGCTTCTTTTCCTTTTAAAGTAACCGTGATGTCAACAGGGCTTTCATTAATAAGAGTAAAGATACCGTCCTTGCCGGAAAACGTTGTTTCAATTTTATAATCAGTAATATGCTCTTCCGGGCGGGTAAGCATATATACATTCCTGAATATGCCGGAGAAACGGAATTTGTCCTGGCATTCAAGATAGGTTGAAATACACCATTTTAAAACGAGAACGTCAATTGTGTTTTCACCGTTAACAGCGATATCTGTTATATCAAATTCGCTTGTTGCATGAGATATCTGGGAATAACCTTTAAACTGACCGTTGATGTATATGTAAAACGCACTGTCAACGCCTTCAAAGTTCAGGTAATATCTTTCGCCACTTTGCTTTTTGATATTAAAGGTGCGACGATAATGCCAACAAGG
>JAFSGW010000021.1 GCA_017440585.1 Clostridia bacterium | reverse complement strand
TACATTTTTACAATAACGAAAGAATACAACTAAAAACAAAACTTACTCCGTTAGAACAACGGAGTAAGTATGCTGCATAAATTTAATTTTAGCTACCATAAGGTGCTTTTTTGTACTGTCTGCACAAATTGGTGCAGTTCAGTTGGAAGTGCTTTTTTGTTTTGGCGACCCGGAAATGAAGCACGTTTGGCAACGCATGAAGCAGCCTGCGGCTATGAAGTTGCAATGCAAATGAAGCACACCTTCGGTGTATGAATAAGCACTTTGCTTCATTGTTTGCACGGCAAACGCTTAATGCGAACATATATGCTCATACTTCATATTGGCATTGCCGATACTTCATTAATCATCTTTACAATTTTTTGAAATCATGCTATATTGTTCATGAGGTGACAATATGATAGTCTATAAATTTGAATTAAAATGTGATAAGGAAACTGCAATAAAGGAAGTTTTGCAGGATACAGAGAAGCCGAAGTTAATTTTTGAAAACGAAAGTATGTATGGTAAAAGAGTCGGAAGCTTTATAAATTTATATTGCGGGATTTCCTACAGAAACAGCTTCAGATCGATTTTTACAATGTATTTTAAAGAAGTCGAGCCGGGCAGGACTGTTGCGAAAGGAATATTCAGGTGGCAGTGGTTTGGTACTCTTTTTTCTGTTGTATGGCTTTCATTGGTTGCATCAATCTGGTTTAACATTGGTGACGCCGATATATTTGCTTTTGTTGTACCTTTATTTTTTGTTCTGTTTTTTGTGGGATTGGTTTCATTTTGTACATATCTTGAAAGAAACAACCGCAAAGATGTAATTAATCATATAAAGATGCACCAAAGAATCATAAACGGTGAATAAAAAAAGTGCGAGTCATCGCACTTTTTTTATATTTGCTACCATATTCTGATTTTGTTATCGCCCTTTGTAAGCTGTTCAAATGCACCGTAAACGGGGTTTGTGCCTCGTTTTATGTCGGAATAGTCAGTGTCAATTTCAATGGCTGTACCGTCAGGTGCTTCATAAAGCTGTTCTGTCATATATGTGATAGGCAGGCTATGTGTTCCGATTGTTTGTCCGGAAGAAAAATGCGGGTCAATGGGGCAATTGATTAAAGCATAAAAACCGTCAGCCTCACGGACAACCTTAACCGTAACAGGCAAGGAGACTTCAAGAGCATCAGCTTCGTCAGAATACGCTTTTGCCTCACCAAAATAGCAGTTGTCGGCAATATAGCAGGGGAGCTTTTCAAAGCAGTAGCTTTCAATATCCATATTGGTGGTTTCGGCAATGTTTTTAATAACCTTTTGTTGGAAGGACTCAAAATCCGAAGGGGAACCGTTATAATAATCTGTGCCTGTAGTGCAGAAAATGTTACGGTAAAAACGGTCATCGTTGCCGTATATACGTGAGGTGCCGATAATTTCGGTTGAATGGGGCAGATGGTAGGGGGTTGCTCTGTAGGGAACGGGAGCTGTGGATATTTTACCGCAGAAAATGTTATGTACATATGCACCGCCCTGAGCATGGTTAAGAAGGGAATTCTTTGAGGCAAAAAGATTGTTGTCGATAAGATGAGGCCCGTGTGTTACTTCAACCCAGAAATCAAGCTCGTTGTCGAAAAAGGCATTTGAGCTTACCCGCACGCCCTGAGCTTGCCAGTCGAGCCATAAGCCACGTACACTGTTATAAAGCAGATTGTGATGAATGCAGGTGTCGATTGCTGCATGGAGCTTTATGGCGGCGATTTCATAGCCGACAAAATCGTGACGTATGCCGATGTTGTATATTTCGTTGCCGTATATTTCCGAGAAGGCACCACCCAGGTTGCCTACGATACCATTCTGTCCGCAGTCGTATATAATGTTGTTACGTACAATGTGGGAGCCGATACGCTCCTTATCCCAACCCTCGTGACGTGCCATAAAAACAGTTTCGAGCTGTGTTCTGTAGCCGGGCTTACGTCTGTAGCGGGTGCTGAGGTTATGACCGGTTGATATTTCCTTACCGAGGCTTATTGCACTGCACCGTGAATCGTGTAGAATGTTGTTCTCGATAATCCAGCCCTTGCTCCAGCGTGTCCAGAGCATACCCGGCTGTCGGGCTGTGGGAGGTGCCCACTCTGTTGCGGCATGTGCCATTTCAAAGCCCTTTACCGTTATATAGTTGATGCCTGTTATGTCGGGATAAAAGCAACCGCTTCGTACGTTGATTTCAACAAGCCTGCCTTCAGGGGAACAACCAAAGTTTGCATAAATTTCGGTTGTTGTATCGCTGACGGTACAGCACCAGGTCATTTCCTCACTAAGGTCTGCTACAGAGGCTTTTTCGTACATTGCCCTGCCGTCAAGGTAAACCTGTCCCGTATGAATCATAGGGTCGAGGGGGTATATGCACCAGTCGCCACTGATGGTTGTGGCATAGGGGTTATAATCACCGAACATGGAATTGTCCACTTTGGCAAGATAGATGTTGTCTTTGACCTGTACCCATTTGCTGATTACTTCTGACCCTTTAATTATAACCTTTTCACCCGCAGCTGCAGTATACACAATACGATGAAGGTTGCTTCTGCCGCTATTGGCAGGAGATACCCTTTCACGATAGGTGCCCTCGTGGACAATTACCGTGTCTGTTTCTTCGGCTATTTTTGCAGCCTTGGAAATAGTTAAAAACGGATGCTCAAAGCTACCGTCATTTGTGTCTGAACCCTGCTTTGATACGTGAATTTCTCTTTTCATTATTCTACCTCCGATCGTACGCTATCTGTAATTTATATCTTTAATTGGATATTAACACAAATCATATACAAGAGCAATAAGAAATATTGCAATTGACAGCTAATTATGCTAATATGTATCGGGATGGTACAGAAAATTATAAATCATAAGGTTAGGGTGAGGCTATGTTTTACATAGGACAGTTTTTCGGAGCACTGGCTGTTTTGTGCGGCTTTTTATCATATCAGACAAAGGACGCAAAGAAGCTTCTGATATTTCAGATTTTAACCTGTGCAGTGTTTTGTGTGCACTATCTTCTTTTAGGTGCAATGCCTGCCTTCTGGCTTAATGCGGTGGGCACTGTGAGAAATATTACCTATTACAAAAAGGAAAGGCTCGGGAAGTGGGCAAAGGTTATGCCTTTTATATTTGCCTTTGTTATGGCAATTCTGGGAATTGCCTCCTGGAATGACTGGTACAGCATTTTTATTGTGGCAGGGCTTATTTTAAACACCCTTGCACTTAATTTTAACAAGGCACAGAGCATAAGATGGAGTATTCTTGTTACTTCGCCTATGGTTCTCATTTACGATTTGTTTGTGGCATCTGTCGGCGGAACAATTTACGAGGCTGTGGCAATAATTTCCGCTGTTATAGGGATTGTGAGGCATAAGGATACCACAGAGAGGTGAAAAAATGAAAACTTACGAATTTGATTTTAACTGTGACAGGGAAACTGCTGTTAACAGCATTCTTAAAAACTTAAGAAAGTGGAATTTTTTTGAAAACCCCGTAGTATACGGAAGAGCATCGAAGGACAAATCACGTATTGTTTTGTACCATGGTGTTTCCTATCGGAATGGATTTCGCCCTGTTTTTTCGGCAAAGGTTATTGAAGAAAGTGCTGCACACACTCTCGTTAAAGGGTATTGGCGTTTCAGCATTGACGCTATAGTTTTTCTTGTTTGCTGGTACCTTCATTTGGTTTTATTTATGCTTGTACCGCTGATTTTTGGGGCGAAAGAAGCAGTTGGCTATTTAGAGTATATTTTTTTTGCAATTTGTTATGCTTTTCCGCTTTTGCTGTGCATGATAGGATTTAAAGTGGAGAAAAAACGCATGAATAAGGTGCTGGAACACATAAAAATGCACCAACGGATCATAAATAACAAATAACTATTTACTTTAGTAATTTAGTGTGGTATTATTATAAGGATGTTTTTTCAGGAGGTAATGAAAAATGGATGAAAATAAAAACGAATTGCTCGAAGAGGGCACAGAAGAGGTAGCCGAAGAAGCTGTAGAAACAGTTGAAGAAGCAGAGGCTGCAGGCGAGGTGGCTGAAGAGGCTACAGAAGCAGAAGAATTGCTTGAAGAAATGGCAGAAGAGGACTTTGATGAATTAGAAGAAGCAGCAGAGGAAGATTCCTTCGAGGCTGAAAAGTACCTTGATACAGGTCTTTTGCTTGATGAAATTGCAGAGCTCAGGATGGAAAACGAAGCTTTGAGAAGATCCTGCAAAATTTTCAAGGGTATTTTTGCAGGCGTATTGGCAGTAATTGTTGCCGTAGTGCTTGCTTTTGGCGGTATGACTGCTTATAAGACACTCTACAACCCCTATAACCATATGGGCTATTACAACATTTCCGGCATGACACTTGAAGAGGTTGCCGAATTAAGTGACATGACACTTGAAGAAGCAAAAACTGCCCTTCAGCTTCCCGATGATGTAATGGGCAATACTTACTACGATGTTGTTGAGTTCCTTGTGCCCGTATCCTACATGGCTGAAATGTACGGTGCAGACGTTGAAACATTAAAGCAGGCATTTTCTTTGGATGACAGCATTACAGGTGACTCCACTTGGGGTGAAGCACTTGATACTATGCCTTTAAGCATTTATATAGGCGATGAAGAAACCCTTAAGGATTTTATTGCAGAATATAACCTTGGTGAAGAAGTAACAGGTGAAACCCTCTGGGGCGAAGTAAGAAAGACTGTTAATAAGATTGAATATGAACGTCACCTTGCAGAGATGGCAACAGATGTGACAGCTGAAATAGCTGAATGAGTAAAAAGCAGACGGATAATCCGTCTGCTTTTTACTTGTATTTTATTAAAAATGTGGTATAATTGTCTTATTAATGGGGAGGTGTGGGATGAAAAGATTGATTTGTACATTACTTTCGCTTGGTGTTTTGTTTTCAGTAAACGTGAGCGGAGGCGCAGAGATGAAAAATGAAAAAAGATATATCAGAGAGGTAGGGGTACACGACCCCTCAATTATTAAGGATGCCGACGGAAGCTATTACGTATTCGGTACTCATATAACAACAGCGAAAAGTAACAACCTTATTGACTGGGATTACACCGCAAGAGGCTATAAAAGGGAGGGAAATGTTCATTTCGGAAACCTTTCCGAGAACCTTAAGGGCTCCTTTAAATGGGCAGGTGAGGACGATAGCGACTGCAAGGGTGGCTTTGCTGTATGGGCACCTGATGTTTTCTATAACCCCCGATACTGCTGGCCCGACGGCACAAGAGGTGCTTACATGATGTATTACAGTGCATCCAGCACGTATAAAAGAAGCTGTATAGGGCTTGCTGTTTCGAGGGATATTGACGGTGTTTACGAGTACGTTGACACAATAATATATTCGGGTTTTACAAAGGTAAAGGCAAAGGACGAAAACAGTACACATAACAAAATATATACCAACACAAACATTGATGAGCTTATTGAAAAGGGCAGGGTATGCTCCTATAAGGACGACTGGGGAATTGATGATTACAACAACATAACCTATCCCAATGCTATTGACCCTTGTGTTTACATGGATGCAAGAGGAAGGATGTATCTTACATACGGCTCCTGGTCGGGCGGTATTTTTGCACTGAGAATAAATGAGCTTAACGGTTTGCCCGTATACCCCGGTTTTGATAAAAAGACCGCTGACGGCAGAATGGTGGACAGATACTTCGGTACACATATTGCAGGGGGCAAGGGCTGGTCAGGTGAAGGCCCCTTCGTTTATTACGATAAGGAGACAGAGTACTTTTATCTGCAGACAAGCTATGAATGGCTTGGCACGGATGGCGGTTATCATATAAGACTTTTCAGAAGCCGTGACCCCTTCGGCCCCTTTACGGATGCTGTGGGCAACAATGCAGTTTACGGCGATATTCACCATGAGCACGGTATAAAGATGTTTGGTAATTACCGCTTTGAAAACATGACGGCATACACCTCCGGTGGACATTCGTCGGCCCTTGTTGACGATGACGGAGAAAGGTATTTGTTTTACCACACCCGTTTCAAGGGCACGGAAGCCTTCCAGATGCGTGTGCATCAGATGTTTTTAAACCGTGAAGGCTGGCCCGTTGTTGCTCCCATGCGATATATGGGAAGTAAAATAAAGGACGAAGGCTACAGTGATGATGAGATTGTGGGCATCTATGAATACATAAACCATGGAAGATATATTGCCGAGGGTAGTTGGGTGAGAGAGAGCCAGACGGTACGCCTTACAAGCGACGGAAAAATTGTGGGCGCAGTTGAAGGAAGCTGGGAAAAGGACGGAAAATATGCCACAATGAAAATTGACGGCAAAATATATGAGGGTGTTTTCTTTAAACAGCTGACGGAAACGGGCGAGGAAGAGGTTATGACCTTCTCACTCATTGGTGAAAACAATGAGGCTGTATGGGGCGTTAAGAGAGATACCTCGGAGTACAGCATAAAGGGTGAGGTGTTCACGCTTAACGAGGATAACGCCTTTATTGCAACACGTGAAAAGGGCAAAAACCCGAAGGCTGACATGACAAAGAAGATAGAACTTACAAACGGCAGTATCGCACTTGACGGTAAGACGGGAATCATGCTCGACGCGAAGCCCTCTTATAATATGACCATAAGCTTTTGGATGAATAGTGGGGAAATTATGGCATATACCCCAATTGTTACCATGAGTGATGATTTTGTAAGTGAAAAGCAGAACTGGTTCTCACTTACAAATTTCGGTGGAAAAGAAGCTGTTTTATGGTCAAGAAATGCCGAGCGTGACCAATGGCTTGAAGGAAGATGGAAAAAGAGCTATAAGGCAGATGCAAGGCAACACGTGACAATTGTCTTTTCCGACAAGTATTACGGCGGAAGCGAGGACTGCATTACCGCAAAGCTGTATATTGACGGAATGTGTGTTGCAACGGGCTCTGTAACAAAGGCCATGTTTACGGATGAATGCAAAATCTACCTTGGAATAAACCCCTGGGACAGTGGCTTTGAGGGCACGATAGAAGACCTTAAGATATTTGAAAGGCCATTTTCACATGTGGATGTATTCTCACTTTACAATGCATCCTGCAAAACCGAATGACATTGAAGAAAGGACAGAACAGTATGTACGATTATCTTATTGTTGGCGCAGGTCTTTTTGGCGCAACAGTGGCTTATGAGGCGAAAAAACGCGGTAAAAGCGTGCTTGTGATAGACAAGAGAGGTCACATAGGTGGCAATATTTATACTTATGAGGCGGAGGGTATACAGGTGCATAAATACGGTGCACATATATTCCATACAAGCAACAAAGAGGTATGGGATTATGTTAACCAATTTGCAGAATTTAACCGTTATACAAATGAGCCTGTGGCAAATTACAAGGGCGAAATGTATAACCTGCCATTTAATATGAATACCTTCTCAAAAATGTGGGGTGTTAAGACCCCCTCTGAAGCTCAGGCAAAAATTGACGAGCAGATTGCCGCGGCAGGTATAGGTGAGCCCGAAAACTTAGAAGAGCAGGCAATTAAGATGGTTGGCACCGATATTTACGAAAAGCTTGTAAAGGGCTATACTGCAAAGCAGTGGGGCAAGGATTGCAAGGATTTGCCCTCCTTCATTATTAAGAGGCTTCCCGTAAGAATGGTTTACGATAACAACTATTTCAACGACAAATATCAGGGCATACCAATAGGCGGTTATACACAGATTGTTGAAAAAATGCTTGACGGCATAGAAGTAAGGCTCAATGAGGACTTCTTTACAAAACGTGAGGAATACCTTGACTGTGCCAAAAAGGTTGTATTTACGGGCATGATTGACGAGTTTTATGACTATTGCTACGGTCAGCTTGAATATCGCTCATTAAATTTTGAAACCGAAATACTTGACTGCGAAAACTATCAGGGCAATGCGGTTGTGAATTACACAGAGCGTGAGGTACCCTATACAAGAATTATTGAGCACAAGCATTTTGAGTTTATGTGTCAGGGAGAAAATAAGGTTCCCAAAACGGTAATCACAAGAGAATATCCTGCCACATGGAATGTAGGTGACGAGCCCTATTATCCCATGAATGATGATAAAAACAATGCTTTGTATCAGAAATACCTTGAAAAGGCAAAGAGCGAAAACAAGGTTATTTTTGGCGGAAGATTGGGCATGTACAAATATTTTGATATGCACAATGTAATTGCAGCAGCTTTGAATGTTGTTAAAACTGAATTAGACTAAAGAAAGCGTGCCTTCGGGCACGCTTTTAATTTTGTTATAAAAACTTACAGAGGAGGCTTGCTACAATGCTGCCTGTAAGGTCGGCAAGAAGTGCACAGAGGATGCAATAGCGGGCACTTTTTGCACGGGTGGCGGCAAAGTAGACACTTAAGGTGTAAAAGGTTGTTTCGGTGCTTCCCATTATAACAGAGGCTGTTCTGCCTATGTAGCTGTCCGGGGTGTAGGTGGTGAGAATGTTCTGAAAAACGGCAGTTGACCCTGAGCCCGACACACTCCGCATAAGTGAAAGAGGCAGAATTTCTTCAGGGATACCAACCATATTGCATACGGGAGCAAAAAATGAAGAAACGGCATTAAGTGCACCCGATGCGGATAAAAGCTCAATTGCGGTAATTAGTCCTACCAGGGAAGGGAGTATTTCAAAGGCACATTTAAGCCCTTTCATGCCACCAAAGGTGAAATGAGACCATATATTCTGCCTTTTGATGAGGGCGAAAAGCAGTATTGTGATAATAAAGAAGGGAATTGAAAAGGATGCGGGATTATTCATGGAAAAAGCCTTTCACAGATTTTTGCAGAAGCTGTGCCCACAATGAAGGCACAGAGAGTTGTTATTATTGTTGGTATTAAAATGTCGGATGGGGAGTGAGAGCCATACATGCTTCTTAAGGCTATTACCGAGGAGGGAATAAGCTGTATTGAAGCGGTGTTTACAACTATAAACATGCACATTGCCCTGCTCGCCTTTTCGGGGGTGGGGTTAATTTTATCAAGTGCCCGCATTGCCTCAAGCCCCAATGGGGTTGCGGCGTTACCCATGCCTAAAAGATTTGCTGACATGTTCATGCTTATAAGGTGCATGGCATTGGTGTTTTTATACTCCCTGCCGAAAAGGAGGCTTGTTACGGGAGAAAGAATGCGGGATATTATTCTTGTAACGCCCGAGGCGTCCGCAACCTCCATTATGCCTGACCAGAAGCACATTATGGGGGCAAGGGTGATAATGAGCTCAAAGGCCTTCTTTAAGCCATTGTTCAGAATAAGAACTGCCGCATCACCGCCCTGTGTAACGGCGATTGAAGCTAAGCCTGCTATTATCATTAAAGACCATATATACGTTAAAATGATGCTCACCTCGCAATTATGAATAAATTGAGAACAAGCTGTTACAAAATGGAAAAAGATGTATTAAATGGTCGAATATTGGGTTGACTTTTAAAATAACGGGTGTTATAGTGAGGACAGAAAAGGAAAACAAGGAGTTGTTATTATGGCGAAGAAGACTGATGTTAAATCTACAGGCGTTACAAGAAAGGTGGACCAGCTGGGCAGAGTGGTTATTCCCAAGGAGCTCAGAACAGTACTTGATATTGAGGATAACAAGGATTTACTTGAGATATATGTTGAAGGCGACAAGATTATTCTTAAAAAGTTTGCGACAGGCTGCACCCTTTGCGGTAAGGCAGGAGACCTTTGCATTTTTAAGGATAAGGCAATCTGCACAGACTGTATTGCAGAATTAAAGGAAATGTAAACTCATTAAACAGCCGTCAGGCTGTTTTTTATTTGCAAATTTGCATAAATGCTTGAAAAAAGCTATAGTAAGTATTATAATTATATGGATAGATTATAAAAGGCAGGTTATGGGTTTGAAATATAAAAGGGTTTATGCCGAGGTTGACCTTGGCGCAATCAGACACAACCTAATAAAGATAAAAGAACACATTAAAAGAGAGCTCCTTGTTGTTATAAAGGCTAATGCCTACGGACACGGTGCACTTGAGGTTGCAAAGGCAACAGCTGACATTGCTCATTATTTTGCTGTTGCAACAATTGAAGAGGCAATCAAGCTCCGTGAGGCGGGTATAAAAAACCCCATACTTATACTTGGGTATGTTTCACCCGAGTATTTTGAGGATTTGGTTAAGTACGACATTGAGCAGACGCTTTTTGACTATGAAAGTGCCCTTCTTTTAGCAAAGGCAGGCGGCAAGGCACATATTGCCATTGACACGGGCATGGGCAGAATAGGGTTTGTGCCCGATGAGGAAAGCATAGAAACCATAAAGAGCATCTGCAGCCTTGAAGGCATTAAGATAGAAGGCGTTTTTACCCACCTTGCAACGGCTGACGAAAAGGATAAGAGCTTTTCACATGAGCAGTTTGAAAGGTTTACAGCCTTTGTTAAAAGGCTTGAGGAGGAAGGCATTTCTATACCCTTAAAGCACGTGGCAAACAGTGCAACCATTGTTGATATGCCCGATATGGGACTTGACTTGGTAAGGTGCGGTATTATTACATACGGCTTAAAGCCATCAGGGGATGTTGGTGATATTGACATTAAGCCTGCACTTAAGCTTAAAACACATGTGGTTTACGTTAAACGTGTGCCAGAGGGCACGCCCATAAGCTACGGAAGAACATATGTTACCGATAGTGAAAGGGTAATTGCAACTATCCCCGTTGGTTATGCTGACGGATACCCAAGAGCACTTTCAAACCGTGGCAGGGTAACTATAAACGGGCATTATGCTCCAATTGTGGGCAGGGTCTGCATGGACCAGTTTATGGTGGATGTTACGGATATACCAAATGTTAAGGTGGGCGACAGTGTAGGACTTATTGATGAAATGATACCCTGCGAGGAAATAGCGGAAATTGAAGGCACAATCAATTACGAAACCGTTTGTAAAATAAGCGACAGAGTGCCGAGAGTGTATATTAATGAATGATTATAAAGGCAGTCCTGATATTTTTATCGGGGCTGCTTTTTATGTTGAAAAAGTTTTGCTAAAGTGCTATAATTTAGGAAATATTACTTTTTGAGCGAAAAAATTACGGACAGAGGGTTGAAAAATGAAAAAATTAGCGCAAATGGCAATGATTGACGAAAATGATGTAAAAAATGCATGGCCCGATATTGAGAAAATACTCGGCAGGGCAGAAATATTGAAAGAGGTTGATATGACAGAGGTTCCGACGCGTGGAGAGGGAGCTCTCCGTGAGGATGAAGAGACGCCAACCTTTTTTGAGGGTGGATATATTGTTGTACCGAAGGTGGTGGGCGAATGAAAATTTACGAGGCAGCGGAATTATTGAGAAAAAACAAAATATCGCCTCCTGAGCTTGCAAAGGAAGTGCTTGGCAAAATTGCCGAAAAGGAAAAAGACGTTAAGGCTTATATAACTATTTGTGACGATATTTTGGAAAAGGCAAGGGAAGCGGAAAGAAATAAGAATGATTCACTTCTTTGGGGCATACCTGTTGCCGTGAAGGATAATATCTGCACAAAGGGATTAAGAACTACTGCTGCAAGCAGAATGCTTGAGGAATTTGTTCCCCCTTATGATGCAACGGTGGTAAAAAGGCTTAAGGAAGAGGGGGCAATAATAATCGGCAAAACAAATATGGATGAGTTCGGAATGGGCTCTGACAGTAAACAGAGCGCCTTTCAGATGACGGTGAACCCCGTGAATTATGCTTACGTGCCCGGGGGCTCCTCAGGCGGAAGCGGAGCGGCTGTTAAAAGCGGCATGGCACTTGGTGCACTTGGTACAGATACCGGCGGAAGTGTACGTCAGCCTGCATCTTTCTGCGGTGTGTATGCCTTAAAGCCTACCTGGTCACTTGTTTCAAGGTTCGGGCTTATTGCGTTTTCATCGAGCCTTGACTGTATAGGACCTATGGCAAACAGCGTGAAGGATTTAGCTATTATGACGGATGCTATAGCAGGTTGGGACAAAAAGGATGCCACAAGCAGTAAAAGAGAAAAAGAGGAATATTATAAAAACCTTACGCCATCCGTGAAGGGGCTCAGAATAGGAGTGCCGAAGCCTTTTCTGGTCGAAGCTGATGAAAGCATAAGAAAAGCGGTTATAAAAGCGGCAGAAAAGCTTAAAGAAATGGGTGCGGAGGTCAGTGAGTGTGAAATACCCTCGGCAAAATATGCGGTGAGTGCATATTATATAATTTCGTCGAGCGAGGCATCGGGTAACCTTGCCCGTTACGATGGGGTGAAATACGGCTACAGAGCAAAGGAATACGACGACTACACTGATATGTGCATAAAAAGCAGAAGTGAAGCTTTCGGAAGCGAGGTAAAGAGGCGTATTATACTGGGAACATATGCTTTGTCCCGTGGCGGAGAGCTTTATCGGAGAGCAGTTGGTGCAAGAGAGCTTATAAAACGTGATTTTGAAAAGCTTTTTGAAAAATACGATGTTATTTTAACCCCTACAAGCCCATGTGTTGTGCCGAAGGTTAATGCTGTAAGTGAAATTGAAAAGAAGTATGAAAAGGATGTGTGTACGGCATCGGTAAGCCTTGCAGGGCTTCCTGCGGTGAATGTGCCCTTTGATAAGGATGAAAACGGAATGCCCATAGGCTTGCAGCTTGTAGGAAACCGCTTTACGGAGCAGATGCTTTTAAATGCGGCACTCTCCTTTGAGGAAGGGGGATGCGGCGATGTATGAGGCTTGTATAGGCTTGGAGATACATGTGGAGCTTGACACAAAAACAAAGGCATTTTGTTCGTGTTCTGTAGCTTTCGGTTCTGAACCGAATACTAACGTGTGCCCTGTTTGTATGGGGCTCCCGGGAGCATTGCCGGTTCTTAACAAAAAGGCTGTTGAGTATGCTGTTATGCTGGGGCTTGCAATGGGATGCAAAATTAACCCCCGTTCACAGCATGCAAGGAAAAACTATTTTTACCCTGATTTGCCAAAGGGGTATCAGATAAGCCAGGATGCAGTGCCCATATGTGTAAAGGGGTTTGTTGATATGGGAGGCGGAATAAGAATTAACCGCATTCACATTGAAGAGGATGCAGGAAAGCTTGTGCACGGGGGTGTAGAAACCCTGATTGATTACAACCGTGCAGGTGTGCCTCTTCTGGAGATTGTAACAGAGCCAGACATGAGAAGTGCAGAGGAAGCAAAGGCTTTTCTTGACTACATTAAAAACACGCTGTTATCCCTCGGGATTTCAAAGTGCAGAATGCAGGAGGGAAACTTACGCTGTGATGTGAATGTGTCCGTAAGGAAAAAGGGCGAGGACAGGCTTAATGAAAGATGCGAAATAAAGAATGTGAATTCCTTCTCGGGAGCTGTGAGAAGCATTGAATATGAAATAAAAAGGCAGACGGAGCTTCTTTGCAAGGGAGAGGCGGTTTTGCGGGAAACACGAAAGTGGGATGACGAAAAGAGGCAAAGCATTCTTTTAAGAAAAAAGGAAGAGGAAAATGATTACAGATATTTCCCCGAGCCTGACCTGCCACCTGTTGAAGTGGACGAGGCGTGGCTTAAAGAGATAAAAGAGAAGATGCCGGAACTGTTTTACGAGAAAGCCTTGCGGTTCAGGAAGGATTACGGATTAGGTGATTATGAGGCAAAAACCATAGCTGAAAATAAAGATGCGGCAGAGCTTCTTGACGATGCGGTGAAAGAAGATGCAGATGCAGGGCTTTGTGCAAAGCTGATTTTAGGTGACATTTCAAGGCTTGTGAATGAGAAGGGAACAAGGGTGCCTTTTTCAGGGCATAGCCTTGCAGAGCTGTCAGGGCTTCTTAAGAGGAAAGAAATATCCTATACTGCGGCGGGAAAAATATTGGAGCTGATGTTTGAAAGCGGTGAAGAGCCTTCCGTGATTGCACGGGAAAATAACCTTTTACAGCAGAGTGATGAGGACGCACTTATAAAGGTTGTAATGAAGGTTATAGAAGAAAACGAAAAGAGCGTTTCTGATTATAAAAAGGGAAAGAAAAATGCATTGGGATTTCTTGTGGGAAGATGCATGAGAGAAACGGGCGGAAGCGGAAACCCTCATATTATAAATGAAATGCTCACAAAAATACTGGAGGTAGAGGAATGATAAGGGTGATGTTTGTCTGCCACGGAAACATTTGCAGAAGCACAATGGCTGAGTTTCTGTTCCGTGACAGAGTTGAAAAAATGGGGCTTGGTGATAAGTTCTATATTGCATCAAGTGCCACAAGCCGTGAAGAAATAGGAAACGGTGTTCATTACGGAACAGCACGGGTGCTTGACCGCTTTGGAATTGATTATTCAAAAAAGAAGGCTGTTCAGCTTACAAAAGCTGACGCAGAAAGGTATGACTACTTTATAGGCATGGACGATGCCAATGTACGGAACATGACAAAAATACTCGCAAGCGGTGATAAGGTTTTTAAATTTCTGGAGTTTTCCGGGAGCACGGCTTCCATTGCAGACCCCTGGTATACGGGAAATTTTGAGGAAACCTTGCGTGATGTGGAAAAGGGAATAGACGGATTTTTAAAGCATCTTAAAGAGGAGGGGAAGATATGAAGGGCGAAAACTACAGCCTTGACAGTGTTGATTACGCTATACTTAACTGTTTGAAGGAAAATGCGAGAATGACATCCTCGGAGATAGGCAAAAAGATTAATTTGTCGGTATCGGCAGTTATTGAAAGAATAAAGAAGCTTGAAAAGAATAATATAATACAGGGCTATACCGTGAGCCTTAACCAGGCTAAGATAGGTAATTCTTTGATTGCCATTATGGAGGTAAGCTTAGAGCATCCCAAATACTATGATGCATTTGCGGAAATGATACAGAACAACCCCAATGTTCAGTCCTGCTATTACAGAACGGGCGAGTTTGACTTTATTATAAACATATACACAGATTCTGCCGACAGTCTTGAGAAAATACACCGCAACATAATGAACATGGCGGGCATTCAGGCTACCAAAACTCATTTTGTACTTAAGGTTGTAAAAAATGATTTCAACGTTATTCCCGAGGTGGGAGAGGTGTGAAAACCCGTCAACCACGGGGTTTGATAAATCTTATCTAAAATTTGCAAATTTTTTATAAGATTTTTGTTGATATTTTATAAAAAAGATGTTATTATTATGTTATCAAATTTATGCCTAAAAGGCATGGGAGGAGAAAATTATGAACAAATTACTCAAAAGCGCAGTATCTTTGGTAATTGCTCTTGCAATGGTAATGTCTGTTGTAAGCTCTTTTGCAATTACAGCCGGTGCTGCAGAGGACAAGGGTGCCATTATGCCTACATATGAGGGCACAATCAAGGCACTTGAAGCGGCTAATGACTATTATCAGACAGTAGTTAAGCATAACCAGGTTGAATATGGTATTCCTAACTATTTCTGGGCTAAGGCTGCTTATTTAACAGGTAACATGGAAGCTTATTATGCTACAGGTATTGAAGCATACCGTAAGTATGCTACAGACTGGGCTAATTCCTGTGGTTGGTCAAGTGCTCCCAGCACAAACAAGAATGAATGGAAGTGGGGCTACGA
The DNA here is from genome assembly GCA_017440585.1 of Clostridia bacterium. Classification (GTDB taxonomy): domain Bacteria; phylum Bacillota; class Clostridia; order UMGS1883; family UMGS1883; genus RGIG1927. Next base: position 17,989 of record JAFSGW010000021.1, on the reverse strand, counting down.
CCAGAGCTTCAACAGTAAGCACGTTCTCTTCGGTGACTTCCAGATCTGCTTCCAGTCCTACATCGATCTTTACAATATTGAAAAGAACGAATCCAAGGGCGCAGTAGCTGATCAGAGAAAGATCGCAAGAGCTCTTGAAGTTATGAGCGAAGAAGTTTCCAGATCTAACGACGACTTCTGGTGGTGGGCAGACTCTCTCTACATGGTTATGCCCGTTATGACAAAGCTCTACCAGGTAACTCAGGACGAAAAGTACCTTGACGGTCTCTATCGTTTCTGGAAGTATGCTAAGGAGCTTATGTACGACGGCCCCGGCGGTATCCCCACACATGCAGGCGGATACACAACAAGCGCTAAGCTTGCTAACGGTGCAAGATACTCCGATCCTAACAACTATACATATCTCTTCTTCCGTGATGCAGGTTATGTATTCCCCTTGAAGCCTAACCCCGGCCATGAAGGCGAAAAGAACTTCTGGGCACGTGGTGACGGTTGGGTATTTGCAGGTCTTGCAAAGGTTCTTCAGGACATGCCCGACGATTACGAGCATTATGATGAATTCCTTAACACATACCTCGAAATGGCTCCTGCTATCCGTGACTGCATGAGAACAGACGAAAACGGTTACGGCTTCTGGACACAGAGTATGCTTCAGGGCTATCCCACTTCTGCTTCTAACCCTAACGGTTACGAAACAAGTGGTACAGCATTCTTCACATACGGCTTTGCATGGGGTATCAATGCAGGTATCCTTCCCAAGGACGAATATCTTGAAACAGCAGTTCGTGCATGGAACTATCTTGAAAACATAGCTCTTCAGCCCGACGGTATGGTTGGTTACGTTCAGTACATCGGTTCCAACGCTACAAAGGCTATGGGTCCCAGAGACAACCAGAACTTCGGTGTTGGTGCATACCTTCTTGCTGCTGCTGAAATGAGCAGACTTGTAGGTCACACACAGAAGGGTGACAACTATCCTTACCTTCAGAAGAAGATGCAGACATATCTTGCACTCAGAGTGAACACACCTCACTACTACAAGGATGGCAAGATTGGTCATATCGATGAAAACGATCACAGCGTAGAAGTATTCCTTACAAACGACCTTAACGGCAACTCCACAAGCATGATGCCCGCAAGATTGGTTGTTGAATCCTTCGGTGGCCAGGTTCAGTGGAATGAAGCTGCAAGAACAGTTACAGCTACACTTGGCGACAGAACAGTTATATTCACAGTTGATACAAACGTTATCAAGGTTAACGGTGTAGATACACTTGCTCCTGCTAACACAGTTATCGTTGGCGGCAGAACATTCGTTCCTCTCCGTGCTCTTGCTGAATCTCTCGGTAAGAAGGTTTACTGGAACCAGGGTGATCATCCCTCTAATGGTCTTATCGTAATCGGTCATAAGGCTAACCCCTTCTATGCTGAAAGCGATGCAGGTCTTGTAGAAATGCTCAGAACAATGCTCGGCAAGCCCGAAACATACCCCACAAGACCCAAGCAGCCCGAAAAGGCATTCGTGCTTAAGGTTCCCACACTTTCCGATGCCAACAGAATTCAGGCTGACACAATCGAAGCAAGTGAAGAACCCGAAGGCGATCACGGTCCTTACAATGCTTCCGACGGACGTACAGATGAAAACAGCCGTTACGTTGGTAACAGCCAGGGTTGTAACATTTCCTTCACATACAAGGAACCCGTTGACGTTGGTCAGGTAGCTCTTGTATTCTGGAAGACAGCTCAGAGAACAACAAAGTTCAAGCTCGAATATACAGCTGACGGTACAAACTGGAAGCAGGTATACAACGGCTCCACAACAATGGGCAAGGCTAAGGAAGTATTTGATATCAATACAAAGGTTAAGGCATTCAGAATCTTTGGTTACGGTAACAGCGAAGGCTCCAACTGGTTCAGCCTTATCGAATTTGAAGTTTACAAGCCCGGCGTAAAGGCAGGCGATGCAGTTTCTACAACAATTACAGATTCTACAACACCTTCCTCCGCTACAAGCAACAAGGCTACAGGCACAAAGGTTAATGTAAATGCAAGTGCAGTTACATTCTCTCAGCAGCCCGAAGCTAATAACCCCGGCAGAAATGCATTTGACGGCAACGCAGGTACAGTATGGGCTTCCAATGGTCCTGCAGAAGCAGTTATTGACCTTGGCAAGAAGATTCCCGTAAGCGAAGTTGGCGTTCAGTTCAAGATGTATGAAGACGACAGAACAATTCCTTACTCTGTTGAAATTTCTGACAACAGATCTGCATGGACATCCGTATTCAACGGTTCCTCCAAGGCACTCAGCGGTGACATGCTCTACGCTGCAGTTGGTAAGGAAGCAAGGTACGTAAAGGTTAAGGTTGAAGGTAACACTGTTTCCGGTTGGTCTTCCGTAGCAGAAATCGCTGTATACACAGGCGATGCCAAGGCAGCTGAAGGCGCAGGTACAACAACTACAACTACAACAACAGCTACAACAGGCAACAAGGCTAACGGCACAAAGGTTAATGTAAACGCTAACAACGTTACATTCTCTCAGCAGCCCGAAGCTAACAACCCCGGTAGAAATGCATTTGACGGCAATACAGCATCTGTATGGGCTTCCAATGGTCCTGCAGAAGCGGTTATCGACCTCGGCAAGGCTACAAAGGTTAGCTCTGTAGGCGTTCAGTTTATGCTTTACGGCGATGACAGAACAATTCCTTTCTCTGTTTCTGTTTCTAACGATAAGTCTTCCTGGACAACAGTTTACACAGGCTCTTCCGTAGCTTTCAGCGGCGACATGATTTTCGTTAACGCTGATGTTGACGCAAAGTATGTTAAGGTTAACGTTGAAGGTAACAACATTTCCGGTTGGTCCTCCGTTGCTGAATTAGCAGTATATTCTAAGTAATAACTTACAAATTAAGTCCCTCGGGTTTTCCGGGGGACTTTTTGTGTGGAAAAATTACATAATGATAATATTATGTTCAAAAAATATTCACATTTTTTTGACAAAATATTACTTGTGTGATAAAATACTATAAAAGAAGACATCTTCGGAGGACAAATACATGGATATTAAGAGTAAATTGAATGTGCCGAATTTTATAACCTCACTGAGAATTGTTGGTGCATTCATAATGATGTTTACAACAATTTTTACTAATGAATTTTACATTATTTATACCCTTTGCGGTATAACAGATGTGCTTGACGGCTTTATTGCAAGAATGACAAAGAAAACAACTGAATTTGGTGCTAAACTGGACTCTGTTGCGGATTTGCTCTTTTACGGCACAATGCTTGTAAAGCTTCTGCCTGAGATGCTCAGTGCAATGCCCAATGCGATGCCCGTTATGATTGCAAGCCTGCTTGCACTGAGGGTGTGCTCTTATCTTATTGCCGCTTTCAGGTATAAGAAGTTTGCATCATTACATACATATATGAACAAATTAAGCGGTTTTTCCTGCTTCGTAATGCCTTATCTTGTGTGGCTTGGCGTTCCGCAGAATATTGTTTATTCCGTAGTGTACGGTATTGCTGTTGCGGCAGGGCTTGAGGAGCTTCTTATTCATTCCTCGGCACAGAATTACACAAGAGGCAACCGTACTGTTATTACTGCAGTTAAGGACGGCAAAAAGGACGAATAAGGTTGACAGATGGTGTTTGTCTGTGTTAGTATAACTAAAAAGAAAATTTTACTGCCACCGGGTAGAGGATTAAGCATCCGTGAGTACATCGTTAGGTCTTTGAAGATGTGCTTCGGATGCTTTTTTTGGAGGTGCTTATGAGATTCAGAAATTCGTTTAAAGATCTGACAAAATTTGAAATGAGCTTGTGGTTTATATCACTGTTTGTGGTTATACTGTCCTTTGTTTTTTCAAAGGGTGGAGATTACATGACCCTTGCCGCATCGCTTATCGGTGTGACGGCACTTATTTTTGTTGCAAAGGGCTATGTTATAGGGCAGGTGCTTACGGTTGTGTTTGCACTGTTTTACGGTATAATTTCCTTCTTCTTCCGATATTACGGGGAAATGCTAACATATATGTGTATGACGGCACCTATTGCCGTAATGGCTGTTGTAAGCTGGATAAGGCACCCTTTTGAGGGGACAAAAGAGGTTGAGGTAAGGAAAATGGACCGTAAAGAGGTTCTCGGTATGTTTGCCCTTTCCATAGCTGTAACGGTGGTATTTTATTTCATACTTGGTGCACTTGATACGGCTAATTTGTTTTTCAGCACGATTTCTGTTACTACAAGCTTTCTTGCCTGCTATCTTACTTACATGAGAAATCCTTTTTACGCTTTGGCATATGCGGCTAACGATATTGTACTTATAGTTTTGTGGATTCTTGCAAGCATTGAGGACATTTCATATCTGCCCATGATTTTTTGCTTTGTAATGTTTTTTGCAAACGATATTTACGGCTTTTATAACTGGAAAAGGATGGAGAGGAGGCAGAAGGGTGAAAACTTACGTTAAAACCTTCAACGAGCTGACACTTGATGAATTGTATGAAATATTAAAGGTGAGGGTAGATGTTTTTGTGGTGGAGCAGAACTGCCCCTACAGTGAGCTTGACGGCATAGATAAAGAAGCTTACCACGTATTTTTAAAGGATGAGGATGAAATTATAGCTTATCTCAGAGTTTTTAAGGATGAGGACGTAAGGATAGGCAGAGTGCTGAGCAAAAGAAGACGGCAGGGCTTTGGGACACTTCTTTTAAAAGAAGGAATACGGGTTGCAAAGGAAAAGCTCAATGCGGAAAAAATAGTGATAGAAGCACAGGTTTATGCAAGAAAAATGTACGAAAAGCTGGGTTTTGTGCAGGTGTCCGGGGAATTTTTGGAGGACGGAATACCTCATATAAAAATGGAATTGGAAATATAAACGAAAAAGAGGCTGATTTCAGTCTCTTTTCGTTTTATTTAAAAAGGGTTTACAAATTTTTCATAAACAGCTATTGACATTTTTGGAAACAGGTGGTATTCTATCGTTAGCACTCGGGTGAAGTGAGTGCTAACAACCTAAAAAGAGAGGTGAAACTCTATGGATTTAGGAAAAAGAAAGCAGATGATACTGCAGGCAATTGTTGAGGATTATATTGCAACTGCAGAGCCTGTCGGTTCAAGAAACATTGCAAAAAACCACGACTTAGGGTTGAGTGCCGCAACTATCAGAAACGAAATGGCAGATTTAGAGGAGATGGGGTATCTTGACAAACCTCACACCTCTGCAGGCAGAGTGCCCAGTCAGCTTGGCTACAGATTTTATGTTGATTCCCTGATGCATCGCTATAGTGCAACTGTTGAGGAAATTGAAAACCTTAACACGGCTTTGCATCAAAGATATGTAAATCTTAACAGTGTAGTATCGGTTGTATCGGACATTATTTCAAAAATTACAAAGTGTCCTACGGTTATGACCCTTCCTGCGGTTAACTCGGCAAAGGTTGTAAACGTCAAAATGCTGATGATTGAAAAGAACCTGGCACTTATAGTTGTTGTGCTTGACGGTGGCAGCGTGCGGAATAAAAAGGTAAAGGTATCGGGAAATATAACCTACAGACAGGTTGATGCCATATCTGACTTTTTAAATTCACAGCTTGCAGGCCTGGGTGCAAAAGACATTGACGAATCGAGAATAATGCTTATATACGGTGCAATGGGACAATATAAGGACTTTTTGAAGGTTGTGCTTGACTTTGTGCTGGAATGCTTACAGAGCAATATTACAGAAGTTTATGTGGGCGGTGCATCCAATATTTTAAATCACCCTGAGTTTTGTGATATTGACAGAGCGAGAGATTTTTTACGATTTATAGATAACCGTGAAAATGCCACAAAGGTGCTTTCCCTTACAAACGGTGGCGACAGCGATGTTAAAATTATCATTGGTGATGAAGCCGGGCTTGAAGAAATGCGTGACACAAGCATTGTGCTTGCAAATTATCATGCAGGCGGTATTTTAAGTGGTAAGATAGGCGTTATAGGGCCTACGAGAATGGACTATGCGAGAATTGTTTCATCCCTTGAAACTATTAATGCACAGCTTGAAGGCATACTGACAGCAGTTTTCTATAACGAAGAATAGAGGTGAAGGATATGACAAAAAAGAACAACGAAGAAGAAATTCTTCAGACGGAAGAGGAAGCTATTGAAGAGGCTGAAGTGGTTGAGGAAAATCCTTTGGAAAAAGAGCTTGAAGCACTTAATGATAAGTATTTAAGGCTTGTTGCTGAATATGATAATTACAGAAAGCGTACAGCAAAGGAAAAGGAAGCAATTTATCCTGAGGCAAAAATTAGCGTTGTTGCGGCATTTCTGCCCGTGCTTGACAACCTTGAAAGGGCACTTGCAACTGCAGGCGACGACCCCATTTACGAGGGCGTTAAGATGATTTCAAAGCAGTTTGTTGAAACCCTTAAGTCAACAGGTGTTGAGGAAATACCTGCTGTTGGCGAAAAGTTTAACCCTGATGTGCATAATGCTGTTATGCATATTGACGATGAAAGCTACGGCGAAAACGAAGTGGTGGAGGAATTCCAGAAGGGCTACAGATTAGGCGAGAGAATTATCCGCTACAGCATGGTTAAGGTTGCAAACTAAAATATTTTTTATAGATTTAAATTTCGAAAGGAAGTAATTCAAAATGGCAAAGATTATTGGTATTGACTTAGGAACTACAAACTCCTGTGTGGCAGTTATGGAAGGTGGCGAACCTGTTGTAATTGCTAACGCTGAAGGCGGAAGAACAACACCCTCTGTTGTTGCTTTCACAAAGGATGGCGAAAGACTTGTTGGTACAAGTGCAAAGAGACAGGCGGTTACAAACCCCGATAAGACAGTTATATCCATCAAGAGAGAAATGGGTACAAACTACAAGGTAAATATTGACGATAAGTCCTACACACCTCCGGAGATTTCCGCTATGGTGCTTCAGAAGCTTAAGGCTGACGCTGAAAGCTACCTTGGTGAAAAGGTAAGCCAGGCAGTTATCACTGTTCCTGCATACTTCTCTGACTCTCAGAGACAGGCAACAAAGGATGCCGGCAGAATTGCAGGATTGGAGGTTCTCCGTATTATAAACGAGCCCACAGCTGCTGCATTTGCTTACGGCATGGATAAGGAAGACGACCAGAAGATTATGGTTTACGACTTGGGTGGCGGTACATTCGACGTTTCCATCCTTGAAATCGGTGACGGTGTATTTGAAGTATTGGCTACAAACGGCGATACACGCCTTGGTGGTGACGACTTCGACGAAAGAATCATGAACTATCTTGTAACAGAATTCAAGAGAGAGCAGGGCATTGACCTCTCCGGTGACAAGATGGCTATGCAGAGACTTAAGGAAGCTGCTGAAAAGGCGAAGATTGAGCTTTCCGGCTTAACAACAAGCAACATTAACCTTCCCTTCATCACAGCTGATGCTACAGGTCCCAAGCACCTTGACGTTACACTTACAAGAGCAAAGTTCAACGAGCTTACAGCAGATTTGGTAGAAAGAACACTTACACCCACAAGAAATGCTCTTCGTGATGCCGGTCTTACAGCAAATGACGTTGACAAGGTTCTTATGGTAGGCGGTTCCAGCCGTATTCCTGCTGTTAATGAAGCTGTAGCAAAGCTTATCGGTAAGGAGCCCCATAAGGGTATTAACCCCGATGAATGTGTAGCTATCGGTGCTGCTATTCAGGCAGGCGTGCTTGCAGGCGACGTTAAGGATATTGTTCTTCTTGACGTAACCCCTCTTTCTCTTGGTATTGAAACTCTTGGTGGTGTTTGCACACGTCTTATTGAAAGAAATACAACAATCCCCACAAAGAAGAGCCAGGTTTTCTCTACAGCAGCAGACAACCAGCCTGCAGTTGACATTCACGTATTGCAGGGTGAAAGAGAATTTGCGGCACAGAACAAGACACTTGGCAACTTCCAGCTTACAGGTATTGCTCCTGCACCCAGAGGTATTCCTCAGATCGAGGTTACATTCGATATTGACGCTAACGGTATTGTAAACGTTTCCGCAAAGGACCTTGGCACAGGTAAGGAACAGAAAATTACTATCACTGCCTCCGGTAACCTTAGTGAGGATGAAATCAACAAGGCAGTTCAGGAAGCAGAACAGTTTGCTGAAGAGGATAAGAAGCGTAAGGAAGACATTGATACAAGAAACAATGCCGACCAGATGGTTTACCAGTGCGAAAAGGCATTGGGCGAAGTAGGCGACAAGATTACAGAGGATGAAAAAGCAGGCATTCAGGCTGAAATTGACAAGGTTAAGGAAGCTCTGAAGGGTACAGATACAGAACTGGTAAAGAGTGCTGTTGATGCTCTTACAAAGAAGTTCTATGAAATTGCTCCCAAGATTTATCAGCAGCCCGGTCAGGAGGGTGCACCCGGTGCAGCTCCCGGTCAGGACGGCGTATACGATGCTGAATTTACACAGGACGACCAGAACTAATATATTTTAAAGCACGTGAGTCGGGCAGGATTTTGTCCGGCTCAATCGTGCGTAAGGCAGGGTGACATAAGTGGCAGATAAAAGAGATTATTACGAGGTGTTGGGTATTGACAAAGGTGCAAGTGCCGAGGACATTAAAAAGGCATACAGAAAGCTTGCAAAGCAGTACCACCCCGATTTAAATAAAGATAACCCCGATGCAGCGGAAAAGTTCAAGGAAGTGGGCGAGGCCTATAGCGTGCTTTCCGATGCAGATAAAAAAGCACGCTATGACCAGTTTGGTCATGCAGGCGTTGACGGTAACGGTGGCGGAGGCGGCTTTGGCGGTGGCTTCGGCGGTTTTGACATGGGCGATTTAGGCGACATTTTCGGTTCCTTCTTCGGCGGTGGTTTCGGAGGCGGTGGACAGAGCAGAAGAAATGCTCCCCAGAAGGGCAGAGATATTCGTGCACATATTGACCTTACCTTTGAAGAGGCGGCTTTCGGCTGTACAAAGGAGGTAAGGGTGTCACGCTTAGAAAACTGTGACACTTGCGGAGGCAGTGGTGCAAAGGTTGGCACAAAGGCTGAAACCTGCTCTCGCTGTGGTGGTCGCGGTCAGATAAGAAGTGTGCAGAACACGCCCTTTGGTCAGATACAGACAAACACAACCTGTCCCGAGTGCCGTGGCAAGGGTACTGTTATAAAGGAAAGATGTCCTGCTTGTCAGGGTGCGGGCAAAAACCGTAAGAGCGACAAGATAACAATCAATATTCCTGCCGGTGTGGACGACGGACAGTCTGTAAGAGTTCGCACAAAGGGCGATGCAGGTGAAAACGGCGGACCTAACGGTGATTTGTATGTGACAATAAGTATTAAGCGTCATCCGATTTTTGAAAGAGATGAGTATGACGTTTATGTTGAAATGCCCATTTCCTTTGTGCAGGCGGCATTGGGTGCAGATATTGAAGTACCTACCCTTGACGGCAAAAAGACGCACACCATTCCCGAGGGTACACAGAGCGGTACAAAGTTCCGCTTGAAGGGCTTGGGTATACCTTATCCTTCCTCAAACGGACAGCGTGGTGACCAGTATGTGACAGTTCTGGTTGAAACACCCAAGAACCTTACGCCCAAGCAGAGAGAGGCACTTATGAAGTTTGCTGATGAAACAAATGATAAGAACTATAATCAGCAGAAAAAGTGGAGCAGTAAGATAAAGGATTATTTCAATAAATAAGGAGATTAACTATGAATTGGCTTCAGATTTCAATAGAAACCAATGCCTGGGGCATAGATGAAGTATGTGACGCTCTTACAAAGGTTGGTATTGAGGGCTTTGAAATTGAGGATAAGGACGATTTCAACGGCTTTTTAGAAGAAAACAAGGACTTCTGGGATTATGTTGACGAAGACCTTTACAACGAAAAACAGGGCCCTACAAAGGTTAAAACCTATATTGAAGAGGACAGCAAGGCTCCCGAAACACTTGCAAACATAAGAGGTGCTCTTGAAGCTTTAAAAACAGGCGAGTACGGAAGCTTGGAAATTACAATTGAGAACATGGCTCAGGAGGACTGGGAAAACAACTGGAGACAGTATTTCAAGCCTCTTTATGTTGGTGACAACATTATTATAAAGCCTCACTGGGAAGAGGTTGAGAACACAGAAGGAAAGCTTGTGTTTGAAATTGACCCCGGTATGACCTTTGGCTCAGGACAGCATGAAACCACAAGAATGTGTGTTGAAGCCTTGGAGAAGATGGTTAAGAAGGGCGATAAGGTATGTGACCTTGGCTGTGGCAGCGGTATTCTTTCTGTTATTGCACTTTTGTTGGGTGCGAAGAGTGCCTATGCTGTAGACATTGACCCCAACTGCGAAAAGATTGCCTATGAGAATGCGGCACTTAACGGTATCGGAAAAGATACATATCTTGTGGAGTGCGGTAATGTGCTTTCCGACACAAAGCTTTGTGAACGCCTCTCGGAAGAAAAATATGACGTTGTTGTGGCAAATATTGTTGCCGATGTTATAATACCTCTTTCAAAAAAGGTGAGAAGCTTTATGAGGGAGGACGGCTGCTTCATTACATCGGGGATTATCGATTTCCGTATGGAGGAAGTCAGAGAAGCACTTATTGAAAACGGCTTTGAAATACTTGAGGTTAAGCACGATGGTGACTGGTACGCCTTTGTGTGCAGATAGGAGAGTACCATGGCAAACTTTTTTGTTGAAAAAGATGAATTTTTGAAGGATCCTGTTGAGATTTCCGGTGATGAAGCAAACCACATGATAAAGGTTCTCCGTATGAAGGAGGGTGAAGGCCTTACCCTTTTTGACGGCGATGGAAACTGCATTGACGGCGTAATTGACAGGATTGAAAATAAAACGGTTTTGGTTAAGGCGGTTAAAAGATATGCCTCGGAAACAGAGCCCGATTTAAAGATTACCCTTTTTCAGGGCATTCCCAAAAACCCCAAGATGGACCTTATTATACAAAAGGCAACAGAGCTTGGCGTAACAAGAATTGTGCCCGTTAACACAAAGCGGATTGTTGCAAAAATTGACAAGGATGCAAAAATTGAAAGGCTTCAGAAAATTGCCTTTGAGGCGGCAAAGCAGTGCGGAAGAGCATATGTGCCCAGAGTGGACAGCCCCGTAAGCTTTGATGAGGCAATAAACTGCATGAGTCAAATGGACGGTGCAATAATTCCCTATGAATGCGAAAAGGACGGGAAGATGAGTGATGCTGTTAATGCAAACATGAAAACATTTGGTATTTTAATCGGTCCCGAGGGTGGCTTTGAAGAGAGCGAGGTAAAAAAAGCGGAGGAGGCAGGTGTGAAGAGAGTTACCCTGGGAAAGAGAATTCTCCGCACTGAAACTGCAGGGCTTATTGCCTCGGCATTATGCCTTTATATAGCAGGGGATATGGAATAACAAAAAAAGTTGCATTCGGTGCAACTTTTTTGGCGATAAAAAAGTATTATATAGGGGAGCAGATACAATAAAAGGACTACATTTTGTGGTTGAAATATTGTTTTTTCTGTGTTATACTGTAAAAGGTATATTAATCTGTAAATTTTTAATCCTATAAGGAGGGTATTTAAATGGCAAAGAAATTATTAGCGTTGCTTCTTGCTATGTGTATGCTTTTCTCTGTGTGCGCAGTAAGTGTATTTGCTGAAGAGCCTACAGGCGAAAGCACTGAGGAAGAAACAACCACAGAGGCTGCTGAAGAAGAAACAACTACAGAGCCTGAGGAAGAAGAATCCGAAGAAGAAACTGAAGAGGAAACAGATGAAGAAGTTGAAAAGAGTGTTAACATCAGCCTTTCCAATTCTTATCTTCCCAACGATACAGTAGTTGTTAAGGGTACTGTTACAGGTGATGTTTCCGTAGTAAGAGTTGAAATTACATGTAAGGACGACAGAGTTGAATTTGAAGAGCTTGTTTCTGCTTCCAAGTTCAGAACTTCCGGCGTTTCCTATGACCTTGAGGATGCTACAGTAGGTGCTGAATATGCAGTTGTTGTTTACGATGACGACACAGATGAAGAGCTCGGCTCCGACAGCTTCCTTATCAAGAAGGGCAACACTGTTGTTGACAACGATGATGACGGCTCCAACAAGGCTACAATCTGGATTGAAGGTACAACAAACCGTTATATTGACGAAACAATCGTTAACCTTGACGTTTTGAAGGACAAGACTGTATTTGACCTTGCTGAATATGTTCTTGAGGAAGAAGACCGTAACTACAAGGATAACAAGAAGAAGATCACAGCTATTGCATCCACAGCAACAAGCTCTACATACACACTTAAGGATGGCAGCACAAGCTCCTACTTAAAGGATTGTACATGGAACTTCTTCTTGAATGGCGTTGCATATGATGCAGACACAGACTGGAGTGAAGTTGAAATCAACGGTGGTGACCAGGTTGTTCTTTACTTCGGTGAAGTTGGCAAGGTTATTTATCCTTCCGTTGAAGTTACTCCCGATGATATCAGTGCTAACGATACTGTAACAGTTACTGTTACAAATGCGGAAACTGATGAACCCATTAAGGGTGCAAAGGTTGCTGTTATCAAGAGAGGTGCTACAAGCGGTACGGGTAAGAGTACAAATGCTGACGGTGAATACACAGTTAAGGCTACAGCAAGCTGGATTACATCTTACCAGGGCGGTAAGGTTATGGCTTCCTACTACCAGTCCTCTACAAAGCCCCTCAAGATGATTTCTGTTAAGCAGGACCTTGATACAGACCGTGACGGCTCCGTTCAGGCTTATGTAAGAATTGAAGGTGCTCACAAGACACTTCTTAAGAGAACAAAGACTGCAAAGATTGAAGAATATGACCTTTACAACTTCATGCTTGAGGTTCTTGAAGACGAGGACATTGAATATGAAGCAAACAGGGAAGAAACAAACTTCACATATTTCGAATCCAAGACAACAAGCGGTTACTCCAACGAAAATGGTGACATTACACGTGACAGTGGCTGGTATGTTGTTGTAAACGATAAGATTTACACACCCGATGACGATCTTGAAGACGTTATCATCTATACAAACGACGAAATTCTCTTCTACTTCGGTGATGAGGATACAGTTCCCGTTGTTTACTACAAGGTTGATGGTGAGCTTGTAGCAGGTAAGAAGGTATATGTATACTTCTATTCCGACAGCGATTTGACAGACCCCATCGATGATATGGACGTTTATTTTGACGGTGACGAATACAGCGACAAGAGACTCAATACAAACAGTGACGGTAGAGTAACTCTTCCTTCTGTTGAATACAGGGGTACTTATACACTTTCCTGGGGTGAACAGGTTGGTGTTAAGGCAGATGAATGCCCCGCAGCTGTTTACGGTAGCGTTGAGCTGAAGTTTACAGGCTCTGCTGCTCCTGCCGGCGATGATGACGATGATGAAGAGGAAGAAAAAACAAGTAAGGAATCTGTTATTACTTACAAGTGCGATAACTGCGGCGATAAGGTAACAAAGGTATACGACGTTGAATACGACGGCGAAGACCTTGAAGTATGTAAGGATTGCAGAGACGAGCTTAAGGAAGAAGAGGAAGAATGGAATACAAAGCCTACTGAGCCTAAGGACGATCCCTGGCAGGATGGCGATTACACAGAGCCCACTGAACCTGAAGATTTCGTTCCCGGTCCTTCCAAATATTATCCCGACCCCAACATTGATGCATGGGCTGTTGCGAACGTAAATAAGGCTCACGAATATGAGCTTATGGGCGGTACAGCACTTGGTTGGTTTGAACCTCAGAGAGAAATCACAAGAGCTGAATTTACAGCAATTGTGTGCAGAATTCTTGGTCTTGACCATGAACAGGACTTTGATGAAAAATTTGGTGACGTTACAAAGAAGGATTGGCACTTTGGCTACGTAATGGCTGCTTATGAAGCAGGCTACGTAAACGGTATGAGTGAAATTTCCTTTGCTCCCAATAACTACATCACACGTGAAGAAATTGCCGTAATGGTTTCCAGAATTCTTAACGTAACAGGCAATGCTGAAGACGTTAACCTCTTTGCTGACGGCTACAACGTTTCCGCATGGGCAAAGATTTATGTTGCAGCTGTTAACAAGACAGGCATTATGACAGGCGACCAGTTTGGTCAGTTCCTTCCCAAGAGCCAGGTTAACCGTCAGACAGTTGCTACAATTGCAGTACGTGTATACGAATATTTAAACAAATAAAGACAGGTTCAAAACGAGGCAGGTAAAACTGCCTCGTTTTTTTGGCGTGAAAAACCAAATATTTTGCGATAATTCAGTTGAAATCTGATTAAAAAGATAGTATAATAAAATCAAGGGATTATTTATATTTTCAGGAGGAAAAAATTATGAAGGTTACAAAAAGAAGTATTGCAATTATTCTCTGTGCCGTTATGGCGGTTTCTGTGCTTATGACAGGCTGCGGTGGCGGAGAAAAGCTTATACCCAGCGATATTACGGGTGCTCAGGTTCAGGAAGAATTCTGGAACAGCGACCTTGATGCTTCAGCTGAATTTCTCGCGGGCTACCGTGCACAGAGCCTTGACGAGGTTGTAAGAAACTGGAGACAGGCTTACATGCAGGGTAACGGTGCCATCCTTTACGCACTCTTTTCTGCAGAGTTAAAGGAAATTTACCTTACAAGAATGAAGAATGAATTTACTATATGGAACTTCTACTACGGTAAGGAAGCAGAAAAGCCCATTGAGGTTACCTACAGCACACCTCAGGCAATTGAAGATATTGAAAATATGTACTACTCCACAATTACAACTATCGAAAGTGACGGTATAACAACGTCTACATACGATATTTACATCGAAATGCAGAACGGCGGTTACTTTGTAACAAGCTATACCTCACCTGAAGTAATTGTTCAGTAATTTAAAGAGGGATTATGATGAAAAGATTTATTAGTATTTTACTTGCACTTTGTGTGCTTATGATGCCTTCTATGGCATTTGCACAGCAACCTATAGATTATGATTTTGACCTTGAAGCAGTTATTGAGGTAAAAGATGTTGAGGTTGGCGACCAGTTTATGGTTGACATTGTTAAGAGCGACGACGAGGCGGCTTTCCTTACCTTCAGAATTAACGGAACCTTTGATAGTGAAATGGCAGAGCTTGTTGCTCCCGTGTATACAAACCGTGACCTTGGCGTGCTTACAAATCAGTTTGATAACGAAAAAGGTACTTTTACCTTTGAAGGTTATGACCAGAGAATAAGAGGCGTTAAGGAAAGTGTTATATGCTCACTTCTCTTTAAAGCAAAGAAGACCGGAGAATTTGCAATTTCTCTTGATGACTGCATGCTTGGAAAAGCTAATGAAAACGCTTTCTACAGCCTTAATCTTAAGGGTGCTTCTGTTGAAATTAAAGAGGATGCTGACGGTGAAGAGATTTCACTTATTGAAGATGCAAAGCCCCTTACACCCTTTGACGATATGTTTGGCTACGACTGGGCAGAGAAGGCTGTAGGTGTTATGGCAACCTTAGGCGTTACAAAGGACATTGCAGATAAGTCCTACTTCCCGGGAGAGAGCATTACCCGTGGTGATTTTGTTACAATGCTTATGAGAGTTTGCAAGCAGAAGTCCACAAAAACAGTTGAGCCCTTCGGCGATGTTAAAGAGGACAGCTATCAGTATGAAAGTATTATGACTGCAAGGGCACTTGGAATTGCAAAGGGTGACGAAAACGGTAACTTCCGCCCCGATGAAACTATCACAAGGCAGGATATATGCACTCTTGTTTTCAGAACAATGCTTAAAATGAATAAGGTTAACCCCGAAATTGATGTTGATGAATATATTTCAGAGTTTTCGGATAAGGATAGTGTTGCAGGCTATGCTAAAGAAAGCGTTGCAGGGCTTATAAGAGCAAAAATCCTTAAGGGTGACGATAATAAGCTTATCCGTCCCGCTGATAACATGACAAGAGCTGAGGCGGCAGTTTTGCTTAATCGCCTTGCAGAATTCAATATTCTTGTTTCCAGAGGTTAAAGAGGGGGGAACAGATTTATGAACGCTTTTTTCTGGATTGGAGTTATGGTGCTGTTTCTTATAATTGAGGCAGCTACTCCGATGCTTATTTCCATCTGGTTTGCTCTCGGTGCACTTATTGCGGCAGTGTGCTCATATTTCGGTATGGGGGACAGTGGCTGTATACTTATTTTTGCAGTTGTGTCGGCAATTGCAGTTGTGGTTTTCAAAAAGTTTTTCGGTGATAAGTTCAAGGGAAAGCACGAACCCACAAATGCAGACCGCCTTATTGGTGCAGAAGGTGTTGTAGAGAGTGATATTGAGCCCGTATTGGGCAAGGGTACAGTTTTGGTGCAGGGTAATTTGTGGTCGGCTAAGGCCAAGGAGGATATCCCTGCAGGAGTAAAGGTTAAGGTTTCCGCCATTGAGGGCGTGAAGCTTGTAGTAGAAAGAACGGAGGTTTAATTATGCCATTATTGATAGCTTTAATTATTATTGCACTTATAGTTGTTGTACTTAATATTAAAATCGTTCCCCAGGCAAAGGCTATGGTTATTGAACGCCTTGGTGCCTATAAGGAAACCTGGTCAGTTGGTTTACACGTTAAGGTGCCCTTTATTGACCGTATTGTTGCGACAGTTAACCTTAAGGAAAGAGTTGCTGACTTCAGGCCTCAGGCTGTTATTACAAAGGATAACGTAACAATGCAGATTGACACGGTTGTTTACTTCCAGATAACAGACCCCAAGCTTTACTGCTACGGTGTTGAACACCCCATGATGGCAATTGAAACACTTACTGCCACAACACTTCGTAACATCATAGGCGAGATGGAGCTTGACGAAACACTCACCTCCCGTGATGTTGTAAATGCCAAGATGCGCACAATTCTTGACGAAGCAACAGACCCCTGGGGTATTAAGATTAACCGTGTTGAATTAAAAAATATTATTCCTCCTGCTGAAATCCAGGATGCAATGGAAAAGCAGATGAAGGCTGAAAGAGAAAGAAGAGAAGCTATTTTACGTGCCGAAGGTGAAAAGAGAAGTGCTATTCTCGTTGCCGAAGGTGAAAAGGAAAGTGCTATCTTACGTGCAGAAGCAGTGAGAGAATCCAAAATACGCGAGGCTGAAGGTGAAGCTGAAGCAATCCTTCGTGTACAGACTGCTATTGCAAAGGGTATTGAGCTTATAAACGAAGCTAACCCCAAGAAGGAAACTATTTCCATCAGAAGCCTTGAAGCACTTGAGAAGGTTGCAGACGGCAAGGCTACAAAGCTTATTATTCCTTCTGAAATTCAGAACCTTACAACACTTGCTGCATCCTTGAAAGAGGTAATGCACGACTGAAGAATTGAGTGAACACTTATGGCAAAGCTTATAGAGAGAATTAAGACAATATTTAAAAGTAAATCCTTTCTTATCGGGGCAGCATCTTTCATGCTGCCTGCACTTGTGTTATACATTATTTATATAATAAACGGTGTGCACCCCTTTGGCGATAAGCAGATTCTTGTAACGGACCTGTGGCATCAGTATTATCCTTTCCTTTGTGAGCTTCAGGCTCGCATAAAGGAGGGACAGTCCCTTCTTTATTCCGAAAACATAGGTATGGGCATAAACTTCTGGGCACTTATTGCATATTACTGTGCAAGTCCCCTGAATTTCCTTGTTGCCTTTGTCTCCAAGGAAGCTCTCCGTGACCTTGTGGTACTGCTTGTAGTGCTTAAGGTTGGTTTTTCGGGTTTATTCTTCTCACTTTACCTTAAAAAGGTGTTTAACAAGTGGGACAAAAGTACCGTTGTATTTTCCATGATGTACGCACTGTGCGGTTATGTTCTGGGCTATTACTGGAACATTATGTGGCACGACTGTGTGGCACTTCTGCCTCTTGTTATGCTGGGAGTATACTCGCTTATTAAGGAAGGCAAGTGGAAGCTTTATGTAATAGCTCTGGCAGTTGCTGTTGTGAGCAATTTCTACATTGGCTTCATGGTATGCATTTTTACGGCAATTTATTTCTTCACAGAATGCATAAGGCAGGGC
>JAFSGW010000020.1 GCA_017440585.1 Clostridia bacterium | reverse complement strand
TTTCCTGTCCTTTGTGCAAATCGTTACAAAATATGCCCCGTTTTGGCTGTAATCAAATTCTTTTAATCGTATTTGTTTTCTTTTTGGTAAATCCATCATTTCACCCTTTTCTCTATCGCCTTACTCACCATATACGCTCCATACAGCTTTAAAATATCAAAGGGTATAAAAGGAACAACACACAGCATAAGTGCCCCCATAAAGCCTGCCTTTGTAATGAACATATACCATGCAATTCCGAAAACATAGCAAATTGCCAATGCTCCTGCATACAAAAGCACCCGTGTGCTTTTTTTCTTTGCATTTTTGCATAAGCCCAAAATTAAAACCACAAAAACATAGGAAAAAACAAATCCCCCCGTAGGGCCGACAATTGCACCCATTCCGCCTTTAAATCCCGAAAACACCGGGAGCCCTATTATTCCTGCAAGAATATATATAAGGGTTGCCGTTGCCCCCTTCATGCTTCCTGTGCAAAATGCAGTAAGAGCCAGAGCAAATAATGTTCCCGTTACGGGCACGGGTCCTGTCATAACAGAAAACGGTGAAATTACGCATATTATCGCCGTAAATAGTGAACATTGGATAAGCCTTTTAGTTTTCATACAAATCTCCCTGGTATGCCCCTTTATCTGCAAAGCACTTGTCAATACCGCCTAAAACCGATATTTTGTCTAAACTCCACAAGGGTGCAACCATGCTTTCCTTTTTTCCGTCACCCGTTACACGCTCAATAACACATTCGGGTTTAAAATGGCGTATCTCTTCAACGGTTATGTCAATATACTCATCCTTTGAAAGGCATTTTATTTTCCCCTCAAGGTACTCCTTCTCGCATTTTGTGCCCTTTAAAATATGTAAGAGATGTATCTTCACGCCGTCAGGCTCCATTTTTGAAAGTACCCGTGCCGTAGTAAGCATATCCTCTCTCTTTTCACCTATAAGCCCGTTAATAATATGCACCACGGTACGTATGCCCCTTCTTTTAAGCTCGTAAAAGCTTTTTTCAAACACGCTGAAGGGGTAGCCACGGTTAATAGCCTCCGCAGTTTTGTCATTAACCGTCTGCAAGCCAAGCTCCACCGTAAGGTATGTTCTTTTGTTTATTTCCTCAAGTAAATCGAGCACATCCTCATCAAGGCAGTCTGCCCTTGTGGCAATGCTTAAGCCTACAACAGCCGGGTGCCCCAGTGCCTCCTCATATTTTTCCCTTAAAACAGAAACCGGAGCAAAGGTATTTGTATTTGCCTGAAAATAGGCAATAAGCTTTCTTTCGCCCCATTTTTTTCTTATACGTGCTCTTTCCTTTTCTATCTGCTCCGTTATACTGCCCGGGAAAGTAAACTCACCGCTTCCCTCTTTGCAATAGGTGCAGCCTCCGCTTGCCTTATTTGGGCAGGAAAAGCCTGCATCAATTGAAGCCTTAAAAACCCTGTCACTAAACAGGGTTTTTAAATGATAATTCAACGTATGGTATCTTTTATTGTCAATAGAATATTTAAACATTACTGTGTCGCTAAATGCTCCTCTGCCTGCCTTCCCCTTGAGGGGAAGGGGGACCGCTTTAAGCGGTGGATGAGGTGTCATTTTTTCTGCCTTTCCTCTTACTGTGTTGCTAAATGCTCCTCATAGGTTTTCGTAAAAATATGGCTGCCGTCATTCTTTTCCGTGTCTGTATGATAATACAGATAACCATGCTCCTCAGGGTCAAGTGCCGCCTCAATACCCGTCACGCTCACGTTTGATATAGGCCCAATGGGCAAGCCTGCATTTTTATATGTGTTATAGGGCGAATCAATCTCTAAATCGTCATAGGTAACCCTCTTTATGTTATACTCGCCCTTTGTTACGGCATACTGCACCGTAGCATCAACCTGAAGCCTCATACCCTTATCAATTCTGTTCTGTATAACACCTGCTATACGGGGCATTTCACGGTCTAAAAGAGCTTCTCTCTCAAGCATGGAAGCAACTGTCACAACCTCGTAAAGGCTTCTTCCACGGGGTATCTTTATCCCCTTTGTTTCCTTTTCAAACTGCCCGAGCATCTTGTCTATAACCTCGTGTGCTGTAGCATCCAAAAAGAACTCATAGGTTTCGGGGTACAAAAAGCCCTGAAGGCGGTAGTGCACGCCCTCAACATAGGGAACATCCTTCAAAAATGCATAATCATAGTCATCCGTCAATGCTTCAAGAAATTCCGCCTTTGTGCATAAGCCAAGGCTTTCTGCACGTGCAGCAATCTGCTGTACGCTGAAGCCCTCAGGCACAGTAAGCATAACTGTAGGTCTGTGTGCATATGTACCTGCCAGGGTATTAATAATATCGGGAATACACATACCCTCGTGAAGGTTAAATGTGCCGTAATTCATCTTAGAACCGTTGTCCGACAATTTTGCACGCACCTTAAATATTGTCACGCTTTTAATAAGTCCATTTTCCTTTAAAATTTCACCAATATTCTCCGTGGAAGCACCCATGGGTATTTCTACGGAAACTATATCACCGTCAACCGATTCACTTGCTACAAATTCCTTTATATAAGGTGCACTCACAATAAGTATAATTGCAATAACCACCGCCCAGATGATGGGCAATCTTGTTTTTCTCTTTCTTTTCGCCATTTTTCACACTCCTTTGACAATTATTTTACCATACCCTGCCCCAAATTTCAATCATATTTGAATTATTGCCACATAAACTGTACAAAAAGCCTTAGGAGGAATTATAATGAGCATAGATTATTCATATAAGGACATAGAATGGTGTCAGAGAGTATTTAATAAAAGTGAGGAATGCTTTTGTGACGCAGGCATCATCGTACCCGATTCCATGGACGATATTGCAAAGGTGCTTTGTGTAAAGGCACTGCCCTCCGTAACAGACTCAAAATGTGAAAACGGCAGGGTTACTGTATCGGGGCAGGTTAAAATAACCGTTCTTTACATAGGTGAAAATGAAAACGGCAGGGTTTTCACCCTTAATACCACACAGCCCTTCTCCCACACAATTACTTCTGTCGACATAACCGAGGACTGCATTCCCCGTATCCGTGCACTTTCCGCAGGTGTTAACCACACCTTTGTAAACTCCCGCCGTATTAAGCTTAATGCCATAATCCGCCTTTTAGTTTCCTGCTACAGGGAAAACCGTTCAAAGGTGCTTACAAAAGCTGCAGGTGCCGAGCTTCTCACAGCGGAAAAAGCCTTTTTAGCCGCCCGCAGTATATGCACAAAAAGCATAATCATAACCGACAATGCAGAGCTTGGTTCAGGCAAGGCTCCCGTATGCAACATATTAAACAGCCACATACGTATATCCGACTGTGACTTCAAAGCCTTAAACAACAAGGTAATCGCAAAGGGCAACCTTTCACTTTCCGTGCTCTATTCCACCTCCGATAATCTTTCCGATGCCTCCTTTACAATCCCCTTCACCGAGGTTTTGGAGGCGGAGGGCGTAGCCCCCTCTTTATTAACAAATGTTACCCTTTCTGTGGCAGACTGTGAAATACGCCCCGATACCGACCTTTCGGGCGAGTACAGAATGCTGGATGTAAACGTGGTGCTCACTGCTCACATAACCTCCTTTTCAGAGGAAAAGGTAACCGCCGTTACAGACTTGTTCCTTCCCGGCGGAGCAGTTAACGCCACCGCACTCCCCATAACGGTAACAAGTGCAATTACTCCCCTCTGTGAGGAGGAATTTATCCGTGGCAGCATAAGCCTTCCTCCCACCGCCCCCTCCTTTTCACGTATTCTTGACACAGAATGTAATATCTGTGATGTAACCCTTTCCGACTCTGCCGCCATGGGCAATGCAGAAGTAAGCATCATGTATCTTTCCTCTGACATGGCAATCAACACCTATACGGCAAAAATCCCCGTCACGCATAAATTCGCCCACACCTCCCTCTCTGACCTTTGGTGCGAAGTTAAGCACATCGGTTATGCCATAACGGGTGATAATTCCTTAGAGGTACGTTTAAGCGTCAATTTCCATGCAAATCACACAGCAGGTGAGCCTCTCACCCTCATAAGTGACTGTACCGAGGAGGAATATAACCCTCCCTCACGCCCCTCCGTAATAGTTTCCTTTGTAAATGCAGGCGACAGCTTGTGGAGCATAGCAAAGAAGCACAATATTGCCCTCTCAAAGCTTGCCCTGGCAAATGCTCTGGATGAAAATTCAATCCTCACCGTGGGTGAAAAGTTAATTATACCACGCTAAAATATAAAAGCGGTGCTTACATAAGCACCGCTTTTCAGACTGTCGATAAACCCTAAATTTTGCACAATAGCGAAGGGCTCGGGGAAGAAGGTTCCCCGAATAAAATCGGAGGGGCAATCGCATTGCTCCTCCGAAAGTGCCGATTTTAGGGGGCTCACAAGCCTCTTGTACGAAAAATTGGCACTTTGTTCCTTAGAAAAAACATTAACAAAAAATATTGCTTATAGCAAGGTTTCTTTGTCAGAAGTCATGTCTCGGGCTGAAGCTAAGCTGATATTTTTCAAATATTAAAACTATCTTCTCTATTGCATCAAAATCAGTATTGTCCTCGTCTTGTATTACTTCCTGTATCTCTTTCAACGCCGCTATTGCCCTGCTGTCGGCAATTTTATCTGCATCCACTTCAAAATCGCAAATATGGTTTTTAACAAAATCTGCCACATAGCCACGTAATAATTCCAATTTAATATCCATATAATAACCTCCATGTTACATTTGTTTAAATGTTAATCAAGGTTATTATAATGCCGGTATGTTAAAATGTCAATACATCCATTTGGGCGTAAACTATTAAGGAGGGATTGCGATGGCTCAATATCCAAGGCTTAAAGAGTTGCGAGAAGATCATGATTTGACCCAAACAGCTATTGCTAAGCTGTTGTTTACAACTCAACAGCAGTATTCCCTTTATGAGAACGGCTATCGTGAAATTTCCCCTGCTATGCTCATAACCCTTGCCGATTTTTACAATACATCGGTTGAC
The DNA here is from genome assembly GCA_017440585.1 of Clostridia bacterium. Classification (GTDB taxonomy): domain Bacteria; phylum Bacillota; class Clostridia; order UMGS1883; family UMGS1883; genus RGIG1927. Next base: position 2,657 of record JAFSGW010000020.1, on the reverse strand, counting down.
TATATATTAGGCAGAACAGATAATCCCAACCCAATAAAAAAGTAAAAGCGGTGCTTACATAAGCACCGCTTTTTTCTTATTCTTCTGTATCGCAATCGAATTCAAGCTCAATCTTCGTTCCGCAGTTGGGGCAAACGATGAACTTAACATCGTCGTCAACCATTTCGGGGTTGAAGTAAATAACGTCACCGCACTTGGGGCACTCGAAGGAATACTCCTCCATTTCCTCAAGCTCGTCGTCTAAATCGTCTTCAAATTCGTCTTCATCCTCAAACTCGTCCAGATCATCAAGATCGTCCTCAAGCTCAAAGAATGCATCCTCTAAATCGGCAAGGTCGTTATCAACATCGTCGAGCTGACCCTGCATGTCCTCCTGAATGATAACCATGTCATCAACCTCAAGAGCCATTTCGTCCAGAACTTCGATAATTGCATTAAGAAGCTTGCCTTCTTTAGTATCATTTTTAATGTCAAGACCTTCAGCAAGACCCTTAAGGTATGCTGCTTTTTCAGATAAATATCCCATAGAATACCCACCTTTCTTACAAAGAAAAGAATCAGCCCTTAACTCTTTCCATGTATTCGCCTGTTCTTGTATCGATTCTGATCTTTTCACCCTGGTTGATGAAGAGGGGAACCTTTACTGTAGCGCCTGTTTCAACAACTGCGGGCTTTGTAGCACCCTGAGCTGTGTTACCTGCAAAGCCGGGTTCTGTTTCTGTAACCTCAAGCTCAACAAAGAGCGGGGGTTCGCAGCTGAATACCTTACCCTTGTAGGAAAGAATCATAACGTCTTCGTTTTCCTTAACGAACTTCATTGCATCTTCAATGTCTGCAATAGCAATCTGATCCTGTTCATATGTTTCGGGATCCATGAAGTTGTAGAAATCGTCATCCTTGTAAAGGTACTGCTTGCTCTTTCTTTCGATTCTTGCTTCCTGAACCTTATCTGTGGGGTTGAAAGTTCTTTCAACAACACCGCCGTTGATAACGTTACGAAGCTTTGTACGAACGAAAGCCGCACCCTTACCGGGCTTAACGTGCAAGAATTCCACTACCTGGAAAACGCTGTTATCATATTCAAAAGTTACGCCGTTTCTGAAATCGCCTGCTGAAATCATTTTAACAAATCCTTTCTTAGCGGATTAAAAATCCATATTTTTTTACTATTATACACTATAACGCCATCAATATCAAGTATTTTTTGGCAATTTACAACATTTGAGTCCTGTTATTGTGTTCTTCAACGCCAAGATGCCTCTGCACACGTCTTATAAAGGTGGGAAAGTCCTCATTTATGTCAAGTTCATCACGGCAAACTGCAAAAATTTCGCCATCTTTTGCCATTTCGCCAAGGAAAAATTTAAGCCTTTCCTCAACCTCTTTTCCGTTTTCTGAAAACAATATAAAGTCTCCGTTTTCAAGCCGTGAAACGTCCTCCCTGCAAATTCTTGCAATCAATCCGCCGGCTTCCTTTATTTTTCCTACAGCCTCACCGTAGGGCATGTCCTCGCAACGGGTGAGCCTCACGCTCACTGCACTGTAGTCAGCCCACCCCTTCAGCCTTTTATGCTCCTTAAAGGAGAATTCACGGTTCATAAGCCCCGTCACTGAATCGTTCAACTGCAGGCTTCCTTCGTTTTTCTTTATATTACTCTGCTTTTTCTTAAAGAAAATCATTTCACAACAATCTTCAGAAATGCCTTCTTACCCTTCTTAACTACAACCTTACCGTCTACGAATAAATCCTCGGTAAGTCTTAAGCCGAAGTCTGTCATCTTTTCACCGTTAATGGAAAGACCACCCTGCTGAACAAGACGTCTGCCCTCGCCCTTGGAGGGAATGAAGCCTGCTTCAACCAGAACATCCATAACGCCCTGCTCGCCTGTTACTGCCTCGATTTCATAAGTGGGCATGTTTTCGTCACTGCCCTGTCCGCCGAACACAGCTTCAGCCGCACTCTTTGCCTTGTTTGCTTCCTCTTCGCCGTGAACAAGCTTTGTAACCTCGTATGCAAGGCGTGCCTTAACAGCATTTAACTGGCTGCCTTCAAGCTTTTCAAACTCTCTTATTTCGTCCATGGGAACAAATGTGAGCATCTTCATGAACCTTACAACGTCAGCATCGTCCACGTTTCTCCAGTACTGGTAGAAATCGTAGGGAGAATACTTTTCAGGGTCAAGCCATACAGCACCGGAGGCTGTCTTACCCATCTTCTTACCTTCGCTGTTAGTAAGAAGAGTAAATGTCATACCGTAAACCTGCTTCTGGTCCTTTCTTCTGCAAAGGTCAATACCGCCCAAGATGTTGCTCCACTGGTCGTCACCGCCAAGCTCCATCTTACAGTCATACTCACGGCTGAGCATCAAGAAGTCATAGCTCTGCATAAGCATATAGTTGAATTCAAGGAACGAAAGTCCCTTTTCAAGTCTCTGCTTAAAGCACTCAGCGGTAAGCATCTTGTTTACCGAGAAGCATGCACCGATGTCTCTCAAAAACTCAACATAATTAAGCTTTAAGAGCCAGTCAGCATTATTAACCATCAAAGCTTTTCCTTCGCTGAAATCAACCAGCTTTGCAAGCTGACCTTTAAAGCAATTTGCATTATGCTCTATTGTTTCGGGAGTCATCATCTGTCTCATATCGCTTCTGCCCGA
>JAFSGW010000019.1 GCA_017440585.1 Clostridia bacterium | reverse complement strand
CTGGGAATTTTTAGCTGATGCAACAAGCAAGGACGATGACGATCCTGCATTCCGTTCCTGCTGGGTAGATACAGACAAGGCATTCCGTTACATTAAGGTTGATGTTCTTGAGGTTAATAACATTCAGGGCGGCAACAACTCTGCTCTCTGGGGCGGTAAGCCTCTTGAGGTTGCAATTTACGGTAAGCCTGAGGGCTGGCAGGCAGAATATTATGACCTTGATGCTCAGGAAGAAATCCTTGTTGGCTACGGTCAGAACAATATTGACTTTACACCCTACGGTCAGACACCCGTGATTGTAAATGACAGAACTTTGGTTCCTCTTCGTGCAATCTTTGAGGCAATGGGTGCAGAGGTTAAGTGGGAAGATAGCACAAAGACGGTAACCGCTGTAAGAGATGACACAACAATTTCTCTTGCAATAGGCTCCGATCAGCTTGTTGTTAACGGCGAGGCTGTTACAATCGACGTTCCTGCTCAGATTATTAATGACAGAACAATGATTCCCGTTCGTGCAGTTGCAGAAAGCTTTGGATGTAATGTTAACTGGAATCAGAAGGCAAAGAGAGTTGCTATTACAGAAGATTAATCAAATAAACGAGGCGGAAAACGAGGCGGATTTTCCGCCTCGTTTTTTGTTAATCTCCGACAGCTTAAAATCATGTTGAAAAAGCTTTAATTATGTGATAAAATCATCTTATATATTTTAAGGAGGTTAAATATATGAAAAAAGTTTTAGCAGCTCTTTTATGCATTGCAATGATAACAGGCATTATGCCCGTTATTTCATTTGCGGCAGAGGAAGGTAACGTTGCAAAGTATTTCCCTCTTTACGGGGAATATCAGTTTAACGATGCCGTTAACGAGGGTGAGGCACTTAAGCCCCCCAGTGACGGTAATGCAGTTGTTGGTGATGAGTATTTAACACTTCACCGCGACGAAAAGGCAGGTAATGCCGACAATACGGGTCATGTGGTAAGTAATATGCCCGGTGAAAAGCTTACGGGCGAAAAGGTGTCCTTCGCATTTAATGCAAAGGTTGACCTTAATCAGTCCCGTGAGGTAAGTAAGGAAGAGGAAGTAAAGAGAACAATTTTCCTTTACGGCTCTTCTGATTACGGTAAGAACTGTATCACACTCCGCTACTACTATGCTGAAAATACAGCAGCTGTAGTATTGGTGCAGGACGGTAAGGATGCTGTTGTGGCTTCCTTCAAGAGACCTATTGCCGATATGTGGCATAGCTACGCCATTGCACTTGACGGTGCGGCAGGCGGTAAATTAACTGTTTACGTTGACGGTGAAAAGGTGAGTGAGGTTGACAGTAAGGGTATTACAGCCGACAAAATAGGCGGCGATGTTTTAAGACTTAACCGTGCAACAAGCTCCAATACAATAAACGTTGATGCTTACTACCGTGATCTTCGCTTTATTAAGGGCGTTATTGATGAAAAGCAGGCAGATAAGTACTACAACGATATTAAGGACCTTGTATGGAAGGAATTAGTTAATCAGACCTATGTTACAGAAGGTATGATTACACGTACAGACATTAACCTTCCCACAGGCAGCGGAATGAAGTGGGAATCCAGCGACGAGGTTGCTGTTAACCCTCTTACAGGTAAGGTGACAAGACCTCTTTATGGCGAAGATGCAAAGGATGTTACCCTTACACTTGTTTACGACGGTAAAAAGCAGGACTATAAGGTTACACTTCTGCCCATTGATGCAGGCGACCTTATTTTAACAAGCTTTGATTTCGATTCTGCCGAGGTTGGCAGTAAGATTACTGTTGATGGTGAAGCAAAGTACTCAGGCGGCATGACGGGCTATGGTCAGGCGGCAGATATTGCAGGCGACTTTAAGATGGTTGTTAATAAGCCGGACGGTTCCAACCTTCTTGCAGGACTTGATTCCTTTACAATTTCCTACGACAGTAAGACAGGGGCAAATACAAATCCCTTCATTACAGTGGGTGACAAGATAAAGATTGTTGACAGCGGTTTAACCTTTGCTGTTGGCGTGGACACAGTAGCCGTTGCAGGCGTTGGCAGAGCAGACTGGAAGAAGGTAACTGTTTCCGTTTCCGAAACTGAAATTAAGGCATACATCGACGGCGAAGTGATTGCTTCACAGACAGGTAATTTTGACCTTAAGGCAATGCTTAATAATGCACCCGTTACAATTGGTGCAGGCGGTGAGGGTCTTGTAGATAACGTTATGATATTCTCCCGTGCACTTACTGTTGATGAAATCAACGAATATATGGCGGCAAATGTTGCTCCCGTTATGAACGTGAATGGCGGTAGTCAGGATTACCTTGTAGACACCTTTGAGCCTATCACAATTACACACCCCTCGGGTAACGCTTTCATTTTCTACACACTGGACGGAAGCGAGCCCACAAGAGAATCCAACCGCTATGAGGGTGCTTTCCACTGTGACGGCGATGCTCACATTAAGGCAAGAGCAATTGCCTCCAACGGCACAAAGAGTGAAATGGTAGAGGCATGGGTTTATAACCGTCCTTGGGCGGCTACAGCGGCAGAGTTCCGTATTGACGGTGAAAACACAATAAACAACGTTAAGGTTGCATGGCCTTTATACCCCAAGGCAACAAGGTACGAGGTTTACCGTGACGGTAAATTGGTTGGTACAACAATTGGTGATGCTGTTGATGAATACAACCTTCCCGTAAACGTTAATGTGAAGTATACGGTTAAGGCGTATAACGGCAATATTCAGATTGCAGAGGGTACAACAAACACAGTTACAACCTTTGCAATTGATGTAACGGAAACTACCGGCTATGACGATAACAGAAAACGCGGCTGGGTGCCCACCGATGAAAACGGTGACAATGCATTGGCAACACCCAAGCCCTCGGGTAACCTTATAAACGGTAAGTACTACAAGTTCAAGAACGAAGGCGTTTCCCGTGAGCTCTTTGAGTCCTTGGGCTTTGACCCCCAGATTTGGGACAACAAGTGTACATGTGTAGCTTTCTACTATCAGGAAAGTGAAGACGGCTTCAACTGGCCCACAGAATGGACACCTATTTACCCCGTATTTATTGACCTTCGTTTTGAAGGTAAGCAGACAGGCATGCACCCCGACAAGGAAACCTACATATGGTCTGCTCACGCAGAGGGCACACACGGCTATGATGTGGCTAAATTATTCTTTGCGGCATTCAAGCCCGGAAGAGATACAGAGCCCGTTAAGCCTTATGCTTACACAGTTTCAGGTAACGTAATTCTTCCTCAGGATGAGCCCTGGGAGCAGTACGAAAACTATGGCGACAAGGCAGGCAGCAACCAGCTTTCCTCCTTCTACATCGGCCGTCCCTTCGGTTATGACTCCCGTGACATGGTACGCTACACAGAGGGCGACACAATGTACACCTTCTCTTCCACACGTATGAACCAGGACAAGCTTGTTATTAAGCTTGACGAAAACTGGACAAAGCCCGTTGAGGTTACAAACATTATCCTCAAGAGCCAGAGAAGGGAAGCACCTTCCGTATTCAAGTCAGGTGACAGATACTACATTTACACATCCATTGCAAACGGCTGGTTTGCATCTCAGGCAAAGTATTCCTCTGCAACGGAGATTGACGGCGTATGGTCGCCCGGCAGACCTATTGCAAATGCAGGCACCTTCGGTTCTCAGGCAAACGGTGTATGGGGCTACGGCAGTGAAGCAGGCAGATGGGTACAGCGTGGTCACGGCTATAACTGGGGTCAGTCGGGTGGCTGGAGAAAAACTAACTATCAGATTTTCTTCCACATGGCACTCAATGACGGTATAGCTACAGGTAACTGGTGCTATAAGATGGAATATCATCCTTACTGGGGTGCTATCGCAGTTCAGTCAGGTGAAACAGTATCACTTGGCAAGAAGGCATACATTGACGGAAAGTTATGCCCCAACCTTACAGATAACGTACAGCTTGAAAGAACAGGCGTAACAGAGGTTGACCATTTGCCTTATCAGATTATTGTTGACCTTGAGGTGCCCACAGTTGTGAGCGAGGTTAACCTTACAAACGATATTTATAATGGCTCCAACGCCTCAAGCTACTTTAAGGTATATGGCAGCAATGACCAAGCAAGCTGGGAATTTTTAGCTGATGCAACAAGCAAGGAGGATGACGATCCTGCATTCCGTTCCTGCTGGGTAGATACAGACAAGGCATTCCGTTACATTAAGGTTGACGTTCTTGAGGTTAACAACATTCAGGGCGGTAACAACTCTGCCCTTTGGGCAGGTAAGCCTCTTGAGGTTGCCATCTACGGTAAGCCCGAAGGCTGGAAGGCTGAATATTATGACCTTGATGCACAGGAAGAAATCCTTGTTGGCTACGGTCAGAACAATATTGACTTTACACCCTACGGTCAGACACCCGTGATTGTAAATGACAGAACTTTAGTTCCTCTTCGTGCAATCTTTGAGGCAATGGGTGCAGAGGTTAAGTGGGATAACGATACAAGGACAGTTACAGCTACAAGAGGGGACACAACGATTTCTCTTGCAATAGGCTCCGATCAGCTTGTTGTTAACGGTGAAGCTGTTACAATTGACGTTCCTGCACAGATTATTAATGACAGAACAATGATTCCCGTTCGTGCAGTTGCAGAAAGCTTTGGCTGTAATGTTAACTGGAATCAGAAGGCAAAGAGAGTAGCTATAACAGAAGGTTAATCAATTGAACGAGGCGGATTTTCCGCCTCGTTTTTTTACCCGGTCAGTACAGCATAAAGGCTTGAAAATGTGGAAAAAAAGGTATAATATATAGTAAACGGTTGCAAAAGAGGGGTAATGATGAAAAGGTTTTCTGCTATATTAATTATATTGATTTTGTGTATGTCACTTATTCCAGTTTCAATAAGTGCGGCAACGACTTTGGAGATTGGTGATACAGTTACGCTTTATACGTCGGATGCTTACCCCAGTTATTCGCCTACGGGTAATGTGTCCCGAAGCTATATGTGGTCAACAAGTAATTCCAATGTAATAAAAATTGTGTCAAAAAACGGAAATATGTGTGTTGTTCAGGCTGTGGGCCCGGGTACGGCATATGTAGAAAACACACAGTCTATGAGCTATACCTACTACGACCCCATTTTAGGCTCTATGCCCGGCTACGAAACGGGATTTGGTGATTCCTATTCCTTTAAGGTTGAGCTTCCTCCTACAGCAGTGAGCCTGCCTGCCACACTTAATGTTTATGCAAACGGAAGCGGAAGTCTGTCTGTAACGTATACACCTTCAAATGCAAGCAGTACTCTTTCCTGGAAATCGAGTAATACAAGCGTCGCGACAGTTTCGGAGGGCATCGTGTACGGTATAAAGCCCGGCACTGCAACTATAACCGTTACAACGGAAAACGGGCTTTCCGATACCTGCAAGGTGACGGTAACGGCGAGAGACTTAAAGCTTTCTTCGTCATCACCCTCCGACGGAAGTGTAAATGTTGCAAAAAACAAGAAAATTGTATTTACTTTTAATGACGATATAGAAAAAGGAACGAAATATTCCTCTGTTTCATTAAAAGATACTACAGATAATAAAACCGTTACAATAGAAAAGGAAATAACCGACAATAAGCTTACCATTACCCCTGCGGAATTAAAGGCAGGGCATACATATACCGCAACTGTTCCCGAAAAGGCTGTGAAAAGCGTTTTCGGCAAAAACTTAACTGAGGCTGCAGAAGTAGCCTTTACTGTGAAAAACCTGAACCTTACAGGCGTTACCCCCGAAGACGGAGCAGAAAATATTGAAATTGCAGGTATGGATATAGTATTTAATTTTGAAGAAGAGGTTATTGAGGGCGAAAATTTTGACAATATAGTTGTAACCGAAGTAAGTGGCGAAAAGCTTACAACAGCAGCCTTAACATACGGTAAAAGCCTTATCGTTCTGCCCTTAGGGCTGGAATACGACACGGAATATATGGTTACGGTGCCTATAGGTGCAATTAAAAACGCCGACGGTTTTCCCCAGACGGAGGAATATAGTATAACCTTTTGGACTAAACCCGGACCCTTGGAAATAACAGACTCCGACATTAAAGACGGGGATAAAAATGTTAACCCGAAGCTTGATATGGATATAATATATTTTTACTTTAACTATTTTGTTTTCAAGGGAGAAAATTTCAGCGACATATGCATTCTGAACAACGACACGAATGAAGCTGTTGACATGTATAAATATGCTTCAAACGGCTCAAAGAGGATGTATATTCAGCCTTACGAGGACCTTAAGCCCGGCTGCAGCTACACCATAAAAATACCTAAAGGTGCATTGGAAAACGCAGTAGGTGAGGGCATAAAGAAAACAAGCATCCATTTTACAACTGCATCGGGCGGAAGTGCAACTGTGCCCGAAATTGAATTTGACGGAAAACGGGTGACAATAGATGGCGGTAACTGCTACTATACAACTGACGGCAGTGACCCTGAGCTTTACGGCGTTTTGTATGAAGAGCCTTTCGAGGTTGAAAGGATATCAACCCTTGTTCGTGCCGTAAGCTTTGAAAGTGGCATAATAAGCGAGGAAGCAAGCCTTTTATGCGAAACACCCATTGTGAAGGTTAAAGACAAGAGCGTGTTTGGTGGCGAAGAAAACGACCAGTTTTATGCTGTTGCCGCATGCGAATACGGTTATGTGGCTGTAGGTGAGGCTGATAAATACAGCTTTGACACAGCACGCTGGACAGATGTATATTCAAAGGGTGGCTGGACTGACGCAATTATTGTAAGATATGATGAGGACGGCTATGTTGACTGGAAAGCAAACTATGGTTCAAGTGGCTATGATGAATTTTCTGCTGTAATAGAAGATAGTGATAACAGCATTGTTGCAGTGGGGAGCAAGGGCTCTGCGGCTGTGATTGTAAAGTATACCGATTATGGAGACATGGAATGGTCTGATAGTGTAAACTACGGAAGTTTTATGAACTTTTATGATGTATGTGAGGCTACAGACGGCTATGTTGCTACAGGCTATTCATACATGGACGGAGTACGAAACGGAATAATTGTAAAATATAGTTATGACGGAACTATAGTATGGGAAAAAAAT